>NZ_CP047951.1:1932002-2254002 GCF_014279755.1 Synechococcus sp. PROS-U-1
AACCCATTGCGCACGGCGATGCCAAACAGCGTGATGAAGCCGATCAACGAGGCGATCGATAGCACTCCTCCCGTGAGCAACACCGCCACCACACCTCCGATCAGGGCCAGGGGCAGGTTGAGCATGATCGCCACTGTGGCGGGCACTGATTTCACCGAAATCACCATCAGCACACCGATCACCACTGCGGCAACAGCGCTGTAGAAGACCAGAGACGCGGTTGCCCGTTCTTCTGATTCGAACTGGCCGCCGTAGCGGATCGTGTAGCCCTGAGGCAGTGGCACCTCACGGGCAATGGTGCGCTGGATGTCTTTGACGACAGTGCCGAGGGGCCGGCCGCTGACGTTGGTGGAGACCACGATCATGCGGGAAACATCTTCTCGGTTGACGATGTTGGCCCCCAGACCTTCCTCAACCCAGGCAACACTGCCGAGAGGAACGGTCATGCCATTGCTGAAGGCCACCGGCAACGAGCGGATGGCCTCCAGGTTCTGGCGAGCATTCTCCTGAAGCTGCACGAGCACATCGCTGCGCACACCCCCTTCCACCACGTGGCCCACCACCTTGCCGTTGAGCGCGATCTCCACTGCTTGCGACAGCTCCTCCACCGTGAGCCCCAGCGCCGCCGCAAGCGGGCGGTCGTAGTGGATCTGCACCTGGGGAATCGGCAGCTGCGGTTCCAACTGCAGATCCACCACTCCATCAATGGGTTTGATGGCCTTCTCCACCGCCTCACCGATGCGGCGCAGTTCGCCTAAATCGGTGCCGTAGATCTTGATTGCAATCGCGCTGCGCACCCCCGAGAGCACCTCATCCATGCGATGCGAGATGAAGCCGCCGATGTTGGGCGCCACACCGGGCAGCTTTAAAAAAGCCTGCCGCAGCTCGGCAATGGCAGCGGGCCGATTGGCCATGGCTTGATCGCTCAGTTCCACATCCACGTGAGCTAGGTTCACGCCGGCCCCATCGGCATCACCGGGGGCGCGGCCCGTGCGCACCTGCACCCATGCAAACAACGGGTTGTTCTGCAGCGAACGGGTCAGTGCAAGCCCCGCTCGGTTGGTCATCTCCAGTGACACCCCGGGGTAGAGCACCATCGAACTCACCAGCGATTGTTCGCGGAATTCCGGTAGAAACACCCGGCCCAGTGCCGGCAGGATCGTTGTGGTGGCGACGATCAGCGCCAGAGCGATGGCCAGCACGCGCTGCGGTGATCTCAGCGCTAGATCCAAGATTGGCCGGTAGAGCCGCTCAGCCCGGTTAGCCAGCCAGGTGTTCTCCTCTGGCAGCTCCGCAGGCGCAAGCAAGATGGCGCACAACGCGGGAGAGAGCGTTACCGCTACGAGGGTGGAGGCCGCGATCGACAGCAGGTAGGCCAGGCCCATCGGCGCAAAGATGCGCCCTTCTACGCCGGTGAGCGAAAAGATCGGCGCAAACACCACCACGATGATCACGGTGGAGAACAGCACGGGCTGGCGCACCTCTACCGAGGTGTCGAACACCACCTGCAGGGGCGATTTGGGCGTGTCGCTGGCCCGGTTGCGGCGCAGCCCCCGATAGCAGTTCTCCATGTCGACGATCGAGTCGTCGACCACCGAACCGATCGCCACCACCAGCCCACCCAGGGTCATGGTGTTGATGCCCAGGCCCAGGCTCTTCATCAACATCAGGCCAATCAGCAGTGACAGCGGAATGGCGCTGAGGCTGATCACGGCGGCGCGCCAGTTCATGAGAAACAGCACGATCACCACCGAAACGATCACCACCCCCTGGAGCAGCGACTCGCTCACATTGCGGATGGCACTATCGATGAAATTACTCTGACGAAATGTGGTCTGGACCTGCACATCGCTCGGCAGCGTGCGGTTCAGCTCGGCCAAGCGCTGCTCCACTGCCCGGGACACCGTGGGGGTGTCCACATCGGGCTGCTTGGTCACCATCAGCACCACAGCTGGCTTGCCGTTGAAGCTGGCGTCACCGCGTTTGAGCGCTGCACCGCGCTTCACTTCTCCCAGTGTTGAGAGCAGCACCGATCGTCCCTGCTCGCTCTTCACCGCCGCATCCGCCAGATCGCTCACCTGTGTGACCTGAGCCAAGGGGCGAATCAACCGCTCCTGGCCACCCCCGATCAGAAAGCCTCCAGGGCTGGTGGCCATCGCCGAGCCAACACCCTCCATCACCGCCTTGAGCGAGACAGCCTGAGCCTGCAGCTCCTGGGGATCAAGGAGCACCTGAAATTGCTGCTCATCGCCGCCGTAGATCGTCACCTGGGCGACGCCGGGCACCGCCAGGATCGACTGGCGATAGGAGCGCAACACCAGCTGCTGCAGATCCATCAGCGATGTGGCGCCATCGCCGTTCACGGTGAAGGCGACCTGCAGGATTGTGCCCAGAGGCGACACCAGCGGGGAGAGCTCGGGGGGATCTGCATTGGTAGGCAGCTGGGCGCTCACCTGTTGCAGCCGCTCCGCCACGGATTGGCGGGCGCGGTAGATGTCGGCGTTCTGGTTGAACACCACCTGCACCATCGACAAACCCGGCTTGGAGGAGGAGCGCACGGTCTCCACCCCGGCAATGCCATTCACTGCCGATTCGATCGGCAGCGTGATGCGGGTTTCCACTTCTTCCGGTGAGAGCCCAGCGGCGCTGGTTTGCACATCCACCTGCGGCGGCGCGAAGGGGGGAAACACATCCAGGGGCATCTGGCTCACCGCCAGCAGGCCCCAGAGGCTGATCACCACCGCGGCGGCAACGATCAGCCAGCGGCGTGCGATCGAAAACCGCAGCGTTGTGTTGAGCAACCGCTCAAGCATCCGTCTTCCTGCGGCGGTTCAGCCAGATAGCCCCAGCGGTGAGTACGACAACCGCGCCAGCTGCCAGGGCGGGAATGGGTAGAGCGGACGGGCTCGCCGTCGCGCTGTCCTGTGGCGCAGCGGCTTTGTTATCTGCTGCCGGCTCAGCCTGTGGTGTCTTCTTCGATTCGGCGTACAGCGAGAGGGCGCCAGAGATCACCACCTCGTCGGTGGGATCAAGGCCCTCGGTGATCACAACCCGGTCACCCTGTCTGGAACCCGTCACCACGAGAACAGGGTCGTAGGTGGTCTGGGTTTGCACGAACAGCAGTGGCTTGCCATTCGCATCGACTAGAGCAGTGGAGGGAACCGAGAGCCCATCCGGCCCGTCTTCCGGCGTTGCCGTGGCCACCCCCAACAGGGCATCGGTTTCGGCGTTGCGGCGCACCTGGCGTGCGTCGCCCTGCTGCTGAAACTCATCGCCATGGCCCACATGCGCCAGGGCCAGGGGCGTGGCGATGGGCGCTGCGAGTAAGGCTGTGGCAGCAAGGCTGGCGCTGGCCGCCAGCTGCAGGATTCGGGGAAGCAAAGGCCTGGGGAAGCACTGGATAGGCGGAAGTTGGCACAACCGGGATGAAAAACAGATGAAATCCACTGCCCTCACTAAGATCTGTGCCCTGTTGATCCGCCACGCCGATGCCCATGCGGATCCTGTTGGTGGAGGACGAGATGGATCTAGCGCGATCCATCCAGGCAGCCCTGGAGGGCCAGGGCCATGTGGTGGATCACTGCGTCAGCGGTCAGGACGGCTGGGTGCTTCTGGGGAGTGATCAGGCCCACTACGACCTGGGAATTCTTGATTGGATGCTCCCGGAGCTCAGCGGCCTCGATCTGTGCAGGCGAACGCGATCGCGGGGCCTGGCGCTACCGCTCTTGCTGCTCACGGCCCGTAACGAAACAGCCGACCGGGTTGAGGGCCTGGATGCCGGCGCGGACGACTATCTGAGCAAGCCCTTCGCGATGGAGGAGCTGCTCGCACGGGTACGGGCGTTGCAGCGGCGACAGCCCAGCTATCGGGCGCCGCTCCTGGAAGCCGGTTGCTTCCGGCTGGATCTCGCCGCGGGGCAGTTGCTCGTGGCAACAGCCGCAGCTGAGGTTTGCATTGAGCTCTCCACGAAAGAGCAGCAACTGATGAGCTATTTCCTGGAACACCCCGGTGAGGTGATTTCCGGCTCACGCTTGCGCAACCAACTGTGGAATCTGCAGCAGGATCCCATCAGCAATGTTGTTGCCGCCCAGGTGCGATTGCTGCGGCGCAAGCTTGCTTCTCATGGGCTTGCTTCTCCGATTGAAACCATACCGAGTAAGGGGTATCGGCTGAACCCGCATGCTGCGGTGTTGCTGTGATGACCATCCAAACGCCAGCGCATCGCCTGTTATTTCAAGCTCGATTGAGACTGGCGGGACTCTCCTTGCTGGTGATGGGTGCACTCCTTTACGGCGCGGGGTTCGCGATGGGACGGCTGTTGCTGCAGAGCCAGGACAGCGCCATCCGGCGTGAACTGCAAGCTCTTGCCGGCACCCTGCACGACAGTCTCAAGCCTGTCCTGCTGCCGCAGGCGGCCCGGCCCACGCCCGCACTTGTTTCGGTTCTACCGGGCCTCTGTATTGCAGGAGAGCCTTGCAAGGCACCGGATTCATTGGTTGAACGCCATGCCATCAGTGCCACCGATTCCGACCGCTACAAGCTGCGTGTTCTCGATCCCAACGGTGCTCTGCTGGCCAGCTCCCCCGGGGCTCCGATCCTGCTCCCGCCAGCGGCTGATCAAGGTTGGCAGCTCACGCAAGAACCCGCTGGCCGGCGCTGGCTCACCTACTCCATTCATCTGCATCACTCCAACAGCAACAGAGAACCCGTCTGGGGATTCCTTCAGATTTCACACAGCCTGAACGATCTGGACCGGGAAGCACAACAGCTGGTGTGGTTGGGACATGCTGTCTTCCTCGTTGCGCTGCTGGCCATGGGCGCTGCCAGCTGGTGGCTGGCTGGATTGGCGATGGCACCATTACTGGAGGCCTATCAGCGACAGGAGCAGTTCAGCGCCGATGTGGCCCACGAATTACGCACCCCGCTGGCCAACTTGATGGCAGTGGTGGAGACAGGACGCTGGGATCGGGTGCTGGCCCAGGGCCGGCGCCTGCAGAACCTGATCGGCGACCTGTTGTTGCTCGCCAGCCTTGAACGACCCTGCGAGCGGGAGCCGGCAACGGTGTGTGATCTCGCCGAGATCACGGCCGATGTGATGGAGGATTTTTCAGAGACAGCTGCGGCTGCTCAGGTGAGCCTGATTCACACGTCATGGATGTCCAGTGCCAAGGTGCTTGGGGCGGAGACAGAACTCAGCCGGCTTGTGATCAATCTGCTGAGCAACGCGATGCAGCACAGCCCAGCAGGTGGCGCGATCGACGTCTCCCTGAAGCACCAGGGTCGCCATTTCCAGCTTTCAATCACCGACAACGGACCTGGCATCGCTGAGGAGATGCAGGGCCGAATCTTTGATCGCTTCACGCGACTGGATCCGTCTCGCTCACGCCTCCAGGGTGGCAGTGGGCTGGGGCTGGCCATCGCGCAAGCCATCGCCGTCCGCCATCGCGCAGCAATCCAGGTGCACTCCAGGACTGGATGCGGCAGCTGCTTCTCCCTGGAGATTCCGGCGGCTGAGCCACCCCATTGACTCTCCACCGACTGGAGTGTTTACGGTGGAAGCAGTCGCCGCCCTCCTGTGCCTCTGTTGATGCCTCCAGTCGCCGCCATACCTGTGCCTGCGGTGGTTTCCGCCTATCGCTCCCCAAGCTGTGGCTGCTGCAAAGGCTGGCTGGACCACCTCAGGCAAGCCGGCTTCACAGTGAAGGACTACGTGACGAGCAACCTTGCGAGCATCAAGCAGCGCTACGGCGTTCCACCTCAGCTGCAGTCCTGTCACACCGCCCGGATTGGGGGTTACACGGTTGAGGGTCATATTCCAGTGTCGGCGATTCAGCGGCTGCTGAAGGAACGCCCACAGGTGGCCGGAATTGCCGTACCCGGTATGCCGCTCGGTTCGCCCGGCATGGAATCACCGTTCAAGACAGAGAGCTACACGGTGTTCACCTTCACCGAATCCGGCCGGACCCAAGCCTTCCAGACGGTGGAGGGTGATGGCTAAGCCGGAACTCAGCGCTGTGCGTCTCTACAGGATGGAGACGCCCGAGCATGCCTGTCCGTGGGGGCAGCGCGCGCTTCAGCTCCTGCGCGCCCAGGGGATTCCGTTTGAGGATCATCCTCTGCGCAGCCAGGCGGAGGTGGAAGCCTTCAAGCATGCCCACGGTGTGACCACCACGCCGCAGGTGTTTGCCGGCGCGGAGCGCATTGGGGGCTACACCGAGCTGGCGAAACGGCTTGGTGTCACCGCGGAAACAGCAGAGGTGTCCTACGCACCAGTGATCGCTGTGTTCCTGAGCGCTCTGTTGATCAACCTGGCATTAGGGGGCGAAATCCGGGGCTACATGGGCCTGGCGATCTGCCTGTTGGCGATGCTCAAGCTGATGGATATTGCGGCATTCGCTGCAAGCTTCCGCAAATATGACCTGCTCACGCAGCGTTGGCAGGCCTGGGGAAAACTGTATCCCGCTGTTGAGCTATTGGTGGGACTTGGGATGCTGCAATCGGCCGAGAGTATGGGCCTTGAAGCTGTGATTGGCGTGACAGCAGTGCTTCTCGGTGTGATGGGCATGGTCTCCGTCGGCAAAGCCGTCGGCCGCACCAACTGGAACACCGATTTCGTTGTGGATCAGCCCTACCGCAGTTTCAAGCTGTTTTTCACCGCTGATTCCAGCGACCCCAGCAGCTACCCGATCCAGGCCTTCCTCAAATTCAGCGATGGCAGCAACCTCAAAGTGGCCGATGAACAACTGCAGCCCCCCGTAGGCACGGGCCGGATGTTCGGACCCTTCCAGCAGGTAGCTGGCAAGAGCGTCAGCCAGGTGAATTTCCGGATCGGGGCCAACAAAGACCCACAAGCCACTGGATTCAGCTACCGCATTTCGGTGCAGGGCTGCCACTGATCGCACAGCAGGACGTGCTTCTGCTGCTTAAGGTCAGGCCGTTTTGTGATCTTCACCCTTGAGCACATCCGCTGCGTCACAACGCTGTGAGCTCTGCCAGGTCATGATCGAAGACCGGCCTGGCCTTCCCGATTTGGTGACGTTCAGCAATGGTCCCCAGGGCAGCCGCAGCAAACTCTGGAGTCGCGTTTGTCAGTACGTGACTGACCCGGAGCGTCAGCGCCTCTGCATCAATCAGGATTCCGACGGTCGCGGCACCGAACAGCCGGGGGATGCCTTCCCCGACGCACCGCCCATCGATCTGGGCAATGCCTGACGGCGGGTAGACGGTCCCGTACATTGATGGTGTGTCCGACGGGCATCTCCCTGCGGAGATCGGTCACAACTGAAATGCACGTCGGACCGACGTCCGCCCTCAGTTCGCGTTGCCTCATCCTCTGCTTCCAGATCTTGAATCGCTGGCCACTGACGTGGCCGCCAGCAAAGGCTTTGCGCTTTGCAGCATTCAGCTGCTCACCCACATGAGCCCAATGATTCTGGAAGTGCAGATCCGCCATAGCAGCGGAGCAGATGTGAGCCTCGACGACTGCGCGGGTTTCAGCGGAGTGCTTGGCGATGCCCTTGAGGCCTCGACCCTGCTCACTGACGCGTATGTTCTGGAGATCAGCAGTCCTGGGATCGGCGAGCAGCTGTCCAGTGATCGCGACTTTGAGACCTTCCGCGGCTTCCCCGTGGAGGTGCTTCACCGCGACAAGGACGACAGCGAGCAACGTCTGGAGGGCCTTTTGCTCGAACGCGACGCCGACACGCTGCAGATCAACATCCGCGGGCGCATCAAACGGATTCCCCGGGATGGCGTGATCGGTGTCCGTCTCACCAGTCCAGGCAGCTGAACCCAGCTTTCACCCCCTGAAAACGCTCAACTCTTCCCCCCTAACCCAACGCGATGGCTCTCGTCCTTCTTCCCGGTCTCAGCAACCTGATCGATGACATCAGTGAAGAGAAGAAGCTGCCACCTCAGGTGGTGGAAGCGGCCCTGCGCGAGGCCTTGCTGAAGGGCTACGAGCGCTACCGGCGCACCCTGTACCTCGGGATCAGTGAAGACCCCTTTGATGAGGAGTACTTCAGCAATTTCGACGTCGGCCTCGACCTAGAGGAAGAGGGCTACCGAGTTCTCGCCAGCAAGATCATTGTTGATGAGGTGGAGAGCGAAGACCACCAGATCGCCATCGCCGAGGTGATGCAAGTGGCCGATGACGCCCAGGTGGGCGACACGGTGGTGCTGGATGTCACCCCAGAGAAAGAGGATTTCGGCCGCATGGCCGCCGCCACCACCAAACAGGTGCTGGCCCAGAAGCTGCGGGATCAGCAGCGCCGCATGATCCAGGAGGAATTCGCTGATCTGGAGGATCCGGTGCTGACGGCCCGAGTGATCCGCTTCGAGCGCCAGTCCGTGATCATGGCGGTCAGCTCAGGCCTGGGACGCCCGGAAGTCGAAGCGGAACTTCCCCGGCGCGACCAGCTGCCCAACGACAACTATCGCGCCAACGCCACCTTCAAGGTCTTCCTCAAAGAGGTAAGCGAAGTTCCCCGGCGGGGACCCCAGCTGTTCGTCAGCAGATCCAATGCCGGTTTGGTGGTTTACCTGTTCGAGAACGAAGTTCCCGAAATTCAGGAAGGATCGGTTCGGATCGTGGCCGTGGCACGCGAAGCGAATCCTCCCTCCCGTTCCGTGGGACCCCGCACCAAGGTGGCCGTCGACAGCATCGAGCGTGAAGTCGATCCCGTCGGCGCCTGCATTGGCGCCCGCGGTTCCCGGATTCAGCAGGTGGTGAATGAACTGCGCGGAGAAAAAATCGACGTCATCCGCTGGTCTCACGATCCGGGCCAGTACATCGCCAATTCCCTCAGCCCCGCTCGGGTGGAAATGGTGCGCCTCGTTGATCCCGTTGGCCAGCATGCCCACGTGCTGGTTCCCCCCGATCAGCTGAGCTTGGCCATCGGCCGTGAAGGCCAAAATGTGCGTCTTGCCGCACGACTCACCGGCTGGAAGATCGACATCAAGAACTCCACCGAGTACGACCAGGCCGCTGAGGACGCCGTCGTAGCCGAGTTGATCTCCCAACGGGAAGAAGAGGAAGCCCTGCAACAGCAAGCCGAGGAACGCCTGGCCGCGGAACAGGCTGCTCGGGCCGAAGAGGATGCACGCCTGCGGGAGCTTTACCCGCTGCCGGAAGACGAAGAGGAGTACGGCGAGGAGCAGCCGGGGCAGGAGTTCGCGGACGAGCAGCCCGCTGAGTTTGAGGAAGCTGAGCTAGAGGGTGAAGCCGGCACAGAAGCAGAACCGGAAGCAGAAGCAG
Organism: Synechococcus sp. PROS-U-1; assembly: GCF_014279755.1. NCBI lineage: Bacteria > Bacillati > Cyanobacteriota > Cyanophyceae > Synechococcales > Synechococcaceae > Synechococcus > Synechococcus sp. PROS-U-1. Next base: position 1,941,259 of record NZ_CP047951.1, read on the forward strand.
AACCGGAAGCAGAAGCAGAACCAGACGACACCGACGCAGCGGTTGATGCCGATCCAGACCAGGAGCAGGTCCGGTGAGTGAGCGACCCGTCCTGCGTCGCTGCGTGGCCTGCCGCCAGCTCTTGGATCGCCGCCAGCTCTGGAGGGTGATCCGCGACCATCAGGACGGAGTTCTCCTCGATGCAGGGATGGGCCGATCGGCCTATCTCTGTCCCGAGGAAAACTGCCTTGAGGAGGCAACCCGCCGCAAACGCCTGCAGAAAGCCCTGCGTTGTCAGGTGCCGGAAACAGTGCTCGCGGTGTTGAAACAGCGGCTTAATCAGACCAATGGTGAATCCGCTGAGGCAGACTGAACATTGGCCCCGCTGTGTGCGTGGCCACCGCGGCATTCCATGCCCGGACCGATCGGAGACCCGAACTGAATGACCAGCAGCGGCAAAGTCAGAATTTACGAGCTGTCCAAGGACCTCGGCCTTGAGAACAAGGACGTGCTGGACGCGGCTGAAAAGCTCTCAATCGCTGCGAAGAGCCACAGCAGCTCGATCAGTGACGCTGAAGCCGGCAAGATCCGTTCGCTGCTTAGCAAGGGCGGGAATGGGGCCAAGCCCACTGCGACGGCTCCTGCCAAGCCCACTGCGGGTAAAGCCATCCTGTCGGTGAAAAAAGCAGCTCCTGCCGCACCGAGCCAACCCACTCCGGCCGTCAGTAAGCCTGTCGTGGCGAAGCCGGTGGCAGCCAAGCCCCAGGTAGCAGCCAAGCCCCAGGTGGCCGCCAAGCCGCAAGCGGCCCCGAGGCCACCGGCAGCAGCAACACCGAAACCGGTGATCAGCAAGCCCACGCCGGCTCCCGCGACATCGTCGGCACCCCCAGCACGACCCTCCACCCCGCAAAAGCCGCCTGCAGCGCCAGCGCGACCCACGGCTTCGAAACCCGTGCCGCGGCCTGCCGCATCACCCGCACCGCGAGCAGCGTCCAAGCCACAGCCCGTCAGCAAGCCACCAGTGGGCAAGCCGGAACTGGTGAGCAAACCCAAGGCTGCCGCCAAACCAACGGCACCAATACCGCGACCCACAGCGTCTCGGCCGACGCCTCGCCCCGCAGGGGCTGGAAGTCCAGCTCGCCCCACCCCTGGACAGGGCCAGCCCAAACCACAGATCATCCGCGCTGGAGCCCCGACACGGCCCGGTGCTCCGGCCCGTGCAGGTGCCCCCGCAAAACCAGGCGCAGCACCGTCACGGCCAACACCTAAGCCCGAACTCGTCGGCAAACCGGTGCCGCGCCGCCCCGCCGGCACCGGCGTGCCCCAACGCCAGGGAAGCCCGAGCCGCCCTGGCGCACCAGCGCGACAGAGTCGCCCCGGGATGCCTCAACGCTCCGGCAACACACTGGAGCTGGTCGGAAAGCCGATTCGTCGCGATGGCAGCACGGCCGGCAGTGGACGCCCTGGCGCACCCACCCGTCCGGGAGCTCCTGGACGTCCGGGAATGCCAGCTGGGATGCGCAAACCGGTGGCTCCCGGTGAGCTCATGCAGCTGCAGAAGCCGGTTGGCCGACCCACGGCACCGGCCCCGCGCCGACCCGATGCACCTGCCAAAACCGGTGCAGGCACTGCCACACCACCCGTGGCACGTCCGACCGCTCCATCGGCCCCCCGTCGACCCAGCTTCCGTCCTGGCGGACCCGGTGGCCAGCGGCGACCTGGCCGGCCGGATTGGGATGACAGCGCCAAGCTGGAGGCCCTGCGTAGCCGCTCGCCGCAGAAGCAGCGCCAGAAGGTGCACATCATCGGCGAAAACGATGATTCGTTGGCGGCACAAACCGGCGGCTTCGCCGGCGAACAGGAGAACATGGTTCTCTCGGCGAGCTTGGCTCGTCCCGCTAAGCCGAAATCACAGCAGCGCACGGCACCGAAACCGGTTGCTGCGATACGCAAGCGCAAGAAGGAAACCGCCCGTCAGCGTCAGCGCCGGCGTGCCATGGAGCTGCGAGCAGCCCGGGAAGCCAAACAGGTGCGTCCCGAAATGATCGTGGTGCCGGAGGACAACCTCACGGTGCAGGAACTGGCGGACATGCTGAGCGTCGAAAGCTCGGAGATCATCAAATCCCTGTTCTTCAAGGGGATCATCGCCACGGTCACCCAGACCCTGGACATGCCGACGATCGAAGCCGTCGCCGACGAATTTGGTGTGCCAGTCCTCCAGGACGACGTGGAGGAGGCGGCGAAGAAGACCGTCGAAATGATCGAGGAAACCGACAAGGCTCACCTGATCCGACGTCCTCCCGTGGTCACCGTCATGGGCCACGTCGACCACGGCAAAACCAGCCTGCTGGATGCCATCCGCCAGGCCCGCGTCGCTGCGGGAGAGGCCGGAGGCATTACCCAGCACATCGGTGCTTATCAGGTTGAGGTCGAGCACAACAACGAGCCACGCAAACTCACCTTCCTGGACACCCCAGGCCACGAAGCGTTCACCGCGATGCGGGCTCGCGGCACCAAGGTGACCGACGTGGCTGTGCTGGTGGTAGCCGCTGATGACGGCGTCCGCCCTCAGACCCTGGAAGCCATCAGCCATGCCAGGGCGGCTGAAGTGCCGATCGTGGTGGCGATCAACAAGATCGACAAAGAAGGTTCATCGCCCGAGCGGGTAAAGCAGGAGCTGTCCGAGCAAAACCTGCTGGCGGAAGACTGGGGTGGCGATGTGGTGATGGTTCCGGTGAGTGCCATCAAAGGCGAGAACATCGACAAGCTCCTGGAGATGCTTCTGCTGGTCACCGAAGTGGAAGACCTGCAAGCCAACCCGGATCGCCTGGCCCGCGGCACCGTGATCGAGGCACACCTCGACAAGGCCAAAGGCCCCGTCGCCACGCTCCTGGTGCAAAACGGCACCCTCAAGACTGGCGACGTGGTCGCCGCTGGTCCGGTGCTGGGCAAGGTGCGAGCCATGGTGGACGACAACCGTCAACGGCTCAAGGCTGCTGGTCCATCCTTTGCCGTGGAAGCGCTGGGCTTCAGCGAGGTCCCAACTGCTGGTGATGAGTTTGAGGTGTATCCCGATGAGAAGTCAGCCCGGGCTGTTGTGGGCGATCGCGCCTCCGATGCCCGCGCCACGCGTCTTGCCCAGCAGATGGCGTCGCGCCGGGTTTCACTCACCGCCATGTCGGGCCAGGCCAATGATGGCGAGCTCAAGGAGCTCAACCTGATTCTGAAGGCGGATGTTCAAGGCTCTGTGGAAGCCATCCTCGGATCGCTCGAACAGTTGCCCAAGGATGAGGTTCAGGTCCGCGTTCTGCTCTCCGCACCCGGCGAAGTCACGGAAACCGACGTGGATCTGGCCGCCGCATCCGGCGCTGTGATCGTGGGCTTCAACACATCCATGGCCTCAGGAGCCAAGAAGGCTGCCGATGCCACCGGGGTGGATGTCCGCGATTACGACGTGATCTACAAGCTGCTGGAAGACATCCAGATGGCGATGGAAGGTCTGCTGGAGCCGGAGCTGGTGGAGGAAGCCCTGGGCGAAGCCGAGGTGCGCGCCGTGTTCACCATCGGCAAGAGCGCCGTTGCGGGCTGTTATGTCACCACCGGCAAGTTGCATCGCAACTGCCGGGTGCGGGTGCACCGCGGCAAGCAGGTGGTCTACGAAGGCGACCTCGACTCCTTGCGCCGGAACAAGGACGACGTCAAGGAAGTGGCCACAGGCTTCGAGTGCGGTGTCGGCACCGATCGGTTCGCCAACTGGGAGGAAGGCGATCGTATTGAAGCCTTCAAGATGGTCACCCAGCGCCGCAAACTCACCACCTGACCCCGCAAGCGACCGTGCAGCCCCGCAGCGAGCCACTGCTTTGGCTTCAGTGCCTTGCTCTAGGAGCCATCCCCCTAGAGCTGCTGCTGATTCGCCTGGTTCTGGCCGGCGCGGATCCAGGGCCTGTTCCTGGTGTGGAGAGATTTCTGATCTGGGGCGTCGGGGTGCTGGGCCCGGCTGTGGCGTTATGGCGACGCCCCGCCGATTGGGGATCCCTGGTGCTGGTGCGTCAGCCTCTGACCAGCCGCAGCAACGATCAACTCCGCATCAGTGCATCCCAGAACGGACTCAGCGGGCGCGTTGCAGTGGTCATGGCTGCGCTCATCTTGCTGCCAGTCCTCTGGTGGCTTGATGACTCAGCGGTGCTGGCGAATGAGTTTTCCCTGGTCTCGGGGCAATCTCGCCTGGTCACGCTGCTGCTTGTCTGCCCATTGCTGGCGCTGATCGTCTGGCAGCTGCAGCAGCTGGCTCAAGCTGTAACCCTGTTGTTTGGTTCGGCCGCAAGGGTCGCGCCTGCCGATTCAACCTTCCGTGCTGATGCTGTTGCAACACAGCGCACCAGCCTTGGCTTGCAGCTGCTCAACCTGCCCAGACTGGAGTGGCCGGAGGCTGCAGTGCCAGCAGTGACCGAGCCGGCAGGGTCCGAGCTAGCGGCAGACCAAAGCACAGAAGAAAGTGGTGAGGGCCCTGTTGCCGGTGAAGCCGAGGAACCAGATCAAGGCGAGGCGGCTGCAGACGTCGATGCCTCTGCCAGCGATGACGACGACCAAAAGGAAGGCGAAAAAGACAACAATCCGCCCAACAACGAGGGACCCAAGGACGACAGGGGCTCTGAGGATCCCTCGGGGCCTGAAATGGAGGACAGCACCGACCAAAACGGCTCAAACATCAACCTGTCGATGTCTGAGCAGTCGGATCACCCTGAGACAGCGGAGGCTGACGAGCTGGAGCCAGACGACGAAACCCAGGCCAGCAGCACCGACGTCGCAGCGAATGTCGACAGTTCTGAGGACAAGGATGCTGAAGGGGAAGGTGCTGATGAGAGAGGAGAGGGTGAAGCCGACGCAGAAGACGAGGACGTCAACCCAGCGGCGCCCCTTGAATCATTCGCCGCTACTGCCGCTTCTCTCCCGGTCGAACCAGAGCAGCCCGGAGAAGAGGAGGAGAGCTCCGCCCTGGATCCCGACATCGGCCAAGGCGAGACTGCCGCCGGCGGAAGCACGGAAGGCCATGGTGAACAGGCCGAGCCCGGCGGACGCAAAAAGAGCGAACCAGAGCAATCGCCGGAGACCCCGCCAGGGAGTCTGTGACTCTTTGAGCAACCGTTCCCGCAACGCAGGGTCCAGGCTGGATTTAGGGCGCTGATTATCGGACAAACGTCCCTGTGGGATTCAGAGCAAATGTTAAATTGCCAAGGACGCCGATGTAGCTCAGCCGGTAGAGCAACGCTTTCGTAAAGCGTGGGTCGCCTGTTCAAGTCAGGTCATCGGCTTCACATCATGCTCGCAGTGGTTTCAGCACTGGTTGGTTGCATTTTTCAGTGATGCTCCTGCAGATTGAATCAATCCACCTGGTGGCAACACATCAGGCAGCATGGCCGAATGGGCTAATTGCAAAGTGCAGCAAGGCCAGGAATGATGCATAGCTGTTCACCCGTCTGCACTGTTCCATCAGCCAGCAATCCCCAAGGAACGATCCAATCCTGAGGAGATACAACATCCAGAACCCCATGGGCTTCGGGATTGGGAATAAAGATCACGCGCCTTTGCTTGAGCTTCAGACGATCACGCAGCCAGGAGGTATACACCTGAGATTCGAGTAGTTGCTGATAGGACCCATCACGAATAATTTCCTCAAAGCCCTTTGCCACAGCATCAGCCAGTTTTTTGTTATTTGGGCTGACATAAAAGAAACCCGCAAATGGATAAGCCACCAGGACATTGGGATCAAGAACCAGTTCATCGGAAAAGCGACTCACAACAGACTGTTCACCTTCAATTTCCGCCACACCACGCAGCAGTAGATCCACCCTCTGCTGATCAACCAGTCGAAATAAATTGTCTCCTGCTGTTTCAAACGTTCTCAGCCCAGCCGCATCAAAAATATCCAGCTCACTCCATCCGTGGCCTTGCAGCAGGGTCAGTTCCCGTAAGTCGATCAAGTTGTCGACAGAAGCCAACTTGGGCAAGCGCTTGTCGTGGGTCCAACCGACGCGAAGGCCCAAGACTCCTCCGGTAATAGGAATCGGTATCGCCCGCAGACGCCTATTCAATGCTCGACCTGCGCCATAGGCACCGATGGTGATGGCGTGGGGGTTCTTATCTCCCACCAGCTGACCAGACGCCAAAGCATCAATGGCTGCATCTTGCGATAGATCTTCAGCGGTTAAGCCAAAGTCAAAGTCCACACCGCTGCGCTCCATGATCAAGCGCAACAGCTGCGTTTTAAATTCACGCTCCGTATCGCCGAGATCACGACCAAGAACAACCGGAAGAACACCATCGGGAATGGCCTGCACTTCGATCGGCGTCAACAAATGTTTGTTATCGAGACGAAGACGGCCTTCCGAAAATTTAGGACGGATGGCTAGAAATGCCGCCACCACCACCAACAGACTGATGCCAACCGAAGCGAGTGTTTGCGAGCCAAAGCGAGGCAAGGACATCAGCTTGAGGGGATGATCAAGTAGACACCAAACAAGGTAAAGGCCAAATAGCTTGGCAACAGAAAACGCCGCAGAATCCCAGACACACGCTGCGAGTACTGGCACAAGTGATTGTCAATAACCTCATCCGCACCAACCACATAAAGGATACCAAGAAAAATAATAATCTGAAGATTGCCGATAAATCCACTCATGGCTGTCACAGGCAATTTTCCAGCAATAAAGACGTAATTACCACCTGCGGAAACAACCGCCGCAAGGATTAGATCATCGCGACTGCGACTGATCAGCAAAGCCATGCAGCACAGACCAACAGCAAGAATGTATCCAAGAAAATCAGGTGTAAACCACAGCAGGCTCACCCGTTCCAAATGCATCTGAAACACCACCGTGCGCTGGCGAATCAAAGACAATCCGGTCTCAATCTGAGAGCCAAGATCACTCATCAATGCCACCTGGGAGGGGAAGGCCTCGGCATCATGCAGCAACCATCCAGGAAGAAATAAACCTGGACTCAGAGAAAAGCCATTGAACGGCACCACCTCCAAAGTTGTTTGGTTCAGTGGATCAAGAAAGCCAACCTCAACCTTTAAATGCTGGTTATCAAAGGGGTAGCGACTCAACTGCCAGCGCTGAACCACCTGGGTGCGAATGCGGTACAGACTCCAGACACGCCCATCATCACGGGCCTCTCGGCGCACCAGTTCAAAACGCTGCACATCGCCGTCATAAATGCCATTCAGTACGGTCAGGGAATCACTGGGATTCTGCTCAGCAGGACCAGACCAAATCGACCACAAAAAAAGTTGTACGGAAAATCGATTTTCCAGAAGATCAATATCAGTCAGATTCGTAATGTAAGCGCCAACTTGCAACACTCCTGGCGGCCCAAACTGATCTTCAGGCACATCAACCAGTGTTTGAGACAGCCTGTCCCAGTCAAAAACCGGAGGGGATGTCGTTGCAGGCAGCGACGAAGACTTATTCAGAAATGGGTGGAACAACATGCTCATCACAAGAGCCGCTGCCACCAATGGGATCAACCAGCGAATGCGACGGGACGAGACACGCACGTCCGGCTTCAGAGAACTCAATGCACGATGACAAGGGCAATACTTGAAAACCAGCGCCGTGCACGTTCTGTGATCCTTTCCTCAAGAGGCCCGGTCTTCGAAACAGGCAGCTACGGGAACCCAGCCGCCACCAACCAACGCGACTACTGGCGGGTGGCGTTGCAGCTGGTGAAACGGGCGAAATGGGATTTAGGGATGTTGGTGCTGTTGAGTGCCGTGCTGATCCCGCTCGATCTTCACCTCAAAGACTGGTTGCTGAGCACAAAGGCCGTGGCTGTTCTGGGCATCGCCATGTCGATCTTCATCGGTTTCCGCAACACGCAGGCCATCAGCCGTTGGTGGGAGGCACGAACCCTATGGGGATCCGTTGTGAACAAAAGCCGCCTCTGGGCAGACGGCCTGCGCGGGTTGCTGAACGAGCAGCAATGGCACAGTTCACGAACGCAGCACTTGGTGCAGCTTCAGGTTGCCATCGTCTGGCAACTGAATTTTCAGTTGCGCAACTTCTGGTACCCCGATCTCCATTCGATGCGTCAACAGCTGCTGCTGCAGCTTGGCCTCCCTGCCAACAGCACGGTTCGCAGCCTGTCGGTTCATCGGGTGACAGCTATTCAGCAACTGGCTGAGGAGCAGTGGATCAGCGAGCGGGGCCGCATCCACTTGCTGGAGATCAGTGATGCGATGACCGACGCCGTTGGTGGTCTCGAACGCATCCGCAATACCCCCATACCACCGCCGTACGACCTCTTTGTTCGGGTGATCAATTGGGTGTTCGGAACGCAGTTGCTGCTTTCCTTCAAAAGCCAGGGTTCACCAACCACTGGAATCCTCCTCTTTTTGGGATTCCTGATTGCCGAGCGGATTGGCGCCTACGTGGAAGGGCCCTTCGATCAGGACGGCAGCAGCTTTTCGATGCCACTGAATACGCTCAGTGTGGGAATCAGTGAAGATCTGATGCCAGGCGAACTCGACTACGGCAGGTATCGTCCAAGCCGAAATCCTGTGTTCTGGGATTGATGCAGGACCCAACCCTGATGCGCATCGGATCAGCCCTCAGTGGGTTGCTGATGGTGCTGTTCCTGGTGGTTCATCTGGCCGGTCTATTCCCCGCCCTGATCGCACCGGCGCAGTTCGAGCTGTACGCCACGGCCCTGCATCACCAGCCATGGCTTCCCATCCTGGAGGTCAGCTTGGCCACCACTGCAGCCGTTCATCTGATCTTCACCGCTGCCAAAACGCTGCGGAATCGTCGCGCTGGCAATACAGCTGTGCTGCGCAGCCGTCGCGGTCGACCGATCGAGGCGCTCGCCAGCCGTAGCAAAGTTGCTGCAGGAGTGATCACGCTCGGCTTCCTGACCCTGCACCTGCAACAACTCCGCTGGCCCCGCCCTGTTGATGGTCTCGAGAGAGAGGTGCTGATGAAGGTGCTGCATCAACCCACCAGCCTGCTGGTCTATGGCCTTGGCAGCCTGGCCATCGGGTTGCACCTGCTGCACGGTGCTGAAGCAGCTCACCGCAACCTCGGTTTCCTGACACCGGTCAACGGCCCCAGCATTCGCTGGGGAGGTCGCCTGCTGGCGACCGTGATCGGAGGAGGCTTCCTGCTGATCAGCCTTGGGCTGGCCCTTGGAGAAATTGCATGACTCGAGGTTTGCCTGACCCAAGGATTCCCTCCGGTCCGCTCGCCGATGCCTGGCGACGCACCCGGGAGGGACTGCCTCTGATCAGCCCCTTACGCAAAGGGCAGATGGATGTGCTGGTTGTGGGCACAGGCCTGGCAGGCGCTTCTGCCGCTGCGACGCTTGCGCAGCAGGGCTACCGGGTCAAAGTGCTCAGCTTCCATGACAGTCCAAGGCGGGCTCATTCGGTGGCGGCCCAGGGCGGCATCAATGCCGCGCGTTCCGTGGCGGTCGATGGAGACAGCATCAGCCGCCTGTTCGCCGACACCCTCAAGGGGGGCGATTTCCGAGCGCGGGAAGCGGGGTGCCAGCGACTGGCGGAAATCAGCAGCGGCATCATCGACCAGTGCGTGGCCCAGGGGGTGCCGTTCGCGCGCGAATACGGCGGCAGCCTGGCCACCCGCAGTTTCGGCGGTGCGCTGGTGAGCCGCACCTTCTACGCCCGTGGGCAAACCGGCCAGCAATTGCTCTACGGCGCCTACCAGGCCTTGATGCGGCAGGTGGAGCTGGGTCGCGTCCAACTGCTCACCCGCCGGGATGTGCTCGAGCTGATCACCGTGGATGGAGTCGCCCGCGGGGTGGTGGCGCGCCATCTGCTGAGCGGTGAACTGGAGGTGCACACCGCCCGCACAGTTCTGCTCTGCACCGGTGGCTACAGCAACGTCTACTTCCTCTCCACCAATGCGCTGAAGTCCAACACCAGTGCGATCTGGCAAGCCCACAGGAAAGGTGCGCTGTTCGCCAATCCCTGCTTCACCCAGATTCATCCCACCTGCATACCCAGTGGCGATGTTTTCCAGAGCAAGCTGACGCTGATGAGCGAAAGCCTGCGTAACGACGGGCGGGTCTGGCTGCCGAAACATCCGGATGAGACACGTCCTCCCGATGCGATTCCGGAAAAGGAGCGCGACTACTTCCTGGAACGCCTGTATCCCACCTACGGCAACATGACGCCACGCGACGTCGCCTCCAGGCGGGCCAGGGAACTGTGCAACGCGGGGCGGGGCGTTGGCCCCGGGGGTCGATCGGTGTACCTCGACCTCACGGACGCCATCAAGGCCGAAGGCAAAGGCGCCATTGCTGCGCGCTACGGCAACTTGATGACGATGTATGAGCGGATCAGCGGCGACGACCCCTACAGCAAGCCGATGCGGATCTATCCAGCCCCCCACTACACGATGGGAGGCCTCTGGGTTGACTACCAGCTGATGAGTTCCATTCCGGGCCTCTTCGTGCTGGGAGAAGCGAATTACTCCGAACATGGCGCCAACCGGCTTGGCGCCAGCGCCCTGATGCAAGGACTCGCCGATGGCTACTTCATCGCACCCTCCACGGTCACGGCCTGGCTGGCGGGGACACCAGCGGAGGATGTCCCGACGGACCACCAGGCCTGCCGCGAGGCCCTGGAGAGCACGCGCACCCGAATCAACCAGTTGATCAACAACAACGGCAGCACTTCGGTGGACAGCTTCCACCGGGAGCTGGGGAGCGTGATGATCGACTGCTGCGGTATCAGTCGACATGCCGATGGTCTGCGGGAGGGGCTGAAGCAGGTGAAGGCGCTGGAACAGCGGTTCGATGCCGAGGTGCGGGTGCCCGGCGACGCCTGCGGCCCCAATGCCGAGCTGGAGAAAGCCCTACGGGTCAAAGACTTCTTCGGGCTGGCCCAACTGATGCTGCGGGATGCCCTGGCCCGTGAGGAATCGTGCGGGGCCCACTTCCGCGAAGAGCATCAGAGCGAAGACGGCGAAGCCCGGCGCGACGACGTCAACTTCGCCCACATCGCGGCCTGGGAGCACAACAGCGGCGGCGTGCCGACCCGCCACAGCGAACCACTGCAGTTCACCGCGCTGCAACCCAGCACCCGCAGCTACAAATGAAACTCACCCTGCGCATCTGGCGGCAGACCAGCTCCGACCAACCCGGTGAATACCAGAGCCATCTGCTGGACGACGTCTCCCCCAACCTCTCCCTTCTGGAAGCTCTCGACCAGCTCAACGAACAACTGATCAGCGCTGGCGAGCGGCCGGTGAGCTTTGACCACGACTGCCGCGAAGGCATCTGCGGCAGCTGCGGCTTCCTGGTGAATGGGCAGGCCCATGGACCACGGGCCGCCACATCGGTGTGTCAGCTTTACCTGCGGGAATTCCGGGATGCCACGGTGTTGACGCTGGATCCCTGGAGAGCCCGGGCCTTTCCTCCAATCCAGGACCTCATGGTGGACCGCTCCGCCTTCGACCGATTGATCGCCGCCGGGGGGTACTGCTCCACAGGCACCGGCCAGGCCCCGGATGGCAACGCTCTACCTATCGGAAGGGATCAGGCCACCAGTGCCTTCAGCACAGCCACCTGCATCGGATGTGGTGCCTGCGTCGCCAGCTGCCGCAATGCCTCGGCGAGCCTGTTCGTTGCGGCGAAACTGGCACACCTGGGTCAGCTGCCGCAGGGGCAACCGGAACGGAGCCGCCGAGCCGACGCCATGCAACGCCAGATGGAAGCAGAGGGTTTCGGCAGCTGCAGCAGCAACCTCGAATGCGAGGCTGTCTGTCCGCAGGAGATTTCCGCAGACTGGATCAGCTGGATGCACCGCGAGCAGAGGAGCTGAAGCCGCATGAATGCCCTCACCCGCGCCGGTCTGATCAGCCTGATGATCCTGGCGGTTGCCACAGGGATCTGGCTGAACCGCACCGCCTGGCGGAACCGACGTTTGATCTGGCAGCTGCAGGCTGCAGTCATCGCTGGCGGCGTCGGCTTCATCGCCGGTCGTGTGACCGCTGGCAAGAACTGATCTTGAAGAGCACAAACCATCCAGCCTGACAGCAGATAACGGAGCAGCTAACACTGCCCTTCACTTCAATGCCCCAACAACAATCGCAGCAGGTCTAAAACGATAAATCATCAGAATATTTTTCCTAAGACCCAAAGACGAATCTCTACTGTTTTAAGTATTGATTACAGCCACCACCATGCAAGCCAAGCCTCAACCGGAGCAGATCACCAAAACAGTGGTCGGCATCACGACGGTCTTCATTGGTGGCATCGCCCTTTTATCAACAGTTTTCGTTGTTCCGGCTGGCGAAGTTGGTGTCATGACGACCCTTGGCAAAGTCTCCAATACCCCTCGGGAGCCTGGCCTGAACCTCAAGATTCCTTTTATTCAGTCGGCCCATAATTTCAGCGTCAGGACGCAGGTCATCCCCGAAAAATTTTCGACACTCACAAAAGACCTACAGGTAATCGAAGCCACAGCCACTGTGAAATATGCAGTCAAACCTGGAGAGGCACCCAGGATCTACAGCACAATCGCCACCGACGACTCTGCAATTTATGCAAGGGTCATTCAGCCATCACTGCTGAAATCGCTGAAGTCAGTTTTTTCGAAGTATGAACTCGACACTATTGCCACCGACTGGAACAACATTTCCACCCTTGTGCAAGAAAGCGTCTCCAATGAACTGAGCAAATTCGACTATGTGGCTGTCAAAGGCCTGGACATCACTGGCCTCAAGATCGCCGAGGAATACCGAGCGGCCATTGAACAGAAGCAAATCGCACAACAGCAACTTCTGCGCGCCAAAACAGAAGTTCAAATCGCCGAGCAAGAAGCTCTGAAGTTTCAGACCTTGACCAAGTCGCTGAATGACAGCGTTCTCTACAAGCTCTTCCTCGACAAGTGGGACGGAAAAACAAAGGTGGTTCCACCGATCCGAGGCGGAAATACACCGCCGGTGATTGTTGGGCAATAACGGGATGGATCAGAGCCCAGCGCAGCCGCGGACAGCAGCATGCAGATCCGCAACGGCCTGAGCTCCGCGACCAGCCTTCAACTGTTGCATGACCAGGTCCGCCTGCACGCCCAAGAGCAGCGTCTGACAGGGATAAGCACTGCGAGCGGAAGCCCGCCGCTGCAGAGCTTCCGCCTCGAGCAAGGCCTGTTCACAGAGCTGCTGGTGGCTCGCTTCAAGGCAACGCTGCGCCCGGGCCTGAAAAGCGGCGAGGGACGAGGCCTGGACCGCTGGGGCCGCCATGCCAAGAGCAATCAAGACTGTGACGGAGCGCGCAACCAGGGCTCATGGGGGCGATTTGCTGAGATGATGCCGCAATATCGATCGATCACACCGCCGTGTACACCGACTGGTCCGCCATTGCCCTGCTGCTGTTCACCGCGGTGCCTCTGTTGATCGTCGTGGCGACAGCGACTTACTTCGTGATCCAGAACGACCAGAAAACTCCCTTGGGCTGAGATTCAGCCCCCACGTCTTACTTCGCGGCCCTGGCTGGACAACTCAGCTTGGCCAGTCCTGGACTGTTAAGCGGCTGGTGATTTAGTGGTGCGGATTGCACGGCGGAACTGAGCTGACCGGTTCCGAGACAGACGATGCAGGTTCGGAAGCGATCACCCGAAACACGCTGCATTCCACTGCCACCACAGACGGTGCATGTGCACATGACCCGAAGGATCTGACGATCCAAACAGTGTGGGGCGAAAACCCCTGACCGATCCCGAAGTGATCCTTAAGAAAGGACCGCATTGATCTCTTGATGCGTCAAGTGTTCGAGCAACTCTGTTGCACTGAGCCGCGCATCGGGATCCACCAGCTGGAGCCCCGAGGCCAGGCGTCCGATCACCATGGCTGCATCCATCCCCGCGGCACGGAGCGAGTCCAGACCTGAACTGGCCTCACGTTTGGAGAGTTTCTGGCCACGGGCATCGCGCAGCAACGGCCCATGGCGGAACTGGGGCGGGCGTTGCCCAAGGGCCGCGAACAGAGTGCGCTGGGCCGGCAGTGCTTCCCGCAGATCAGCACCACGAACCACATCAGTGACGCCGAAACTGAGTTCGTCGATCACGGTGGCGAGCTGGTAGGCGATGAACCCATCGGCGCGGCGAAGCACCACATCACCACTCCCATGGGGGTCGTCATCAGCGACCCGCAACCGCCAACTCGGGAGCCGCTGCTGCTGCCATCCCCAGTCATGCCCCGCCTGCCTGCAGATGCCGGGATAGATCGGTTGATCAGCCAGCTCCCGCCGGGAGCAGCGACAGGCGAACAGCCGACCGGAGCGACGCAACCAGGACAACCAGGAGTGATAGACACCACGCCGTTCGCTTTGCACAACGGGAGGTCCATCCCAACGCAGACCCAACCAAAGCAAATCCTTCTGGATTGCCTCGCTCGCACCGACGCGATTGCGCGGCGTGTCGAGGTCATCAATGCGCAGCAACCAGGCACCACCGGCCTGACGTGCCGCCAGCCAGGACAGCAGGGCGGTTTGAAGATTGCCCAGATGCAGCACCCCGGTTGGCGACGGAGCAAAGCGTCCGCGATACCCGCCAGCGGCAGACAAGGCGCGGCCAATCTCCAGATGATGCTTGAGATGGTCCGGAACGGACATCAAAAAAGGCGACCCAACGGGCCGCCCGGACAACAAAGGACGGCTGCAGATCAGCCCTGGACGCGATCTTTGAACATCTTGCCGGCAGTGAAAGCGGGGACACGCTTGGCGGGAATCGCGATCTTTTCGCCGGTCTTGGGGTTCAGACCCTGACGGGCGGAACGCTCACGGGGCTCAAAAGAGCCGAAACCCAGGATGGAAACCTTTTTGCCCTCAACCACGGAGTCGATGATTGTGTCGATGGCGGCGTCAACAACCATGGAGACGTCGGTCTTGGTGAGCTCGGTGCGAGCAGCCACCAGATTCACCAGATCAGCTTTGTTCATTTGAAGGAGAGAGTCGGGGGGCGGGAGACGGCTCAGATACGGCGTAGTGGTCTCGCCGCTGCCTTCCCCAAGCGGCCCAATCGTATGGAGACCAACCGGTTGCTGCAAGCGAAACGTCCTGTGCCGCAACGCTTTAGCAGCTCTGCGCAACATCACTCCACCCACTGAAGGGCACAAGACGCTCCCCACGCAGGGCACCAAGAGCAGCCCCAGAAAGCAGATAGGGACTGGCATCTGGGGGAATCCAGCCCCTGAGTTTGGCCAGACTGTTGAGCTGTCTGGGCCAGTGAAAGGTCCGGGCATGGCGCATGGGTGCGAGCTGTCCTTGAGCCCATGGCGTCAGCAAACGCCCGCAGAACAACAGCTCGTTGGGCGCCGGAGCAAACACCACACAGCTGCCCGGCGTTGGACCTGGCGTCCACAACAGACGCAAACCACTAACGGTGGTGTGCTGGTCGGAGAAGGTGTCCAAAGGCTGAACATTGGGCAATAAATAGGCCTCCTGTTCCTGCACCAGCACCGGCCATCCCAGGCGCTCCTGCAGGCGGCGCAGGCGCCCATGACCTTCACGACTGGTCAGGAGAATCCGCGGGCTTCGCGTTCCCGCCAACTGGCGCAGCGCAGTGAGGCTGGCCTCCGTCAACGGCGGGCAGTCCACCAGCACCGGTTCGGGCTCCAGATCCAGCCACCAGGCGCTGCCGCCCTGGCTGTCGCGGTTGGGTGGAAACAACCAGAGGTCGTCGCGCAGCTGCTGCGGTGGCCGACCGGCCTCAAGTGTGGTGGTCATCGCCATTGGTTCAAACAACGGACCAAACCACTAGTTTGAAGTTGAGATGCCCCAACAGGCCTTGAGTGGCATTCACCCTGGTTCCCCCTGGCCCCTCGGCAGCAGCCTCACCAGCAGGGGGGTGAACTTCGTGTTGGCGGCACCCGGGGCCGACCGGATCGAACTGCTGCTTTACAGCAACGGCAAGGACCGCAGCCCAGAGCGGGTGATCGAACTGGATGGTCGACGTCACCGCTCTGGCGACTACTGGCATGTCGAGGTGGAAGGGCTTGGCGAGGGCTGCTGTTACGGCTATCGCGTCTTCGGCCCGCTGGCTCCGGGAGGCCACGGCTTCCGCCCCTCCAAGGTGCTACTGGACCCCGCCGCCCGTGCTATCAGTGGCTGGGATGTCTATGACCGGGTGCTAGCCACCGGCCCCTCACCCAACGCCCACGCCTGCCTCAAGGCGGTGGTCTGCGAACGGGATCTGTTCGATTTCCAGGCCCATCCCAGGCCGCGCCAGAGCTGGCAACGCACGGTGATCTATGAGCTGCATGTGGGGGGCTTCACCAGCCGCGAGGATGCAGGAGTTGCCGTCGAGCACCGCGGAACATACCTCGGACTGATCGCGAAGCTGCCCTACCTCAAAGAGCTTGGCATCACAGCTGTTGAGCTGTTGCCGGTGTTCTGTTTTGACCCTGCCGATGCTCCTCCCGGGCGCGACAACGTGTGGGGCTACAGCCCCCTGAACTGGTTCACACCCCACCACGGCTACTGCACCAGTGGCGACCCGCTGCAGGCCCGACATGAAGTGCGCCAACTGGTGGCCGCCTGCCATGACGCGGGCATCGAAGTGCTGCTGGATGTGGTCTACAACCACACCACCGAAGGCAACCTCCATGGCCCGACGTTGAGCTGGCGCGGCTGCGCCGACAACCTCTACTACCACCAGAACGAAGTTGGCGATTATCACGACGTGAGCGGCTGCGGCAACTCGATCGCCGCCAATGCACCCATCAGCACCCAGCTGATCCTCGAGTCGATGCGCTGCTGGGCTCTGGAGCTGGGGGTGGATGGCTTCCGCTTCGACCTGGGCATCGCCCTGAGCCGCGGCGATCAACTCAAACCCCTCAATGAACCGCCCCTGTTTGCGGCGATGGAGGCCGACCCGCACCTGAGCGACCTCAAATTGGTCAGTGAACCTTGGGACTGCGGCGGCCTGTATCGACTGGAAGACTTTCCCGCCGAGCGGATCGGCACCTGGAACGGCCATTTCCGCGATGGGGTACGGCGCTTCTGGAAAGGGGACGACCACAGCACCTGGACCCTGGCCCAGCGGTTCAAGGGCAGCCCCGATCTGTATGACGGCAAGCCCGTCGCCTTAGGGCGTTCGGTGAACTTCATCACGGCCCATGACGGCTTCACTCTGGCGGATCTGGTCAGCTACAACCGCAAACACAACCTGGCCAACGGCGAAGACAACCGCGACGGCGAGAACCACAACAACAGCTGGAACCACGGCATCGAAGGCCCCAGCAGCAATCCCCTGGTGCAAACCCTGCGTCGACGCCAGCAACGCAACCTGCTCAGCACCCTGCTGCTGGCCCGTGGCGTACCGATGCTGCTGATGGGCGACGAAGTGGGGCGCAGCCAGGGGGGAAACAACAACAGCTGGTGCCAGAACAGCCCGCTCGGCTGGATGGTCTGGGATGAAGACCACTGCGACCTGGACCTCAAGCAGTTTCTGCAGCGCCTGCTGCGCCTGCGCCAGGCCCTGCCGCAGCTGTTCAATCCTCTGGTAGCGCCGCGGGAAAATCACCGCAAATCAGCGCAGCAGCAGAGCGATCTTTGGCGTCAATGGCACGGGGTCAGCCTGGCCAAACCGGATTGGGCGGCCTGGAGCCGCACCACGGCCACAAGTCTCCACAGCGCCAGCCGCGGCGCCCTGCTCTGGATGGGCTTCAACGCTTACAAGGAGAGCCTCAGTTTCGAGTTGCCGATCCCGGCATCCCCCTGGAAGCGGGTGATCGACACCTCTTTGCCCAGTCCAAAGGATTTCCCAAACCAGCCCGCCAGCTTCAGCGGCGTGGAAATTCCTTTGCAGAGCAGGAGCTTCATGCTGTTGCTTGCCGAGGAGGAAACCTCTGGGCTTCGTTTGTGAGCAGAGCGGGTGACGGGAATCGAACCCGTGTCATCAGCTTGGAAGGCTGAGGTCTTACCATTACACAACACCCGCAAGAAATCTTTAAAGATTTCGTATGCAGAGCTTTGCTTTGCTGGTCGATGCTAGCAGCTCGACCTCCCAAAACATGCATTGGATCTTCACAGCATCAAGCAAAGCCTGATCAATCGTTTTCTTGGCTTCAAAATTATTTACGCCGCACAAGAATCCATAAAAAATTAAGGCGGGAAAAGTTTAGTCAAGCAAGCCCTAGCTGGGATCATCACGAAGATAATAGAGTTAGATGCAGTCGATCCATGCCGCTCAGCGCAGCACGCAAGACGAAAAAAATACTGGAAAACGACGATACTTCGCTAGCAACTACCAGGCAAGAACACATATTCATTGATACCAAATTAAGCATTGAACTCGATTTAGAGGCAAACCTTAAAAAGGGGAAATACAAAATCACTCGAGTCGACGAAAATACAAACCCAAACCGCCTAAGAGAAAAGATAAAAAAATGCGCCAACGGAAAGGCCAATAAAATCCATCTCATTGCCCATGGCTCGCCGGGACACCTCAAACTCGGCTTGGGATTAACACTTCAGAACCTGGAAGAACTAACAGATTGGATTGATGCCAGCAATCCTAGATCGAAGAAAACAATAATTGCATGGGGATGCAAAATCGGAAAACAAGCAAGAAAAAGGCAATCCACGAACACAACCTTAATAACGTCATCAACAGATCTTGGACAACAAAAAACTCTCCCCGGTCATGGACCACTTACCAAGCTTATCTACCAAACAGACACAATCCTTTCATCGCCCAATTGGTCATCCAAAGGGAACAGCTTCAGAGCAGACAAAAAACCTACAAGGGATCCATCAAACAACAACCTTTGGTCAATAGGTCCCAAACAAGGAGCACGCTTTTGGGGGAAGATAAATGCACCAGGCATTCAGCTCCCTAGAAGGACATTGTCAAAAGTAGAAATAACATCACCAACTCGTAACTTCGAAGAGTGGAGCATAAAATTTAATCCGCAAAAAGATGATATCCAAGTCAATCTTCCAACAAGCCTCATCAAGGCGGGAACACAAGACCTCCAAGTCATAATTAGCGGAAAAAACAAGAAGATCGACTCATGGGAAGCAACTATAAAGCCACAACAAAGCGCCATACCACTCCTTAATTGGCGCAACAAAATAAAAGTTAATTACGACAGAATAGCAAAAAGCTATGGCCTGCAAGGCCATTACCTAGTCCCAGGGATTCTTAAAGGGAAGGGGGCAATCGAAGGGATAAAGATAAAAAACAGAAACGTCAACAATCCACTGCAGAAATGGAGCATTACTGGAAATTACCTTCAAAACATAGAAGACCTTGGGCTATCAAGCGCTAAAAAGATTGGCATCAACTACTCGAACGAAGAAAACACACTATCCCTCCCAAAAATCAGCACAAAATCCAGCTCGGACTCATCAATTTTTGGCGGAAGAGTAGGGATTCAAGACCTTATTTTAGAACAAGAATTGAAAAATGGTTGGACGCCAAAATCATGGATTGCCAGAGGAGAACTAAATTTCAAACCACAAGGCTTTGGAACCAATCCCGATGTAGCCATCAGATACCAAGCTGGGAATGGAGCAACAGAAGCAAGCTATATCGTCGAGACATTCAATTTTAATGCAACATCTAACAGCCTTTTCTCGGGAAACGTCAGCATTAGCGATCTTCAACTCGCCAAAGGGAAAGACAATAATTGGGGCGCACAATCATGGGAAGGAGCTGGAACACTTTCAGTCAAAACCCCTGGAATCAGCTTACAGGCAAATACAAACATCAGATTTCAGAGCGATTCGAGCGAGTTTGAAAATAAAGATATTATCATCATTGAATCAGCTAATCTTCAAGCAGGCAGCAATGATTTACTAAAAGCGGGAGCAAAAGTCAAAGACCTCATTATCACCAAGGAACCCAATAATTCCTGGCAGATCGAGGGATGGAACGCGACAGGAAATCCAAACCTTAATTCGGAAGGGATTAAAATTACCGGCGAAGTTAATATAGATTACAGGAGATTTGACGAGAATGGCAACTCCTCATACACCATATCTGAGGCCAGCATTGATCAATCAGCGCCAAATGGCTTAATGCAAGCTGGCGCCAAAGCAATTGATGTCGTAATCACAAAGAACAAGAAAAATGGCTGGGATTTACAGCAATGGGTTGCCGTCGGCAAACTAAATGTACCCATCCAGGGCATAAATCTCGCCGGAAGCGCAGAGGTCGCTTTCAAAAAATCTGATACAGCAAAACAACCAAGTCAATTCACAGTCAAAGAGGCAACAATCAAAAGCTCGAAAGATGGAATCTTTAAAGCTGGAGCAACAATTAATAATCTACAACTGACGACTGGAACCTCTCGTCAGTGGATCCCCCAAAGCTGGCAGGCCTTTGGAGAACTGGCTTTCACCACACCAAGCCTTGCCCTAACAGGTGATGTCAACGTAAGTTACTCAAACGACGAAGATTTAGGTGCACGGTATCAAATCAATCAAGCAAACATCGCACTTGACAAATCAGAACAGCAAACCATCCTGTCCGGAAATATTCTATTAGATAATGCAGTATTAGTTCCTGATGGCAAAAGTTGGACTTTCAACCAATGGCAAGCTCAAGGCAACCTAACAACTGCACCTGAGGGATTGGGCTTAAGCACTGAAGTCAATATCGACTACTTCAGGAAGGGTATCAAGAGAAATTCACAGTCAAAGCCTTACCCTAACGACACAGCAATCGTCAAAGACGCCAACTTCAGCGCAACAGGAGTTGACTCCATCTTTCAAGGGAGAATTGATCTAACTGAATTACAGATCACCAAAGATGAAAACAACCAATGGAATTCACAATACTGGCTTGCAACTGGTTTTCTCAATCTTGATCTATCGGCCCTAAGCCTAGACACATCATCTGAAATAGATGCTCGGTACTACCGAGAAAAGACACCAAAGACAGATGTCCCCAGATGGGAGGCCGATCAGCTCAGCGTCGCTTCTGACACCTCAAAAGATCCAACACCTGTTGCATCAGGCACCTTCCTGAAAGACACCGTTTATGCCAAAGGCAACTTTGCTGTTGGATCCGGCTCCATCTTCTCTGGGAATATTGAACTTGCCGAGATGCAAGTCACCAAAGATGAATCTGGTGAATGGTCTCCCCAATATTGGCTCGCGGCTGGTTCCCTTGATCTGGGCCTCTCTGCCCTTGGACTGAAAGCCTCCAGCACAGTTAAAGCCGCCTATTACCGCGCTGAAACCAAGAAGAAAAATGTTCCGCTCTGGGCATCACAACCCATCCAGGTGGCCTCTGACACCTCGAAAGATCCAACACCTGTTGCATCAGGCACCTTCCTGAAAGACACCGTTTACGCCAAAGGCAACTTTGCCGTTGAATCCGGCTCCATCTTCTCTGGGAATATTGAACTTGCCGAGATGCAAGTCACCAAAGATGAATCTGGTGAATGGTCTCCCCAATATTGGCTCGCGGCTGGTTCCCTTGATCTGGGCCTCTCTGCCCTTGGACTGAAAGCCTCCAGCACAGTTAAAGCCGCCTATTACCGCGCTGAAACCAAGAAGAAAAATGTTCCGCTCTGGGCATCACAACCCATCCAGGTGGCCTCTGACACCTCGAAAGATCCAACACCTGTTGCATCAGGCACCTTCCTGAAAGACACCGTTTACGCCAAAGGCAACTTTGCCGTTGAATCCGGCTCCATCTTCTCTGGGAATATTGAACTTGCCGAGATGCAAGTCACCAAAGATGAATCTGGTGAATGGTCTCCCCAATATTGGCTCGCGGCTGGTTCCCTTGATCTGGGCCTCTCTGCCCTTGGACTGAAAGCCTCCAGCACAGTTAAAGCCGCCTATTACCGCGCTGAAACCAAGAAGAAAAATGTTCCGCTCTGGGCATCACAACCCATCCAGGTGGCCTCTGACACCTCGAAAGATCCAACACCTGTTGCATCAGGCACCTTCCTGAAAGACACCGTTTACGCCAAAGGCAACTTTGCTGTTGAATCCGGCTCCATCTTCTCTGGGAATATTGAACTTGCCGAGATGCAAGTCACCAAAGATGAATCTGGTGAATGGTCTCCCCAATATTGGCTCGCGGCTGGTTCCCTTGATCTGGGCCTCTCTGCCCTTGGACTGAAAGCCTCCAGCACAGTTAAAGCCGCCTATTACCGCGCTGAAACCAAGAAGAAAAATGTTCCGCTCTGGGCATCACAACCCATCCAGGTGGCCTCTGACACCTCGAAAGATCCAACACCTGTTGCATCAGGCACCTTCCTGAAAGACACCGTTTACGCCAAAGGCAACTTTGCTGTTGAATCCGGCTCCATCTTCTCTGGGAATATTGAACTTGCCGAGATGCAAGTCACCAAAGATGAATCTGGTGAATGGTCTCCCCAATATTGGCTCGCGGCTGGTTCCCTTGATCTGGGCCTCTCTGCCCTTGGACTGAAAGCCTCCAGCACAGTTAAAGCCGCCTATTACCGCGCTGAAACCAAGAAGAAAAATGTTCCGCTCTGGGCATCACAACCCATCCAGGTGGCCTCTGACACCTCGAAAGATCCAACACCTGTTGCATCAGGCACCTTCCTGAAAGACACCGTTTACGCCAAAGGCAACTTTGCTGTTGAATCCGGCTCCATCTTCTCTGGGAATATTGAACTTGCCGAGATGCAAGTCACCAAAGATGAATCTGGTGAATGGTCTCCCCAATATTGGCTCGCGGCTGGTTCCCTTGATCTGGGCCTCTCTGCCCTTGGACTGAAAGCCTCCAGCACAGTTAAAGCCGCCTATTACCGCGCTGAAACCAAGAAGAAAAATGTTCCGCTCTGGGCATCACAACCCATCCAGGTGGCCTCTGACACCTCGAAAGATCCAACACCTGTTGCATCAGGCACCTTCCTGAAAGACACCGTTTACGCCAAAGGCAACTTTGCTGTTGAATCCGGCTCCATCTTCTCTGGGAATATTGAACTTGCCGAGATGCAAGTCACCAAAGATGAATCTGGTGAATGGTCTCCCCAATATTGGCTCGCGGCTGGTTCCCTTGATCTGGGCCTCTCTGCCCTTGGACTGAAAGCCTCCAGCACAGTTAAAGCCGCCTATTACCGCGCTGAAACCAAGAAGAAAAATGTTCCGCTCTGGGCATCACAACCCATCCAGGTGGCCTCTGACACCTCGAAAGATCCAACACCTGTTGCATCAGGCACCTTCCTGAAAGACACCGTTTACGCCAAAGGCAACTTTGCTGTTGAATCCGGCTCCATCTTCTCTGGGAATATTGAACTTGCCGAGATGCAAGTCACCAAAGATGAATCTGGTGAATGGTCTCCCCAATATTGGCTCGCGGCTGGTTCCCTTGATCTGGGCCTCTCTGCCCTTGGACTGAAAGCCTCCAGCACAGTTAAAGCCGCCTATTACCGCGCTGAAACCAAGAAGAAAAATGTTCCGCTCTGGGCATCACAACCCATCCAGGTGGCCTCTGACACCTCGAAAGATCCAACACCTGTTGCATCAGGCACCTTCCTGAAAGACACCGTTTACGCCAAAGGCAACTTTGCTGTTGAATCCGGCTCCATCTTCTCTGGGAATATTGAACTTGCCGAGATGCAAGTCACCAAAGATGAATCTGGTGAATGGTCTCCCCAATATTGGCTCGCGGCTGGTTCCCTTGATCTGGGCCTCTCTGCCCTTGGACTGAAAGCCTCCAGCACAGTTAAAGCCGCCTATTACCGCGCTGAAACCAAGAAGAAAAATGTTCCGCTCTGGGCATCACAACCCATCCAGGTGGCCTCTGACACCTCGAAAGATCCAACACCTGTTGCATCAGGCACCTTCCTGAAAGACACCGTTTACGCCAAAGGCAACTTTGCTGTTGAATCCGGCTCCATCTTCTCTGGGAATATTGAACTTGCCGAGATGCAAGTCACCAAAGATGAATCTGGTGAATGGTCTCCCCAATATTGGCTCGCGGCTGGTTCCCTTGATCTGGGCCTCTCTGCCCTTGGACTGAAAGCCTCCAGCACAGTTAAAGCCGCCTATTACCGCGCTGAAACCAAGAAGAAAAATGTTCCGCTCTGGGCATCACAACCCATCCAGGTGGCCTCTGACACCTCGAAAGATCCAACACCTGTTGCATCAGGCACCTTCCTGAAAGACACCGTTTACGCCAAAGGCAACTTTGCTGTTGAATCCGGCTCCATCTTCTCTGGGAATATTGAACTTGCCGAGATGCAAGTCACCAAAGATGAATCTGGTGAATGGTCTCCCCAATATTGGCTCGCGGCTGGTTCCCTTGATCTGGGCCTCTCTGCCCTTGGACTGAAAGCCTCCAGCACAGTTAAAGCCGCCTATTACCGCGCTGAAACCAAGAAGAAAAATGTTCCGCTCTGGGCATCACAACCCATCCAGGTGGCCTCTGACACCTCGAAAGATCCAACACCTGTTGCATCAGGCACCTTCCTGAAAGACACCGTTTACGCCAAAGGCAACTTTGCTGTTGAATCCGGCTCCATCTTCTCTGGGAATATTGAACTTGCCGAGATGCAAGTCACCAAAGATGAATCTGGTGAATGGTCTCCCCAATATTGGCTCGCGGCTGGTTCCCTTGATCTGGGCCTCTCTGCCCTTGGACTGAAAGCCTCCAGCACAGTTAAAGCCGCCTATTACCGCGCTGAAACCAAGAAGAAAAATGTTCCGCTCTGGGCATCACAACCCATCCAGGTGGCCTCTGACACCTCGAAAGATCCAACACCTGTTGCATCAGGCACCTTCCTGAAAGACACCGTTTACGCCAAAGGCAACTTTGCTGTTGAATCCGGCTCCATCTTCTCTGGGAATATTGAACTTGCCGAGATGCAAGTCACCAAAGATGAATCTGGTGAATGGTCTCCCCAATATTGGCTCGCGGCTGGTTCCCTTGATCTGGGCCTCTCTGCCCTTGGACTGAAAGCCTCCAGCACAGTTAAAGCCGCCTATTACCGCGCTGAAACCAAGAAGAAAAATGTTCCGCTCTGGGCATCACAACCCATCCAGGTGGCCTCTGACACCTCGAAAGATCCAACACCTGTTGCATCAGGCACCTTCCTGAAAGACACCGTTTACGCCAAAGGCAACTTTGCTGTTGAATCCGGCTCCATCTTCTCTGGGAATATTGAACTTGCCGAGATGCAAGTCACCAAAGATGAATCTGGTGAATGGTCTCCCCAATATTGGCTCGCAGCTGGTTCCCTTGATCTGGGCCTCTCTGCCCTTGGACTGAAAGCCTCCAGCACAGTTAAAGCCGCCTATTACCGCGCTGAAACCAAGAAGAAAAATGTTCCGCTCTGGGCATCACAACCCATCCAGGTGGCCTCTGACACCTCGAAAGATCCAACACCTGTTGCATCAGGCACCTTCCTGAAAGACACCGTTTACGCCAAAGGCAACTTTGCTGTTGAATCCGGCTCCATCTTCTCTGGGAATATTGAACTTGCCGAGATGCAAGTCACCAAAGATGAATCTGGTGAATGGTCTCCCCAATATTGGCTCGCAGCTGGTTCCCTTGATCTGGGCCTCTCTGCCCTTGGACTGAAAGCCTCCAGCACAGTTAAAGCCGCCTATTACCGCGCTGAAACCAAGAAGAAAAATGTTCCGCTCTGGGCATCACAACCCATCCAGGTGGCCTCTGACACCTCGAAAGATCCAACACCTGTTGCATCAGGCACCTTCCTGAAAGACACCGTTTACGCCAAAGGCAACTTTGCTGTTGAATCCGGCTCCATCTTCTCTGGGAATATTGAACTTGCCGAGATGCAAGTCACCAAAGATGAATCTGGTGAATGGTCTCCCCAATATTGGCTCGCGGCTGGTTCCCTTGATCTAGGCCTCTCTGCCCTTGGACTGAAAGCCTCCAGCACAGTTAAAGCCGCCTACTACCGCGGTGGAACACCAATCAATGATGTCCCGGCATGGACAGCCAATCAGTCAGATAATGTGACTGCATCTTCCTCAATTTCATCTACAGGTAACTCGGATGAAATTTTGGACGACACTGTCTTTGCAAAAGGAAGCTTTGAAGCTGAAGACTCATCGATCTTCAAAGGAACCATAGATCTCAACGAGTTGCAACTAACCAAAGACGATGCAGGAGACTGGTCGCCTAGATACTGGAATGCTGGCGGTGAATTTGGAATCAATATTAGTGGACTTGAATTAGCTGGAAAGGCGCAAGCAATCTTCTACAGAAATGGAGAAGAAATACATGGTGATCAAGAAATTAAAAATGATACCGAGCAAAGTCGTGTTGCAGAGACAGATACTGTAATTGCATCTGGATCACTGGAAGCAACAGCAGGAATTTTCGCCGGAGGTATTGATCTGCACAACATGCAGATCAACCAAAACAAAGCCGGAAAATGGACACCTTCCTTGTGGAATGCAACCGGCTCACTCGATCTTGAGATCGACGTGCTTAATCTCAAGACAAAAGTCAATGCAGAATATTATAAGTCAGGAACAAATAAAGATTACGAAAATGATGTAGTCATCGTGTCGGCAGAGCCATACAAAATCACAGGAGAAAATTCATTATTCAAGGCGGGAAGTGAAGTAACTCTCCAGAACCTCGTCCTGGAACGAAATAACTCAGGAGACTGGGAAGCAACAGAGTGGAAGGCAACGGGTGAAGGTCAACTTGGGGCCGGATCACTATCCTTTGACGGATCAATAACAGTTGGGTATGAGAAGGGAGGGGAAAGAAATAACGACAGTGGCAAAAGCAGTGAGGCACACAACGATGAAACATATTTCGTTGAAAAGGCAGAATTCTCGGCGGAGGGGCAAGACATATTTAAAGCCAATATAGAGGCGAGAGATATTATTCTCAAGAAAAATTCGAACAACAAATGGCAGGCTGAAAGCTGGCAAGCAGATGCAAAGCTGGCACTGCCAGGGCTGCCGATCAAAACCAATGCTTCAGCAGAGATTTTATTTAACAGAGATCAGGATAATGAGATTTTTACGGTCAACAATGCGAATGTAGACATAAGCCTTGCCGGTATTGATCTGGAAGGAAATACAGCAATGAGGTATATCAAAAATGACGCATCAAAGATTTCATACTGGGACTACATCGTTGGAAATTTAAAAGCGGAAAGCGGGGTAAATGTTGGCAGCCTGAATTTCAAGACCAATGGGAATTTAGGATTCTCGTATGGAGAGTTAGAACCAGTTGGCGGTGTCAAAAGGAGTATCTATGGAATCAACGGATCACTAGCATTTGATCAACTTGGTGGTCCCCTGAAATATCTTGAGATTAATGCTGGGGGGAAGGAACTTAGCAGCAACGAAGCGGCTATAGAGACAATTCTAAAGCTGAAAGAGCGAGAAAATTTTGATCAACTATCTGATGAACAATTAGCCAAAGATACCTGGCATTTTGGAAACATCGCTGCAGAAGCTGGACCACTCAATCTTGGCTTCGTAGAGGTAGGCAGTTTTGGAGCAAAGGTCAGTGGTAGCGTCGGAAAAACAGACATGCCCTATGGGCTCTTTAAATACAACGATGAAGGTGTAAATCTAAATTCAACAAAAGGAACAGAACGAGCACTGGAGATATTTGCCAAAGATGTAACATTGGAGATGGGAAGTTTTGCGAATACAATTGCTCCTATTGCTCAGGGAATTAATGCATTTACAAAAGAGGCGAAAACGCCCCTAAACCAACTGACACAAAAGATTTCAGCATTCAATCAAATACCCACGGGGAAACCGGTATTAGATCTCCAAGGAGATTTTATCCGTTTTGTCAAAGATTTTCCAAACAATCCTCGCAAAGGAAGTTCAGACGTCCTGGTAATTGAGTTGATGGATAAAGTGATTTATTTGGCGTCATTACGATCTGATTATGACTTCTATCCGATGACTCCAGTCGTCACAAAAGCAAAAGAATTTGTCGACAATATTGATCTACTTTCAAATGCAGAAGGATCAAGATCGCCTTCCATCAAACTACCAGACTTACAATATTCATTAAATATGTTGAATGAAACAAGTTCGGAGTTTCTGCAGAAGGAAGATATACCACAGCAAGCAACTGATCCAACAACACTTGCTAATGTATACGGTATTCCCACAATGGCGGGCAATACTGCAGCACGAACAGCAAGTACGAGCAATAGCAGCTATGCGAACTTGACTTTCCCCGTGATGAATGACGTTGGGGGCTTACTTAAAAAGGTATTTTTGACACCTGAGGAACCAATTGATATTGCTGAGATTGATATGGGCCTAAAGGTTGGCGCCAAAGCTGAGGGTCAAACACCAGGAATATTATCTGCCAATTTCAAGGTTGATACTGAACTAAGCATGAATACGGCACTTCAAGCAAGCATTTCCATGAACGACGCATATAGTTTTATAGAGCAACCAGAGGATTTTGCCACTAATTTTGGTAATTTAATCCTTAAGGGTTCTTCAATAGATTTAAAGCAGACCAACTTAAATGTCAAAGCTGGTGTGACCATTGGAGCAGGTATCAATGTAATGAGTGCTGGATGCCTAGACCTATGGTTCACAAAGATATGCAGCCCAGGTGTTGGTGCAAGTGTTGATTTAGGCGTTCACGGCAATATCGACGTTAAACCTGTTCTCAGGAATCCTGATGGAGATACAGCAACAAATCAAACCCTAAATCTATACAACCTGCTGAATACGAGTTCGGCAAGAAATCTATTCAAACCAAACCATAAAGCAAGAACAAATAAATCACAAGAATGGAAAGGCCAAGATCAAGTTTCTATTGGAGATGGTCTAAGTGGGGATATACGATCAAGATTGGTTGATTACGAGGCAATAATAGATGTTGATTTCAAAAATTATCTCAACAATCTTTCAACAGGTCTCAAAGAAGAAGAGTACCTCAATGTAAATATTGAGTTTTCAAATCCATTGTATGTTAACAAGAAGACACTAAGTGTTTCACGGATACCTGGCAAGCCGAATTCATCCATTCCGATCAAACAAACTGGGTGGCTAACTACTCCATACTCCCTTGCATCCATTGCAAAAAGCTATCAAGACAATAAAAAAGACAACACAACGTACAAACAATACCTACGGTTCAACAATTCCTTTACTGTCAATCAGTACCAGCAAACCTTCAAAGAGGAATTGTATAAGAGCCTAAACAATCAACCGGGACTTAAAAGTAGAATTAGGCGTAATATACACACAATTGTAAATCGCGTTATTGCAAGTGCTTCGCCAGAAAAAATTAATGTCGCACTTGCAAATCGTCATGCCGAGACACTGATCAGCGATCGTTCCGAACAAGAAAAAAATGTAGATATTAAAATCTACAAAAATGGCGAGGAGATAGAAGTAGCTGCTTTAAGCGATGAAGAACAACATGATTTATCTAAATACACTATTGTTGACAACAGCAGTTCATCAAACAATCCCCCAGGTGTCTCAATAGAATACGCCCAATTGAATTTAATGGAAGGGGAGAATCTACAATCAAGTTTTGATATTGGCAGCCAGGCTTCTGATCCAATGTCTGACTTGCACCTAGAAATTATCGATTCCAAGGAAAACACGATTGCGAATCTTGGTTCACTTAAAGAATTAACTGGTGGGAAAGTACAAGAAATTAGTGAGCCAATTTACCAACCTATCGATAGTGATGCGGAAGGAATTGTAGAGTATGAAAAAATTGAATTCGAAACAAATTCTCTCTTCAACGTCGGCGTTAATGTAACCAAGCTAAATTCAGATCAATTAGATCGCCACAAGGTAAATCTTATTGTTGTTGAGCCTTCAAATCTTAACGCATCCTCCCTTAATAAACTATCTGGTAAAATCAATCCAGAGAATTTTTCGACAGGAGATTATCGATGGAAGATATCCAACAAAAGCGAAGATTCAAATCAAATCGGTCTAGCCAATTTCTCTAATAATACTGGTTTCAATGATTTCGATAAAAGTATTTCCGAAATAGTAGGCGAGGAGCCTTCTATTTTTATTGATAACATACAACTTAAGACTAGAGAATCATATGACTCATTCAGTGATTTACTCAAAGATGTATGGGCAAAAAGGCCAATAAGAAATCAGTTACTTGGATCAATTATGGCCAATGTACCTGAACAAAATGCATCATTAAAAATGCTCAGATCTGCAATTGACGAAAAATACTCAATCATTAATTATGAAAATCATCTGAATACTTCCTCGCTTGCAGGCCGAGAAAAACTAAATAGCAAGCAATCTCTACTTCTAGGATTAGAATCAAAAAACCCCACTAAGTGGTCTGATTTTCAAGCAGAAAATACATTTTCTAAATATATCCATCCCAGCAAAAGAACTTCCGATTACTACGATCTTGATATCGACATTAATGCCAATATCTACCTCACAATAGGGGGGACTGTTCGTCTTGGTGTTACTAAGGAGAGTGGAACCTGGGCTACATTTGACATATGGGAAAACACAACGCCAGTTAAAATTGGCCGGGTCAATAATCCACCAACTCAAAAAATGAGGGGTGAATTTACGGTGCTAAATACGGATAATGAGAATAGTCTATTCATCTTCTCAGCAGATCCCTTGGAAGGCCTTGGTTCCTCCTCACTGAGCTATGCAGTAAGTTCACGCCAATTGGATCAATACAGCGTTTCCAGCACAGATCTCGAAATCAACGAGATCAGCACCTTATATGCAGTCGAGCCCATCGCAAATAACAAAGTAATCGCAGAGTTCACTAATAAATCGAGGAAGATAGAAAAGCTAATTCAAGGCTCGTTGATTAAGCCAAATGTTGCCAACGGCCTACGCTTTGGCTCCTCTATTAATCACTACATCTATACAAACGACATCGATGATCATAATAAGATTGAAATTCTAGCATCGATCAGCCAATTTAATTCATTGCTCAACAATCTACAAGCAATTATTCATGATTCGATCAAAACACAAAAGATTAATCTGAGTGAGGATGATAAGTATCAAATTGTCAATGGCAAAAAGCGTAAGAGACTGCATGATCAACGGCAAATTTCCGCTATGGATTGGGCATACAATGCATTCATCGGGTACATGTATTTACTGCACAAAGGGGAAGTTAAAGATTACAATAATGGCATAGCAAAAGCACTTAATGATTACCTCCAAGCTGAGAATAGGCAGCTTGCCAAAATAGACTTTAGCGACCCACGATTCCTCAAGGACTTCCTAACATTTTCCAATATCCTATTGAGTAATTACACAAACTCTGTTCCAAACTCTTCCGGATCCGTCTCAAAGCAAGTTCAGCACAATTTATTGAATGACAGTATAATTGATACTCTGTCTAAATCATTGTCAATTTATAGTAGACAATTAGCACATAATGTGGAGTCCTTGGCTTATCAAGCTTCAAACAAGGCAAGCCTAGCCTATGGTATGGCTGGCTTGAAGAATATAGACGATAAAGCCAGGGAAAAGGTAATCAATTACGTTCATCATCAAAACAAAAAAGGGGCAATTCAGTCAGTACAAAATGTAGAGACTATTGTTGATGATATTACATCTATTTTTGATCAAACTCATACGTTACAAGTAGGAAAATCAACTTTTGAGTTGGGAAATCGTGTTTTGCTCGAAGCCGATAAGGCTTCAAGTATGCGTCGAGACAAAAGTGCATATATCAATATTTCCACACTCAGAGAATCAGACTCGCAAGACACCTTAATACCGATTACGGTATCTACAACTCTTCAGTATGGAAAAGACAAAGACTTTTACTTCCAAGGGAATCCGTATCGTCCACCAAGTAATATCAATATTAAAAAGCAAACAACGAACGAAAACCTAATAATTAAGAAGGGAAAAAATGCTGACAATATTGAGAATGGCAAAATTACGGTTCAAATCGAACAACCTCTAGGTCAAATTTTAAGGGCCGGCAATCGTAATCTGACATACGAGTTGAGCAATGGTAAATTTTCCACACTGGGTGACAATTTAACCCCATTAGTAGCTAGAAATAGCACTAATAAAAACTCCTCTATTAACTCGCTTAATCATGGTAAAAGTTACGAAGGCTATACAACCAATGGAGGGGAGCTAACTGCATCTGACTCAGAGCATCTTGGCCTGGCTTCATATAATTCTTCCAAAAAAATGACCAAGGCTATACATGAATTCTCAAAAATATCAGGCAAAACCGCTAAGTTTTCTCGAAGCTACTACACAATCAACGAAAGCAAAATAGAAGAACTCATCAGTGATCCAAACTACATACTTATATCATCGAGCTTGTATTATGTATCAGAAAAAGCAGGGAAAGATTTAAGCCCTGTTTACCAATTTACCCACAAAGACGACAAATACCATGCTATATATTCCCTGAATAAATTAGTACCCAATAAAAACTTTGAACGCTCAGGAATTGCCTGGTATACCAAAAAAATGCCTAACTCTTTGCTGCCAACATGCTCCACCGAAGGCAGTATCCAAGAATTAGGAGAGGATACAGTTAATATTCTAGATAAAAAAGTAAGCGATAAAAATCTTTCAATATATATCAACTTGAATAAAGTTGATGGAAACAATCTGCGTCTTAATGTCGACAATCTGAGCACCACTCTTGACTTGAATGGATTCAGCAATAATCACGAAATCACATTTTTAAATTACAACACTGAACCATTGAGAATTCAATTAGAAGGAAACTCAATTGTTATCAATGATGAGAAGGTGGTGAGGCTTTGGGGTGATGGTAAGCCAACGCCCAATGCAAGTCAGTCGACCACTCCGAATATCAACTGCCAGGAAAAAGGTGACCCATTTCTTTTCATACCTTCTGAACATATGAAAACACTTAATATTAATGAGTCCAGCGAAGTGAAAGCATTTAAAAGCAAAATATCTGGAGAGACTCAATATACCTCCAACCCTCAAATAGCTTCAAAATTGCATCAAAATTACTCTCAATTTGAATACAATGGAGTAGCATTTTCCACTGCCAGCGAAGATCCAGGCAAACACAAAGATATCTTTAAATTCACCAATAATTCAACGGGGCAATCATTCTACTCGCCCAAATTCAGCAAGAATTTGATGCCAAAATCTGATCTTGAACGCAGTGAATTTCCTGCGTTCAATGCATCAACAAATCCTGCAGATGGTCTTGAAGGTTATCGTCAGATCAGAAATATTCTTCGAGGTACAACACAGTTGGTCAATGAAAATGACTTGATTTTCAATAATATTCAGAGCAATCAGGCTATGGCTGATGACGGGGTCATCTTTTATGCGAAGCCTCTACTTCCGAGAAACAATACGCTATCGAGTGCCGATCAAATTGAAGTTCATGAATACGCCAGAAAGCAGAACAATTCAAGTCACATCAAAACCTCAGCAGAGCCACTAGCAATCAATCAAAATTATGTCGAAATTATTGATACAAATATTGTAAACAACCAGGACAACTTAGCCTTGAATGGCAAGAATAGTGAGCAGAAAATTAACGATATTATTGAACATCTAATGATGGCACACCAACAGCAGCCAAGCTGAACACAAGAACACATCTTTTCGATTGATAGAAATAAGCATTGAGATCATCGCCTTCTAATTGATGTTGGTTCTGGTGATATAGATCTCACGACAACGCTGGTTCCATCCCGCCAAAATAATGTTTAATAACGGCATTTCACATCCATCAGCTTCTGTCTCGCCATAGCTCTACTCAGCCTGAATCCCGCCGCAGGCTGATGCTTGCCTACGGCCTGGGCGACGCCGGCACTGGACTTGCGGCAACCCAGCTGGGCTTCTATCTCTTCCCCTTTTTCATCTGCGCTGCAGGCCTGCCAGCCTTCATCGCCGGCTCCCTGCTCACGGTGAGCAAGGTCTGGGACGCCCTGAATGACCCGTTGATCGGCTGGCTCAGCGATCACACCCGCAGCCGCTGGGGCCCGCGTCTGCCCTGGATGCTGTCTGCAGCCTTACCCCTTGGCATCAGCTTGACGGCGATGTGGTGGGTGCCCCCGGGCGACACCTGGCAGCGCACGACCTACTACGCCGTGATGGCGGTCCTGCTGATGACCGCCTACACCAGCGTCAACCTCCCCTACGCCGCCCTCAGCACCGAACTGACGCCCGACACCGCCATTCGCACCCGCCTCAATGCGGCGCGGTTCACCGGATCGATCCTGGCCGGCCTGAGTGGGCTGATCGTGGCGTCGGTGGTGCTCACCGATGGAGGCGGGGGCTACCTGGCCATGGGCCGAATCACCGGCAGCATCGCCGCCACCACCACGCTGCTCTGCTGCTGGGGCCTGGCCCCCTACGCCAAGCGAGCCCAGCGCCCCGTGCCCAACAACGAAGCGCCGATGCAGCAGCTGAAACGGGTGCTGGCCAACCCCCGCTTTCGCCAAGTGCTGGGGCTGTACCTGCTGCTCTGGTTTGGCCTGCAACTGATGCAGGTGGTGGCCTTGATCTGGCTGGTGCAAGTGGTGCATGTGCCCGCCAGCCTCTCCACCTGGATCCTGCTGCCCTTCCAAATCGCTGCCCTGCTGGGCCTTCAGCTTTGGAGCAACCTCAGCAACCGCATCGGCAGGGTGGCCACCCTGCGCTGGGGAGCGGGGCTGTGGATCGCGGCCTGCCTGCTGTCGATGGTGTTCCCGCCCCTACCGATGGATCCCGGCCTGCCGCACCTGCTGCCCCTGGCAGGCCTGATTGCCCTGGTGGGGGTGGGGGCCGCCACCGCCTATCTGATCCCCTGGTCGCTGCTGCCCGATGCGATCGACGCTGACCCGAGCAAACCGGCCGGGCTTTACACGGCCTGGATGGTGTTCGGCCAGAAGCTGATCATCGGCCTCACCATGTCGGTGTTCGGCAGCCTGCTCTCACTCACGGGCTACATCTCCGCAAAGGGGGGCAACTGCAGTGGGGCGCTGAGTTTCATCGAACAGCCGGATTCAGCCCTGCTGGCGATCCGCCTCTGCATGGGCCTGTTTCCCGCCATCCTTGTGTTCTTCGGACTTGTAGTGATGCGAGGCTGGCCAGACCGTGGAGCCCATCTGCAGAAGGCCGCAGGATGAACACGCCCCGCTCGATCAAACGCCTGGGCTCCAGCCTGATGATCGGAGGCCAGGCCGTGACAGCCACGCTGCGCGGCCGCATCAATCGCGGGGAGCTGGTCGATCAACTGCTGGAAGCTGGACCCGGCAGCGTTCTGATCGTGCTGATCATCTCCGTGGCTGCCGGCTCGGTATTCAACATTCAGGTGGCCGCGGAACTCACCCGACAGGGAGCGGGCTCAACGGTGGGCGGCATCCTGGCGATCGGTCTAGCCCGGGAGATCGCCCCCTTGCTCACCTCCTGCCTGCTGGCCGGCAAGGTGGCCACCGCCTATGCGGCCCAGCTGGGCACGATGAAGGTGACGGAACAGATCGACGCCATCACGATGCTGCGCACTGATCCAGTGGAGTATCTGGTGGTGCCCCGGATGATCGCCATGCTGGTCATGGCACCGGTGCAGTGCTTCTTCTTCTTCCTCATGGCGGTGTGGTCGGGGCAACTGACCAGCACAGCCCTCTACAACATCCCGCCGGCGGTGTTTTGGACTTCGGTGCGCACCTGGATGGACCCACTGGACCTGCCGTTCATGCTGGTGAAGGCCTTGGTTTTCGGGCTGATCATCGCGACAGTGGCCTGCGGCTGGGGATTGACCACCCGCGGTGGCCCGAAGGAAGTGGGCACCAGCACCACCGGGGCAGTAGTGATGATCCTGATCCTGGTGGCTCTAATGGATGTCGTTCTCACCCAGGTGCTGTTCGGAGCATGAGTTCACCCCCCGCCGCCGTCACCCTGAAGCCGGATGTGCGGCTGCCGCTTCTGGTGGTGGGCCTCGGCCTGGCACTGCTGCCGCTACCGCTGACCCCCTGGCCCACCTTGGTGGTGGTGCTGTTCGGCCTATTTCTGCTGATCCAGAGCGCCAGCCTGCGCCTGGAATTCAAGGAAGAGGCTCTGATCGTCTGGCAGAACGGCCGTGAGCTGCGGCGCTTTCCCTACAACCAATGGCTCAGCTGGCGACTGTTCGCCCCCTGGCTGCCGGGGCTGTTCTACTTCCGCGAAACCCAGAGCATTCACTTCCTGCCGATCCTGTTCAGCCCCAAAGAGCTGCGGGAACAACTGGAGCTGCGGGTTGGAGACCTGGAAGTGCCCAAAAAAGACACAACATCACCCCAGCAATAGGGCGATACCGTGTCAATACAGTAAATAAATTTGCACGACATCGTGCTTCAGGCGTCTAATTTCGACGCCATCTTTTTTTCTTGGGTTCCTTCGGCTGGAATGGAGGGATGGAGAGCACGGCAGCTGACGCAATGCCCGACGACACCGACCTAACCCCCCAGGAGCCTGAAACGGAGCAGGCCCCTGCTGAATCCACCGGCGACCCCACCAGCGAAATCAGCGACGAGCCAACCGCCGCAGAGGTCAACCCTGTGGTGGAGCTGGCCCTCAAGGATCTGCAGGGCCGCCGCGATGCCCTGCAGGCCGAGATCACCGCACTCACCTCCCGCAAGGAGCAACTCGAGAGCGAGCTCAAGGCCAACTTCGCCGGCCAGTCGGACGCCATCGCCCGCCGGGTGAAGGGCTTTCAGGAGTACCTGGGCGGCGCCCTGCAAGACCTGGTGCAGAGCGTGGAAAACCTGGAGCTGGTGGTGCAGCCGATGGTGGTGCAGCCCTCCCCTTTGGATCAGGCCGCAGGCAACGCGGCTGCAGCGGCCAGCGCCGATGACGGCACACCGCCTCCCGCGGTGGCGGACACCTTCCGCCCCGACGAAACCCTGATCCGCCAAACCCTGGAGCGGTTCCTCAAGCAACCCGACGTCTACGCCGACCCCTGGACCCTGCGGCGCAGCATCGACGACCGTGACACGGCACTGCTGGAGGACTGGTTCTTCAATCAAGGCGGTCGTGGTGCCCAGCCCAGCCGTGGCACCCGACCGCGCAACATCCTGGTAAGTGCAGCACTGATCGCCGTGATCGGCGAGCTGTACGGCGATCAGTTCCAGTGTCTGGTGCTGGCTGGGGGACCGGAACGGCTCGGGGAATGGCGGCGGGGCCTGCAAGATGCCCTCGGCCTGGGCCGGGAAGACTTCGGCCCCAGCAGTGGCATCGTGCTGTTCGAACGCCCCGAAGCCCTAGTGGAACGGGCCGACCGACTGGAGGAGCGAGGGGAAGTGCCGCTGATCCTTATCGATGCTGCCGAGCGCAGCGTCGACATCCCCGTGCTTCAGTTCCCCCTCTGGCTGGCCTTCGCGGCCGGACCGGCTGAACGCCTCGACGACGACGACCTGCTGTGATCCTCACTGCCCTGCTGCTCCTGGCCATCGGCTATCTGCTGGGAGCCACCCCCAGTGGATATCTCGCCGGCCGCTGGCTCAAGGGGATCGACCTCCGCGACTGCGGCTCCGGCAGCACCGGCGCCACCAACGTGCTGCGCAATGTGGGCAAAGGCCCCGCTCTGGTGGTGTTTTTGCTGGATGTGGGCAAGGGCGCCCTGGCGGTGCTCCTCGCCAAAAGCGTTGGCTTGAACGACTGGGTGCAGGTGCTGGCAGGCCTAGCCGCGTTGGCCGGTCACATCTGGCCGGTGTGGCTGGGCTGGAAAGGCGGCAAGGCGGTGGCCACTGGGTTCGGCATGTTTCTCGGGCTGGCCTGGCCGGTGGGGCTGGCCTGCTTCGGCCTGTTCATGGCGGCGATCAGCCTGAGCCGGATCGTGTCGCTCTCCAGCGTGGTAGCCGCCATCAGCCTGCCGGTGCTGATGATGCTCTCCGGCGAAAGCAGCGCCTATGTGGTGGTGTCGTTGGTAGCGAGCCTGATGGTGCTCTGGCGGCACCGCAGCAACATCGAACGGCTGATCGCCGGCACGGAACCCAAGATCGGCCAGAAACAGAAGACCTGAGGTCTCAACCCAAAAACTCCGGCAGGCCGTAGCTGGGATAGAACTCGTAGGTCCAGGTGCTGTCGCTGTTATCGAATGTTTTGGTGGTGAACAGATCGGAATAAATGCGTTCGTAGTCCACCCCGACGTCGTCTCCAAGA
This sequence comes from Synechococcus sp. PROS-U-1, assembly GCF_014279755.1. Taxonomy (NCBI): domain Bacteria; kingdom Bacillati; phylum Cyanobacteriota; class Cyanophyceae; order Synechococcales; family Synechococcaceae; genus Synechococcus; species Synechococcus sp. PROS-U-1. The sequence goes on from NZ_CP047951.1 coordinate 1,979,278, forward strand.
CCAATCGCCTCCACCTGCAACTGAAGCGATGGGTCGATTAATTGCTCCGCGAGTTGATCCAGGGTGTTGTTGAGCCGCTTGCGGGTTTTGGGCCACTGGCGCACACCATCGTTATCACGCACATAACGCCAATCCCCCTTGTTGTCGTAGAGAAGACCTGAGGCAGTAATCGCATCACCGCCCAAAGATTGCGGCAAAGGAATGGCCAGACCGTCATCCTTCCCATCGCGGTTGTCCCACCAGGGGCGACGTTCGGGACGACCATCGGTGGTCATCACCACAAAGGTGGTGCTTTCCTCATCAACATCACCACTCCGCAGGCGACGCTTCAGGAGCGTCTCCAGACCATCGAGTGCACCGAGCATCTCCGTGCCTGAATAGAGGTTCGAGGCCTCCGTCCCTTTGCCTTTGAACAGATCCTTGTCGTCGGGGTTTGGCAGATCACGCTCAGTCCAGGTCGTGTTGCCATCAATGCTGTCGCCATAAATCTTGTTCGGCGTCGTGGTGAGCAAAATGCGTTCAGCGATCGCCGATCCCTGCACCGGCGCATGGCCAATGCCTTCCGAGCTGATCAGCGTTTCATCCTCATCCACCACATACCCGAAGCTGATCTGATTCACAATCAGATCACCGGCCTGACGACCGTCGTTGGGGTTGTCGACCAACTCGTATTGGCCCAGGGTCTTCGCCAGAGAGCGGGTGGAGTTGTTCAGGATCGCGTCGGTCGAGACATCACCAAAGCTCTGGAAGGTCGCATCTCCCTTGCGACGGAATCCGTATCCGGCCCGATCGGCTGCTTGCTCAAAGGCATAGAAGGCAATGCGGTTCTGAGCTTCAAGCCGGGAGGTCTCCGATGCAGCCTGGGTGGAGGGATCGCTGCCCAACATCGACGTTGAATTGTCCATCAACAGCAAAAGGCTGGAGTCTGGGAACTGCGGGATGCAGTCTTCCGTGGACAGCAGCGCTGTGGCCTCAGCACTGGAGGGCCCACTCTTGTCATCGATGGTGAGGGTGAGTGCTTCGGTCTCATCGATCACGGCATCAGCGGTGAACGACACATCGATGTTGAGCTCAGACACCCCTTCACCGACCCGAATCACGCCCTGAGAGCGATTCCGGTCGAGATCGGGGGAGACCACGTCTCCATCCGTTGAGCTGTACACGATCTGAATGTCGTAGTCGTCGGCCTCAAAACCAGCTGCGTTGAAGGCATAGCGATAGGAATGACGCCCGGAAGGATCCGGATCCAGCGTCACCTCGTAGCTGAAGTCAGCTTTCACCCCATCGTCACCGGCATCAAAGCTGCAGGAGGTCACCGCCTCCACGTCGACCACGCCAGGTTCACAACGTCCGCTTTCATCGGCAGCCGACACGCTTCCGCTCACTCCTGTGCCAGGAGCCACACCACCGCCTGGATCGGGCTCACCGACAGTGAGGATGAGCGACTCTTCCCCAGTGAGCGCACCATCGGTCAGAACGTTGAATGTCGCCAAGGCTTTCTCAACACCCTCGCCGACAAGAACAGTTCCTGCGCCGGTACTCCCACGTATCACCTCCACATCAACCGCATCACCATTCATGTCGGTGATGGCAAGGGGCTGGATGGAGTAATCGGCCAGCAGTGAGATGTTCTCCACACCCAGCTCGTAGCCATAGAGGGTTGGAGATCCAGGATCAAAGGTCACAGCAAAGGTGAACTCCAGGTTGGTCTCAGCATCTTTATCAACAAGCTCGCAATAGCCGAGGCCATCGACAGCCAACACGGAGGAAGGGCTATCACAATCATTGGTCTCGAGACTGGCTACACCAGTCGCTTTCGACGTGTCGTTGCCTACCTTCAGCTTCAACGCTTCCTCACCAGTGAGGCGATCGTCCGACTGAACTGTGACGGTGATGGAGAAATCATCAACACCAGCCCCTACCGCAATCGTTCCACGAGCTAGGTCTGAGTTGTTGTTGAGCACATCAACCTCAGACGATGGGCTGAGATCGACATCAATGATGGAGTAGCCCTGTGCGGAACCAAAACCAGAAGCCTTGAAGCTGTAGTCGTACAGCTGATGAACACTCGCCGGGAAAAGGTCGACGTCGAACGTGAATGTCGCCTGGTTGCGCTCCAAAAGCCCCTCGCCTTCGCAGGCTGCAGTGCCTGTCACAGATTCAACATCCCCGAGAACTGTTCCACAGTCGTTCTCAGCAAGGACAGCATCCCCTGTGGCTCGACTGTCTTGATTGCTCACCGTCAATTCAAGACCTTCTTCCCCAGTCAGCACATCCGCCGACTTGACAACAATATCCAGCTCAAAATCCTTCACACCTCCTGGAACATTCAACGTCCCGGATTGGCCACCATTAATCGTCGATTCAACGGTGACGCCATTGGTCAATTCAATGTTCTGAACCTTGTAACCAGCCTGATTGAGAGCACCCAGCGCCGCAAAGTCGTATTGATAGGCCTGGCTCAGATCTCCCGAAGGATAAAAACTCACATTGAACGAGAAGACCGCGTCTTTTTTGCTCGGCGTCCCCTCAATTTCACAGGCGGCATCCCCTTCCACCGCAGCAACCTTGCCTAGCGTCGTGGCACATGCCTCCTCATTAAGAACAGCATCCCCTGTGGCTCGACTGTCTTGATTGCTCACCATCAATTCAAGACCTTCTTCCCCAGTCAGCACATCCACCGACTTGACAACAATATCCAGCTCAAAATCTTTTACACCTCCCGGAACATTCAACGTCCCGGATTGACCACCATTCTTCGACGATTCAACGGTGACGCCATTGGTCAATTCAATGTTCTGAACCTTGTAACCGCTTTGATTCAGAACCCCCAGCGCCGCAAAGTCGTATTGATAGACCTGGCTCAGATCTCCCGAAGGATCAAAACTCACATTGAATGAGAAGACCGCGTCTTTTTTGCTCGGCGTCCCCTCAATTTCACAGGCGGCATCTCCTTCCACCGCATCAACCTTGCCTAGCGTCGTGGCACATGCCTCCTCATTAAGAACAGCATCCCCTGAGGCTCGACTGTCTTGATTGCTCACCGTCAATTCAAGACCTTCTTTGCCAGTCAGCACATCCGCCGACTTCACAACAATATCCAGCTCAAAATCCTTCACACCTCCTGGAACATTCAACGTCCCGGATTGGCCACCATTCTCCGACGATTCAACGGTGACGCCATTGGTCAATTCAACCCTCTGAACTTTGTAACCGCTTTGATTCAGAGCCCCCAGCGCCGCAAAGTCATATTGATAGACCTGGATTAGATCTCCCGAAGGATCAAAACTCACATCAAAGGAGAAGAGCACATCTTTCTTACTTGGCGTTCCTTCAATTTCACAGGCAGCATCGCCTTCTACCCGAGCAACATTTCCAATCTTCGGCACTGGAATCTCACAATCGTCTCCATTCAAATCAGCCTCTCCAGTCACTTCAGTGACAGGGATAATCTCAACTTTATCGTTGTATTCATAGACATTTGCAAGAGACAACGTCATCAGCTCAATGCCAGTAAAGTCACTGCTTACCATTTGGAGATCAACATCAAATGAAGCGACATGTCCTTCCACTTCAATAAGTCCCGACGCTTGAACATCGGGATCAACCACAACGACACCCTTTTCAACCTTCTCCCCATTACGATTGAATGCGACAATATCGGCACGCTTAAACTCATAACCTTCAGTCACCCCTCCAGCACTTAATTGATACCGATAAAGCTGAGAATCTTCGGTAACAGACCTGGAGACATCAAACGAAAACTGGGCGGCTTCCTTTTCATCGTTAAATCCAACCTCCAGACACTCAGCCGAACCTTTAATTGCAACAATAGAACCGGGAAAACAATCCTTTGGCGAAGACAACTCAGAAGACGCCGACTTCTCCTCACCAGTCTCCGCCAAAACCAATTGCAAATCAACCTGCTCATCCCCAACAAAAGTCGAACCTTCAGCCGCCCTAATATTTGCAAAAATTGAAAATGTTCCATCATCAACGGCATTCGATTCAGATGACTGAACCTCAATCAATGCAGGATCAACAAAGAAACGAATCTCACCATCATCAGTTCGTTCATCAAATTCTTGGCCATCAGGGCTACCTACATGAATGGATTCAACAAAATAATCATCACTCTCTTCTGAGAGCAAACTCGTAACGTCGAAACCCGCAAAAAAAGGCCCATACGACCCAAAGCCCTCATCATTATCGAGAAAAACTCGATCCCAAATAGCAATATCTTCAAGAGTAATGTTGTATTGAAACTTTGCCATCGTTCCACTCCAATTTTCCTCACAGTGCTCTGTCCCCGCAACATCAAAATCTGGTGGCAGAGGATCGGCAGGCTCGTCTGTTGAGCCGCCTAAATCACGAAAACCAGACCCAATATCAGCATCCCAGCCAGGTGCCTGATACAACGGAGGTGATGCCTGAACAGAATTATCACCAGGGGAAATGTTGTAGTAGACACCCGAATACGACTTGTTATTCGGCTCGTATGTTTGCCCCCAGAGCAAGCTGCTGTCATTACTGAACGTCAGTTGAAGAGCTTTTGTCTCTTGAATGCCAGGTGGATCTACTGGTTCAAGCTCTAAATTGGCCGAAAGCTGCTGATAAACAAATGAATACTTACCGTTCTGATTGTTTTGCTTATCAAGCTTTTTAAGATCCACTCGAAGCCTCACTTCTCCTGAATTATCAGCAGGAGGCACAACTTGATCCAATAGCACACTTAGATTGAGCTTGAAAAAGCGCCCAGACTGTTGTGAGCCGTATAGAATCAGCTCACTCTCATCTCCATATTCTTCTTCGCGTATAGCCAGATCACCATAGCTTCCGTTTTTGTACAAATTATCCAGTTCGTAATTGACTAACTCTTTCGCGAAAGGCCGACCTTGATCGTCGTACTCAAGCTTCAGACGATAAAGGTTTCGATTGCCATCCCCAAAGTACCAGATTGATTCACCATGAAAGACAGCATTTGCTGGGCTATCTTGATTAACCTTATCACCAAATCCACCCTGAATACCATCCGCCCATTCAACCCAATTCCAGCCTTCCTGCGCAGCATGGATATTCCACCAAACAATATTAAACTTACGTTTTGCGCCCATTGATAAAGGCACCTTTCCAGGCGCCGATGCATCATTGGCAGCTTCAATTTTATTTTTAGATGCCGTATTTTTAGCAGTGTAATAAAAGAAGAATAAATCATCTCTCTCTTTGTCAAAGGCGATCCCGTTCGATGCCTTTTGATTCGTTAATTTTGTATCACCCACCAAAGGATCATAGAGCCTTAAAGCCTTCATGAATGGCTGGCCAACACCTTCTAAGTCATTAAATGTAGGGTTGACCTGCCAGACATCATTATCATCATCGACACCGAAAAATGTGTCACCACTCTTGAATGGCAAAGCACTTTGCTTCTTCTTCTTACGGCGACCTAGTTCAAACTCGAGTGGACAGGAATGGAATACATCACACAGAGTGCAAGGTGATTGAAGCCGCAAACCTCGCTTGCTTTGTTGATGGAGCAGAAATCTGACTTCATGCCCCCGACGCCCCAACCAACCTTGGCTGGCATGAACAACAGCACCAGTGAGCTCCTCCAGCAAGGCAATGAAGCCGCCGTCTACTCCCACAGAGCAACTCCATAGGGCGATCTCCTTCAAACCCCAGCTGGCCAAGGCTTGCGCGTTCGCCAGCAATGCGGATCGATCAATCGACTGATCACCCATCCACAACACGCCCGGGGCTCCATGGACCACCAGATGCAGATTGCAAACCTCTTTGCCACTAGCGCGCTGCTCTCGCAAGGCTTCGCTGATCGACTCAAGCGGGCTAAGCGCTGGGTTCAGCGGCAATGCTGGCAGCCTTGAAGCAGCAAGGAGTTGCCTGATCTCCAGACAACTTGCATCACCCAAGATCAGGGCGTTGTCACAACAGCGAGGCCTGCGGCTATCGATCGGCAAGGGGAAAACCAAGCGCTAGCTTCAACCTAGTAATGGCAACTGATTACGGCAGTCGACTGGATTAGCCCGCGAACTCCGGCAGGCCGTAGCTGGTGAGGTACTCGTAGCTCCAGCCACCTTTGCGGTTATCAAAAGTGCGCTCGCCGAAGAGATCGGCGTAGATCGCCGGAAAATCGGCGTCAGTGCCATCCCCCATGCCCATCACCTCCACCTGCACCGCGCTGGCTGAGTTATCAGCCTTGGCTGCGATGCGATCCAGTACAGCGTTGAGCTCACGCTGCATCTTGCGCCAAGGCTTGGTGCCGTTGTTGTCCTTGAGGAATTGATGGTTGCCGTCCTTGTCGTAAATCAGGCCTGATGTGGTGATGGCATCACCACCGAGGCGATCCGGCAGGGGAATCGAAGCGCCGATGATCGAATCAGATCCGGGACCTTCGCGGGTATCCCACCAGGCGCGGCGTTCTGGCCGGCCATCAGTGACCATCGAGATCATGGTGGTGGGCTGGTCGTTGCCATCACTGGCAACCTGATCCTGCAGCAGGTGTTCCAGGCCTGTAAGAGCCCCCAGCATTTCGGTGCCGGAATAGAGGTTGGAGGTCAACCGTCCATCGGCCTGGTAGCGATCATTCGCCGTGGGCTTGGGCAAGTCGCGGGTTTTCCAGAGGCTGTTGCCTTTGATGGAGTTGCCATAGAGCTCATTCGGCGTGCTCACAGCCAAGATCGCCTTGGCTGCCGTTAGAGCCTTCTCTGTATTGCCGGCTTTAAAGCTCACCTTGCCGTAGTCAACGGCGTAGCCATAGCTGATCAGATGCACCTTCATCGGCTGCGGTCGATCAGCCTTATCAGGATCGACGATCACCTCGAAGCCATCGAGGGTCGAGAACAGATCATCAGACGAGATGTTGATCAGGGCGTCCCGGAAGTCTTCACTGCTCAAAACCTTTCCGGTGCCTTCACGGCTGAAGCCATAGCCCGCATTAGCCAGCGCCTGCTGATAGGCATAAAGCGCGACACGCCCCTGGGCTTCCATTCGATTGGCACTGGATGCCTCCTCGGTGGAGGGATCGGGCAACAACATCGAGGTGGAATTGTCCATCAGCAGGTACAAGGCCACCTCGGATGTTTCATCCAAATCCGGAGGGCAATCATCAAAGTTGGCGATCACTGCCTTCGCACTGGGTGAATCCTGCGTCAGGCCTGCAGGGGTAGCGGTGTTATCGAGCGTCAACCTCAGCGCTTCTGTGCCATCCAACTGCCCGGCGGCTTGCACATCCACCTGGATCTTCAAGTCGGAAACAGACGTAAAGCTGTTCGAGGGAATCTCAAATGAACCTTGCTTCGCTGGAACATCCTGCTTTTCATCATTCACATAAAACGCGGTGATTTCATAACCATCGGCCAATGCCTTATTGGAATCAAAGCGATAGGAAAAAACCTGGCCTCGGTTGTTGTATCCCGAATCAAGTTGCACCTCGAAAGCGAATGTTGCTTTATTCATTTCACCATCAGCAATACAGGCTCCCATTGCCTCAACGTTCTGCACCAATCCATCAATTGCGCAGTCATCGAAATTCGCGATCTTCGCTGTTGCACTCTCCGTCTCCGATGGCTTTAACATCGGCTCGTCCGAAATCTTCATCTCCAGCGCTTCATCTCCCTTCAGCTGGCCCTTGGCTTTAATACCTACCTCGACGGTAAATTCATCAGCTGCTTCCGTCAGTTGGCCCTCGGCAATCACAAATGATCCGCTCTTATCATCCTTATTGACTTGTTTCGCCTTCTCGCCATTCACATAAATCCAACTCACCTCATATTCATCTAAATTCTTATTCCCATTGAATTCGTAGTAGTACGTCTGATCCTGTTTATACGATCCAGACAAACGCACCTGATACGCAAACAACGCTTTATTCGCATTCCCATCATCAACACACGCTCCCGTTGCCTCAATCTCAAAATTGTTCGGCACCCCAGGCACGGGATCCGGACAATCCTCCGCTGCAACCGACGCCGTCGCACTATCCATATACCGGCCGCTCTGCACCACCAGCTGCAGCGCTTCTCCTCCACTCACCTTCTCCGTTGCTGTTGCTTCCGCCCACACCTCAACACTCTTCGTTCCTTCTTCCGCTGTGAACGTCCCACTCACATGGCCGTTCCCATCCACACTCGGAGACTCTTCCAGCAGCGCTCCATTCACATAAATCCTTAATTCCTCATAACTTCCATCCCCAGCAAATCCTTCCCCTACAAACGCATAATCCAATACCTGTTCTTCCTTTATTGCCTTATCAAATTTCACCTCAAAACTAAACCTCACATCATTCTTTTTACCCGTCGCATCATTCAGACACGCTCCCGTTGCCTCAATCTCAAAATTGTTCGGCACCCCAGGCACGGGATCCGGACAATCCTCCGCTGCAACCGACGCCGTCGCACTATCCATATACCGGCCGCTCTGCACCACCAGCTGCAGCGCTTCTCCTCCACTCACCTTCTCCGTTGCTGTTGCTTCCGCCCACACCTCAACACTCTTCGTTCCTTCTTCCGCTGTGAACGTCCCACTCACATGGCCGTTCCCATCCACACTCGGAGACTCTTCCAGCAGCGCTCCATTCACATAAATCCTTAATTCCTCATAACTTCCATCCCCAGCAAATCCTTCCCCTACAAACGCATAATCCAATACCTGTTCTTCCTTTATTGCCTTATCAAATTTCACCTCAAAACTAAACCTCACATCATTCTTTTTACCCGTCGCATCATTCAGACACGCTCCCGTTGCCTCAATCTCAAAATTGTTCGGCACCCCAGGCACGGGATCCGGACAATCCTCCGCTGCAACCGACGCCGTCGCACTATCCATATACCGGCCGCTCTGCACCACCAGCTGCAGCGCTTCTCCTCCACTCACCTTCTCCGTTGCTGTTGCTTCCGCCCACACCTCAACACTCTTCGTTCCTTCTTCCGCTGTGAACGTCCCACTCACATGGCCGTTCCCATCCACACTCGGAGACTCTTCCAGCAGCGCTCCATTCACATAAATCCTTAATTCCTCATAACTTCCATCCCCAGCAAATCCTTCCCCTACAAACGCATAATCCAATACCTGTTCTTCCTTTATTGCCTTATCAAATTTCACCTCAAAACTAAACCTCACATCATTCTTTTTACCCGTCGCATCATTCAGACACGCTCCCGTTGCCTCAATCTCAAAATTGTTCGGCACCCCAGGCACGGGATCCGGACAATCCTCCGCTGCAACCGACGCCGTCGCACTATCCATATACCGGCCGCTCTGCACCACCAGCTGCAGCGCTTCTCCTCCACTCACCTTCTCCGTTGCTGTTGCTTCCGCCCACACCTCAACACTCTTCGTTCCTTCTTCCGCTGTGAACGTCCCACTCACATGGCCGTTCCCATCCACACTCGGAGACTCTTCCAGCAGCGCTCCATTCACATAAATCCTTAATTCCTCATAACTTCCATCCCCAGCAAATCCTTCCCCTACAAACGCATAATCCAATACCTGTTCTTCCTTTATTGCCTTATCAAATTTCACCTCAAAACTAAACCTCACATCATTCTTTTTACCCGTCGCATCATTCAGACACGCTCCCGTTGCCTCAATCTCAAAATTGTTCGGCACCCCAGGCACGGGATCCGGACAATCCTCCGCTGCAACCGACGCCGTCGCACTATCCATATACCGGCCGCTCTGCACCACCAGCTGCAGCGCTTCTCCTCCACTCACCTTCTCCGTTGCTGTTGCTTCCGCCCACACCTCAACACTCTTCGTTCCTTCTTCCGCTGTGAACGTCCCACTCACATGGCCGTTCCCATCCACACTCGGAGACTCTTCCAGCAGCGCTCCATTCACATAAATCCTTAATTCCTCATAACTTCCATCCCCAGCAAATCCTTCCCCTACAAACGCATAATCCAATACCTGTTCTTCCTTTATTGCCTTATCAAATTTCACCTCAAAACTAAACCTCACATCATTCTTTTTACCCGTCGCATCATTCAGACACGCTCCCGTTGCCTCAATCTCAAAATTGTTCGGCACCCCAGGCACGGGATCCGGACAATCCTCCGCTGCAACCGACGCCGTCGCACTATCCATATACCGGCCGCTCTGCACCACCAGCTGCAGCGCTTCTCCTCCACTCACCTTCTCCGTTGCTGTTGCTTCCGCCCACACCTCAACACTCTTCGTTCCTTCTTCCGCTGTGAACGTCCCACTCACATGGCCGTTCCCATCCACACTCGGAGACTCTTCCAGCAGCGCTCCATTCACATAAATCCTTAATTCCTCATAACTTCCATCCCCAGCAAATCCTTCCCCTACAAACGCATAATCCAATACCTGTTCTTCCTTTATTGCCTTATCAAATTTCACCTCAAAACTAAACCTCACATCATTCTTTTTACCCGTCGCATCATTCAGACACGCTCCCGTTGCCTCAATCTCAAAATTGTTCGGCACCCCAGGCACGGGATCCGGACAATCCTCCGCTGCAACCGACGCCGTCGCACTATCCATATACCGGCCGCTCTGCACCACCAGCTGCAGCGCTTCTCCTCCACTCACCTTCTCCGTTGCTGTTGCTTCCGCCCACACCTCAACACTCTTCGTTCCTTCTTCCGCTGTGAACGTCCCACTCACATGGCCGTTCCCATCCACACTCGGAGACTCTTCCAGCAGCGCTCCATTCACATAAATCCTTAATTCCTCATAACTTCCATCCCCAGCAAATCCTTCCCCTACAAACGCATAATCCAATACCTGTTCTTCCTTTATTGCCTTATCAAATTTCACCTCAAAACTAAACCTCACATCATTCTTTTTACCCGTCGCATCATTCAGACACGCTCCCGTTGCCTCAATCTCAAAATTGTTCGGCACCCCAGGCACGGGATCCGGACAATCCTCCGCTGCAACCGACGCCGTCGCACTATCCATATACCGGCCGCTCTGCACCACCAGCTGCAGCGCTTCTCCTCCACTCACCTTCTCCGTTGCTGTTGCTTCCGCCCACACCTCAACACTCTTCGTTCCTTCTTCCGCTGTGAACGTCCCACTCACATGGCCGTTCCCATCCACACTCGGAGACTCTTCCAGCAGCGCTCCATTCACATAAATCCTTAATTCCTCATAACTTCCATCCCCAGCAAATCCTTCCCCTACAAACGCATAATCCAATACCTGTTCTTCCTTTATTGCCTTATCAAATTTCACCTCAAAACTAAACCTCACATCATTCTTTTTACCCGTCGCATCATTCAGACACGCTCCCGTTGCCTCAATCTCAAAATTGTTCGGCACCCCAGGCACGGGATCCGGACAATCCTCCGCTGCAACCGACGCCGTCGCACTATCCATATACCGGCCGCTCTGCACCACCAGCTGCAGCGCTTCTCCTCCACTCACCTTCTCCGTTGCTGTTGCTTCCGCCCACACCTCAACACTCTTCGTTCCTTCTTCCGCTGTGAACGTCCCACTCACATGGCCGTTCCCATCCACACTCGGAGACTCTTCCAGCAGCGCTCCATTCACATAAATCCTTAATTCCTCATAACTTCCATCCCCAGCAAATCCTTCCCCTACAAACGCATAATCCAATACCTGTTCTTCCTTTATTGCCTTATCAAATTTCACCTCAAAACTAAACCTCACATCATTCTTTTTACCCGTCGCATCATTCAGACACGCTCCCGTTGCCTCAATCTCAAAATTGTTCGGCACCCCAGGCACGGGATCCGGACAATCCTCCGCTGCAACCGACGCCGTCGCACTATCCATATACCGGCCGCTCTGCACCACCAGCTGCAGCGCTTCTCCTCCACTCACCTTCTCCGTTGCTGTTGCTTCCGCCCACACCTCAACACTCTTCGTTCCTTCTTCCGCTGTGAACGTCCCACTCACATGGCCGTTCCCATCCACACTCGGAGACTCTTCCAGCAGCGCTCCATTCACATAAATCCTTAATTCCTCATAACTTCCATCCCCAGCAAATCCTTCCCCTACAAACGCATAATCCAATACCTGTTCTTCCTTTATTGCCTTATCAAATTTCACCTCAAAACTAAACCTCACATCATTCTTTTTACCCGTCGCATCATTCAGACACGCTCCCGTTGCCTCAATCTCAAAAGCAATTGGACAATCAACCTCAATCGTAGCCTCATCTTCAATCGGAGTTAGCTCAGGAGGCTCCAAACCCTCTGAAACAATCGTATCTCCAAGTGCAACAGAAAATAAACGGCCATTAGTTGGGCTTCCATCGCCGAAATTTTTACCGTGCACACCATAGGAAAATTTTAATGACGTTTTTGGCTGGAAAAAATTAATAGCAGCCGAGTAATCTTCTTCTCGTGGGTCACCCTCACACAAACCATTGCATCTACCAGCCCGGCCTTTTACTCGCGTCCATTGTGATTTCAAGTTGTAAGGAGAAATATCCCTAGGATCCAACGTATCGCTTAAGAAACTTTTCGGAGAATAGGTAATCTCATTAACACCTTCCTCTAAGTCAACATCAAAGAACTCTCGCTTTCCATTTGAATCCCCATCTAAATCAATTGGATTCATCCAAAAACGACCAAGAGCAACAGGTTGATCAAACTTATCGACCAGTCCATCATTGCCTACATAAACAAAACTCCAGATGAAATCAACAGTTCCTCCCTCATCATTATTACCATTGGTTGCAAGAATAGGCTGAAACCTATTTTCAGAACCTTTGCCATTCCTTTCCCAATAATCAAATCGAAGTTTTTTAATTCCTTCTGAAGCTTTCCACTCAACTTTTGCACCAACGATACTACCATTATGATTTAAAATGTTATCGTAATAATATATCCCACTTTTTTTTGACTGGAGAGCTGTAGGAGAAACCATTCCAGGACCTGGCCGAGCATCTTTAATTTTTAATTGTCGATAATTCACATCAACAATCGGAACATCTGGCTGATCAATTAAAATTTCCTGGACTCGAAGCGTGACATCAGAGGGATTCCCCAATCCATTATTTTTCAAATCTTGAATATCAACTCGTGCTCGAAGAGATCCACCATCATCCAGATTGACTGCTGATCCTGTTTTATAAGTTTCCCAATCTCCAGCCGCATCTCCATCGTTAGTCTCAAGATAATTAGAGTAGTTTTTAGGATTAGTTTCCGTCATATCCGAATCATCGATTACTTTATTTTCGCCAATTAATTCCAGCAACACATTCATCCCTTGCTGTTTAGGGTCTGCCTTAATGTCATATTCCAAATAGTCTTTATCACATTCATAACTACCTTCAACAATCAAGTCACCTGAATTCGACTCAGCAGATGTGCAAAATTCCGGATTTAAAAAAGCTTGCGCGCTTACCTCGCGCTCATCCGTCCCTTCCAAACCCTTTAATTGCAATCCCAATGACTCATTGCCTGTTAGCTTATTTTTCGCCTTAATATCCACATTAATTGTAAACTGGCTAACACCAGCGCCAATATCTAAAGTTCCTGATATATTTTTTGAATTGGCAACTTCTTGATCTACACCATCAATCAAGCCACCTTTAACATCCTTTATTTCGACCACGACGTCGTATCCACCACCAGACAAGGTCTCACCATCAGGCGTAAATAGATATTCATAGGTTTGATCCTTTCCGTAGTTTGGATCAAGGGTAACGACATACTGAAATCGAGCATCTTTTTTCGTCTTTGTCTCCTCAATTTCACAAGCGGCTTTGGCGTCAATCTCCAAAATCGAAGCTGAACCTGCACAATCCTCAGATAGTTGCGCTGTTTCAACAACGGCATTCGCTTCATCCCTTGGTAGAGCAAGGGATAGTGTTAGCTGTTCATTACCCGTAAGCTTTTTATCAGCAGTTGCATAAATAGCGAGTTTGAAATTGTCAATCCCCTTAACTACCTGAATTCTCCCTGTACTGCCATTATTACTTTGATCAGGCAGATATGTGACAACATCAGATTCTCCAGCATTAAATATATAATCTTGAGCTTTACCTCCTGATCCTTCAAGACTATAGATATATTCTTGTGGGGTCGTATTCGGTTGATCTAAAGAAACTTCAAATATAAATACACAATCCTTTTGGCTTCTTGTCAGTTCAAGCTGGCAGGAGGCGCCTGGTTCAATTGATTGAATCTGACCAACTACTTCTATCGGCTCTGGCTTTGGTCCTGGCGAAGATCCCGGCACGCAATCATCGCCTTTAATATAATCGTCAAAATCATAATCTGCTTGCTTAATCGTTATAAATGGCTTCCCGTCGCTACCATGCTCCCATCTTTCAATATCTACGGCAGTTAAATATTGCTCTTGGCTATGGCTTGGCGAAATCAAGACATTAAACTGTATAGGACCCCGATAATCCTTGCTGAGCTCAATTCTTGCTCCATTATTGACAACCAACCCTGAATTCGCGTCTTTTCCAGATAGGGTTATTTCACTCCCTCGAGGGAATTCAAGAACAGGGCGATTTGATTGCTTAAGCGAAACAATTTTAATCTTATCGTTCACATTACTAGATGAGAGCCGTATAGAAATATTGTTCAACAATCCCATATTTTTAGCATCATATGCAATCGTGTCATCACCACTTCCTCCATACAAAGTACCGCCAGAAATAAACGGAGAACTAACATTGATATCATCATTGCCTGGGCCTGCGTCTACAAACGTTCCATCAAATTTATTATTTCCTGAGAGCGTAATGATGATATCATCATCACCTGAGCCGGCTGCAACAGTTGAATTAACAAAATTATTACCGGCCTTAAGCTTAATTAAATCATCGATTGATTCACCCCCATAAATCGAGGAGCCAGCAATACTTCCGTTGCCACTCGCTTTTACATCGATATCGGAACCACTTATGCGCAACTTATCGACATCATTGCCAACAATTAAGTCAACTTTTTCGCCACAAAGCGATGATTTTATGGCCTGATTATCGCCATCCAACTTAACATCAATTGCCTCAGAATTGATGTTCATTTTTATAAGAGATTGCCCTCTCCACTTAACGGAATCTTGACCCTCGCCCCCGTCAATAAAAGAATCAGAACTCTGCACCCAATCAACATTTATATCGATAACATCATCACCACCATTTCCATTGATTGTCACATTATTAAAGCCATACTGCCAATCCATTTTTGCCTTAAAATTATCTTTCTCGTCACAACCATCCCAGCTTTTATTTTCTCCGGGGAACTTTGATTGTTTAGTAATGCATGTGTTGCTAGCACCTCCATACGCCGCGACGGACATCCCAGCCAGATAATCCTTCAGCGCTTCTTTTTCTTGCTTGGAAAAGATCGAACCCAATTGCCCAGCTGAGACCTCCCGGCCATTCAGCAGCTGCTTCACCTCCGTGAGCAGCACCTGCTTCTGCTCAGCGGTGATCTGGCTCAAGGCATCGTCTGAGACGAGTGGTTGGCGCTTCATCACCGAGCGCAACGATCGCAGCAAGCCCTTTTTCTGGTCTTTGCTGAGCTCATCACCAATGGCACCCGCATCCACAGCCTTGCCTGCCAGCAAGCGACGGAACGCCGCCCGCAGATCGTCACGTTGGGTATCCGTCAACGGGCTCTTCTCAAGGCGCGCATCAATACGCACCAACGAATCAGCCACCGCGTCCACGGTGGAATTCAGCACCCGGGTCTGCTGATCCCCCCGGCTGATCAGCACATCGTCGCCGTCTTGCTCAAGGCTCAGATCCTTGTAGCTGCGCACCGAAATCACATCGGTGCTGTCCTCGAAATCGAGGATCACATCGGTGCCTTCCGAAAGCTCAAAGTCGTCCTGGCCCGCACCACCGGTGAGGCTGTCGTCGCCCTTGCCGCCATCCAGGGCGTCATCCCCTTGCCCACCGCTTAAGTCATCAGAACCAGCACCACCATCAAGGGCATCAATGCCCTTGCCGCCATCCAGGTCATCGGCACCTGCGCCCCCGTCTAGATCGTCATCACCCTTGCCACCAGAGGACGGGGGAAGTTCAGCCTCCACCTGCTGGAGGCTGACGCCTTCAATGCGATACGTGGACTCACCTTGAAGGATGAGCACATCATTACCGTCCTCCTTCAATCTGAAGGGCGCATCGGAATTCAGCTGAAGGCTGTCGACACCTGGCCTGAAATCCAGCACCACATCGTTGCCAGGCCCGAGCAGGAACGTGTCTGCACCACGGCCTCCTTCGAGGACATCGTCGCCTTGACCGCCATCCAAGACGTCATCACCCCTGCCGCCATCCAAAACGTCATCACCCCTACCGCCCTCGATGTCATCCGCACCAGCTCCCCCATCCAAAGCGTCATCACCACTGCCGCCGTCTAACGCGTCGTCTCCGGCACCACCATCGACGTCGTCATCTCCAGCTCCGGCATCCACCTGATCGGCCTGATCCGATCCGATCAGCTCGTCATCCTCCAGACGGAACTGTGCAGGCCAGGCCGAAGGCTCCACCAGATCGCTCAGATGCCAATGCCCCAGCTGCAGCTGTTCGTTGGAACCATCTCGCCCCAGCCAATCGGGACTGGCCAGCACCCGTGCGCCAGTGAGCTCCGCCAACAGCGCCACAAAGCCGGCATCAGCCCCTGCATGGCAACTCCACAGGGCAATCGTCTCCACACCCCAGCGCGCCAACTCACTGGCATGGGCCTTCAAGGCTTCGGCATCAATCCACCGATCGCCGATCCGGAACGCTCCCGGCCGGCCATGGGCGATCAGGTGCAGGGTACGGACGGGCTGCCCAGCCTCGCGCTGTTGGCGTAGCCCTTCGCTGATCCAATCAAGAGGATGGCCGTCTTGCACTCCGTCCAACAGCTTCAGCTGCGCCCCTGCCACCAAGGCCTGGATCTGCGAACAGTGGAGGCCGGCGACCAGCAGATGGTCGACCATCTGAGCCTTGACGGAGTCCACGGCAAAACAGGAAAGCGGCATGACGCTGCTGAAGGGCAGTGATCTCCTTCTATTAGCGACTTTTCAGGCTGTTCTCACTCCCCCATTTGGGGGAGATGCATCAATGAGTTCGATCAGCCCTGTTGGGCACAGGATTGGTACAAAAAAAACATTTTTTTCTCTGGCATTTTATTTCCCACTTCAATTGCAATAACTGGTGTTAAGGCCATTGCTGCGAAGGACGATCCCTGAAGCGGCGGCATCGCTATGCCGAAGCTGCTGACGCTTCACAGAATTCGTTGATATCCATCTGTTGACGCTGCGATGCGATCCCTCACCTCTCTGCTGCGGACCCTGCTGTTGCTGCCCAGCAGTGCTGTCGTTCTGCTGACATTGATGGTGATGTCTCCAGAAGCCGCGAAAGCCGAGGCCTGCACCGTCGATCCCTACGGCGCTGAAGTGTGTCTGCCGGAGGAGAAACCTGATAAACCCGACAAGCCCGACAAGCCCGACAAGCCCGACAAGCCCGACAAGCCCGACAAGCCGAACAAGTCTGAAAAACCAAACAAGCCAAATGCTCCTCTGGTGATCATTCCCACCTGCTTCGGGCCCTGCAACCAGTTCCCCCCCGCACCTCCCTACCGCCAGTTCGAGGAGGCGGGTGCGCCAGCACCAGAGCCCGAGCCCATCCCAGAACCTCCAACGGAGCCCGAAGCGATGCCGGAACCGATCCGGCCGCTCTGGTTCAAGAGCGATGCCCTTGATCACGCCACCGCCGAGGCCTACCTCGAGCGCACCCTGCGCCACGTTCACCTGGCCCAGGCCAGCACCAGCAGCCTCGACAGTGCGGCCGCACCGATCGTGCGCGTCGACGGCATGCGCTACGTGGAAGTGCTCGAGCCCAACACCGTGCTGATCAGCCGAACGGTGAATGAGCCCGGCATCAATGTGTGGGTGCGGGGCTTCGGGGGCAGCAACTCCCATGGGGCAAGCTCCGGCCGCTACGCCGACATCGACAACGCCGGCGCCCAGCTCGGCTTCGACATTCCCCTCAGCAACACCACCCGGGTGGGCCTGTTCGGCACCTACGCCGTCATGGACGCTGACGACGGCTCCCGCGGCAGCTGGGACGCCGACGGTTGGGGTGGGGGCGGTTACGCCGAGTACTGGACCAACAACTTCTACCTGCGCGGCATGATCAGCGCTGGCGGCTACGACGGCGACCACCGCCGCAAGGTGAACAGCAACAACACCGCCAGCGGCAACCGCAGCGGCAACTCCTGGACCGGGGTGGTGAGCCTTGGCGCACCGTTCGATTCCGGCGACTGGATCCTCGAACCCCAGGCCCTGGTGAGCTACACCAACACCAGCCTGGACCGCTTCAGCGAAGGAGGCGTGAAGCACTCCAAACGGCTCCGTTACCACGAGATGGAGATCGACAACGTCGATACCGAGCTGTCGATGAAGTTCACCTACCCAATTCGCGATGGCCAGCGCTCGCTGTTCATGCCCTCCCTGCGCTTGGGCTGGGCCGCCGACTGGGGCAACAGCGGCGACAACCAGAAGGTGAGCTATGTCGACTCCGGCGACGCCTACCGGATCGGCATCAACGGCGATGCCGACCACGGTGCCCTGATCGAGCTGGGCCTCGACTACACCAGCTTCAACTTCAACGACACCTCCATGGGCGTGTATGCCCGCACCGGTGTGGTGATCTGGGGCGACCGGGGCACCTCCTGGCAGGTGCAGGGCGGTCTCAACTTCCGCTTCTGAGCTCCCTGCAGCACTGCGCAAACGCGGCGCTGGGGTCATCAGCTTTGGTGATCGGCCGACCGATCACCAGCTGGCTGGCACCAGCAGCCAGCGCCTCAGCTGGTCCCATCACCCGGGCTTGATCGCCTACTGCGGTGCCTTTGGGGCGAATGCCCGGCGTCACCAATGCGAAGGGCTCGGGGTGCAGGGCCCGCAATGCCGCGGCCTCCAGCGGTGAGCAGACACAACCGCCGATACCGGCAGTTGCCGACAACTGCGCCAATGCCGGCACCCGTTCGGCGATGCCCTGGGCAATGGCGAGTTCCCGTTGCAGCCGTTGCTCCTCCCAGCTGGTGAGCACCGTCACCGCCAGCAGGGTAGGAGCGGGTTGCCCACTGCTTTGCGCCCCATCCACCGCCGCGGCCTGGGCTGCCTGCAGCGCTTCGCTGCCGGCACAGGCATGCACCGTGATCAATTCCGCCCCCAGCGCCGCCGCCCGGCGGCAAGCCCCCGCCATGGTGGCCGGGATGTCGTGAAATTTGAGGTCGAGGAACACCCGCAGGCCCTGCTCGCGCAGCTGAGCCACCACCGGTGGGCCCGCCTGCACGAACAGCTCCAGGCCCACCTTCACCCAGCACAGCCCCTGCACCTGAGCGGCAAAGCGCAGCGCTTGATCAGGCGCCATGCCATCGAGGGCCACGATGATCCGATCGGCGGGGTCAGCGGAGAGCGACGGAGCCAAGGCAAGCGGGGGGTCTGGCGTCCATCCTGTCGCGCCGGCTCTGGGGTGACTTAGCCGGCAGCCCGGCTAAGTTGACGTCATGCAGGTGAATCTTCACGACGCCAAGACCAACCTCTCCCGGTATGTGGAGCAGGCCCTTGATGGGGATGATGTGGTGATCGCTCGGGCCGGCAAACCGCTTGTCAAGCTCGTGCCTGTGGATACCACGCCGCGCCGGCGACAACTGGGGTTCATGCGCAGCCAGGGCGTCGCCACCGCTGATGTGAAAGGCGACTTCATTGATGACATCAACGCCATGTTCAGCTGATGACCAGCCGAACAACCCCGCCGCGCCTGCTCGATACGCAGCTGCTGATCTGGATGGCCTTTGCACCAGAACAGCTCCCATCCAAGCTGATCCCAGATCTGGAAGACCGTCAACAACGCTTTTTCGTGAGTGTTGTCAGCCTCTGGGAAGCAGCGATCAAACGCTCGCTTAACCGGCCCGTCTTTCAGTTTGACGCTGCCGAACTGCGACAACAACTTCAACGGGAGGGATTTGAAGAGTTGCCCATCCGAGCCGAGCACTGCTTAGCCGTTCAGAACCTGCCCTGGCATCACAAGGATCCCTTTGATCGATTGCTGATCGCTCAGGCTCAGCAGGAACAGATCCAGCTGCTGAGTTGCGATCAGAGCCTGAGCCAATACGGAGCCTGCGTGACCCTGCTAAGGCGGTGACAACCTGAGGCCTGTTGCTTGCTCAATAAAACTCAGATAGTCGCGCTGCGATTCAGGCTTTCGCATGAATTCGAGGCCAACACCAGTGGCACCGGCAGTGAAGACTCCGAAGAGGTGAAACACACGACAGGCCTTGATGTGCTCGTGATTTAGGGGCCTGATGGATTGATAAGCCTTGAGAGCCCCATCCATGATCTGATCCCACAAATGAGGCGACATCGTCGGATCAATCTGGCGCGCGAAAACCAGATAATCATTCATTGTATGAGCCAGATCCACAGCGGGATCAGAAATAGAAAACCACCAGTCCAGAACCCCTGAGACAGAGCCATTATCAAACATCAGATTATTCCCGTGATAGTCACCATGAATCACAGCGAGATCCCTCCCATCAAGAGGCAAATGGGTGCGCAACCAACCAATCAATTCAGAAGCCCATGGGTGCGCTTCTTCCAAAGAATCCAACGCCTTTTGATGACTAAGGGACTCAAATACAGCTCATCAGGGACATCAGACTGCCTGAAGGCTTCAACGATGGGCCTCACATCCATCTCGTGCAAGGTGGCCATCGACTCACCCAAGACCTTGGCATGAAGCTCTGGAGCCAGCTCAAATACAGTTCGGCCGGGCAAGAGATCCATGACCGCAAAGACCCCACCCAAAATAGATTTATCTCCACAAACATGATGAATCACAGGAATCTTGAGGCCCTGCTGATTCAGGGTCTGATACACAAACTGTTGATACAGAAGCTCCTCCTCTTTGCGCTCAGGACGCTGAATGCGGAGGACCCGTGGCTCCTGATCAACAAGCTGGTAGCGATACAGCCGAGCATCGAAGCCTCCAGTCAGTCGCGTCGGCTCCACCTCATACGCAACAGGATCCTCAAATTTCGATTGCAGGTAAGACAAGAAATCAGCAGCAATTTGCTGATCGGATCTGAATTCAGTTTCAAGGGCTAGCGCTGGCATTGCTCCTCGCTCGGATGAACTCACCATCGCGCCAGTTCTCTCTTAGCGGATCCCCCAAAAGGGGGAATGCTTCCGGCTCAGGCAGTGAGCCGCCGGAAGGTTTTCTTGCCCAGCTGCAGCACCTTGCCCTCCAGCTCCGCCGCTGATGCGAACTCCTGGTTGGGGTCGGTGATCTTCTCCCCCTCCAGACGCGCCGCACCTCCCTTGATCTGGCGGCGGGCCTCACTGCTGCTGGCGCAGATGCCCACAGCACTGAACAGATAAAAGGCCTTCGCCGGGAAGTTCACCTCCGCCAGCGACGCCTCGGGCACATCGGCACCAGCATCTCCACTGCCCGCCACCAGGGTGGCGGCATCGCTTTGGGCCTTCTCCGCCGCGGCCAAACCATGGCGGCTCGCGGTCACCGCCAGGGCCATCGCCTTCTGCTTCTCGCGCGGGTTCTCCGGCAACGCCGACAGATCCAGATCGGTGAGCAACGTCACGTAGTCGTCGATCGCCGCATCGCCGACTTTCTCCAGCTTGGAGTACATCGAGAGCGGATCCTCCTCCAGACCCACCACATTGCCGAGGCTCTTGCTCATCTTCTGAACGCCATCGAGCCCCACCAGGATCGGCAGCAGCAGCCCGAACTGGGTGCCCTTGTCGAAGTGGCGCTGCAGATCGCGGCCCATGGCCACGTTGAACTTCTGATCAGTACCGCCCAGCTCCACATCGGCATTCACCGCCACCGAGTCGTAGCCCTGAAGCAGCGGGTAGAGGAATTCATGCAGGGCAATCGGAGTGCCACTGCCGTAGCGCTTGGAGAAGTCGTCTTTGGCCAGCATCTGGCCCACGGTGCCGGTGCCGAGCAACCCGATCACCGCCGGCAGGTCCATCCCCTCCAGCCACTCGGAGTTGTATCTCACCTCCAAGCGACCGGGGGTCTCGAAATCGAGCAGCGCCGTCTGCTTGGGCTGGTCCTGCCCCAGCTGGCGCAGATAGGTAGAGGCGTTGGCCGCCACCTGCTCTTTGCTCAGCTGCACCCGGGTGGCGCTTTTGCCGGTGGGATCGCCGATCCGTGCCGTGAAATCGCCAATGATCAGCACCGCCGTGTGGCCCGCGTCCTGAAAGGCACGCAGCTTGCGGAACAGGATGCTGTGGCCCAGATGAATGTTGCTGCCCGTGGGATCGATGCCCAGCTTCACCCGCAGCGGACGGCTCTCCTTCTCGGCCTGGGCCAGCCGGGCCGCCAACGCCTGATCGGCATCACTGGGATCCCCGGCCGGGAATAGGTCGGCCATGCCCCGCGACAGCCAATCCGGCAACGACGGGATGGGGTCCGGCATGGGGACGTGCAGTGAGCGGGCGCTGGCGATCGTACGAGTCCTGGCTCAAGCCAGCTTGTTCAAGTCGACGGGGGCTGCTCGATCTGGGCCTTCATCCGCTCAAGGGTGGAATTCATCTGCTCGAACATCTGCTCGGGAGTGATCCCGAACTGGCTGAGCTGGGTGCGCAACTGCTCCACGGTGAGCTTGGCCTGGAAATCCTCCGAGAGCTCAAATCGCTTCATGAACACCCGATAGCGGCCCATCAGCTCTTCCATCGTCTCGATGAACTTCTTTTTGCCCTCGCGGTCGAACTTGCCGTACTCACTGCCCAGCTGCATCAGCTGCTGGTAATCGCTGAACAGGCGCTTGGCTTCGTCCTGAACGATGTCGGAATCGAAGAAGGCCATCAGGAGCAGGGGAAAGCGAGAGGTTTTTCACCATTAGAACTGGATCAGCGGTTCCCGGGGGCTGTTGATCACCGAACATCACCCGTTCGGTTGGAAGCTTGAGCTGGCTTCAGGCCAAATCATTGACGGACTGGCAGCGCTTGTAATTTCCCCAAACGAACCAATCGGCGAAGCGACGGTTGACAAGCTCAAGCGTTGGCGCGGAGTAATAATCGCAAAGTTGAAGGCTCGATGACGAACGATCGGTTTTCTTGAATTCAGGCACGCTGGAAATGATGTGTGTTGAAACATCGACCGGCACCTTCAACGCATCCAAAACCATAAAAAGATCATTAGCAAAATCTTCCATCCTAATGAACTCATCGATCACCATCTCCGATCGAAAACAAAAATGGCCTTTGCCGTCATAGTTATCTTCTGACAGAAATTCGGCGAATTGTTGCTTCAATTCAGCCAACCCGCCCTCTTCCTTCAAGCGAAGGCACTCCGCAAGATCCTTTTTGCCTTTGAAGTGAAATGCAGAGACGCACCGATCATAGGGATTGCGGATGCTGGATATCTTGGTGGCTGCATGAAACGCATCGGCACCGATCAAATCCTTGATCTTCTTGAGCGTCGCGTGATGCTTGATGAAAGCAGGCGTATTAAAATGCGGATCATTCTTGGCATTACTTCTTCCCCGACGCCCAATCCTTGATCCGTCGGGATAAACCATTGAATCCGTATAGTGCGGACCAATTTCGCCCCTGATAAGATACTCAAGCGCCGCTTCAGCAGACGTTGATGCAGCCTTCACAGACTTTGAGTAAATGAAATTATATTTAGCGGAATAAAGCACTGGCCAAGCCAAGATTTTTTAAGCCTATAACATGAATACTTTGCATACAAAGATCGCCGCTTCAATGCCTCTAAGGCTGGAATAAGAGCTGATCACTCCATGCGATGCATGCCTGCATCCGAACAATGCGTTCAAATCGCCAAGAGTGTTAAGACGGAACATCAAAGAACGCTGAGCAAGGCTGCATTGATCGAATGCGTTTTCGGCAAGCCCTTTTGAGTAGCCGCTTGGAGCCAATAACCACAGGCAGCGTATAGTAGGTGCTCTCTAGCCTTGAATGCGCAAACCATAAGCATGGAAACCACAAAGAAATCAGCAAACGTATTCCTCCTGACTCACAAGTGTGGCAATCACTATTATAAATCTGTGTTCAAGAATGGCTCCACATCAGTTCAATTTCAAGCCAATGATTTGAGGAGCGAGATGCCAGGGACGAACGTTCAAACCATCCCCGACATCGAGGAAAAGTTTCTGAATATTCGATGCAGAAACTTTGACACCAAGACGATCGCAGCACTTCTCGAACAAGTTGACCTCAAGAACTCAAAATTTTTTCTTTTCACACGCCATCCAGCCTCGTTCTTCCGGTCGGCCACCACTTACCACTTGAGAGGTGGAGAAAAATGGGCCACCAAAAATCGATATTCCTATCTCAACAATCAAACTCTGCACCAAGCACTAAATGCCACCCATCACGATGATGAGAAGTTGATCATTTCAATGAAGCATTTCGGCCTTGCATGGAATTTGATCGACCGTTGGATTCAAAACCACCGCTTTCTGCTCTCGATCGGAGCCGAACTGCATGTGATCAAAACCGAAGACCTTTTTTCAACCACTGACGAAAGCTATTTCGACGATTTCTCTCAGAAACTGTCGCATTCGTCCTATGCCATCAGCGCCGACACCCTCAAGCTCGCCTCTCCAGCCTTCATGGATGAATTACCCAAACATTCCACAGGGGAATTCAAAAAGTCGTCCTTCCATGGCTATGGGGAGCTGGCAAAGCGCTTTTATTCCGAAAACTTTGCCTACGCACAGCACTATTTTTATGGTTCATGAACCAGCCAGCAGTTGGTTGATTCATCCGGAACGCATGAGCCACAGAATCAGCGAACGATGAATCCAAACATCGTTTATTTCCCGTTCGGCCGCGAAGCCAAACTTCAGCAGTTCATCAAACAGGTCGAGCTCAAGCCAGCCTCTTACCACCCCACAGAGGCCTCCACCACAATCATCTTCGGTGTGGCCCGGGGCGGCACCACCATGGCGGCACGGGTGGTTAGCAGCCTGGGGATTGACCTGGCCGAGGGCAGCAACATCAATTTCGAAGATGAAGAGTTCAACCTGCAGAAGCTCGGGCTCCATCCCAAAAGGGATGAACAACAGCTCACCTCCCATCTGCTGAACCGGATGGAGCAGCGCAACAACCAGCACAGCCGCTGGGGGTGGAAGTATCCCAATGCGGCGGCCTACCTGCCGTTGATCCTCGAGCGTGTACGCAACCCCCGTCTCATCTGCATCCTTCGCGATCCCCTGGCGTCGTCTTCGCGAGAGCTTCGCGCCGACGCCGTCAACCAACGGGGCAACGAAGAACGGCGGCTGCGGCAGGCGATTCGTGCCATCGAAACCAACATCGCCCTGGTCCATCAGACCGATGCCCCCACCCTGATGGTCAGTTACGAGAAAGCGATCCAGAGCCCCGCCCCGTTTGTGCGCGCACTGGCGCTGTTCCTGGGGATCGACACCACACCCGAGGCCATCGCAGCGGCCCTGGCCCAGATCAAACCCGGGGGCTATCTCCAGGCCTAAAGGAAGGCAAGAGCCTGCGCAGGTTTTCTGCCTTGAAGGATTTTTGTACTGTCTTGCTGACCGGCGCAGCCCTCATCCGGCATCGGGTTCATGGTGAGTTTCGGGCTGCATTCAGGATGTGAACTTCACCCCTCAGCTGGCTGCGATGCGTGAGCTTCCCCAGCGACACCGCCCCCTGCTGGAAGGGCGTCGCCTGGTCGTCGCCTCCGCCGATCGGATCATGATCAGCGGACTCCTACACAGCCTCGATGGCATCGGCTCCATCGTGGGCGCCGCCAGCACCGAGGCGGAAGCACTGGCCTGTCTCAGCAGCACGGCAGCCGATCTGCTGATTTGCAGTGATCGGCTCGAACGCGGCAGCGGCCCCTCCCTGGTGGCAGCAGCCAAGGCTCGCCAGCCCTCGCTGCGCTGCCTGATGCTGATTCAACGGCCTTTGCTCAGCACCATTCGCGCGGCTGCAGCGGCCGATTGCGATGGTCTCTGCAGCCATGAGCGCATCGGCAACGGCGGTTTGCTCAGCGTTCTGCGCGCCATGGAAAGCGATGGCAGCCACATGGACCCGGTGATTTCCGGCGTGGCCCATCACGACCGCGGCTCTGCTGGAGGCGGCCATCCCCTCAGCGACGTGCTGAGCCTGCGGGAAGAGGACGTGCTGCGGGGTCTTTGCAAAGGCCTCAGCAATCAGGAGATTGCCGATCAACTGCACATCTCCATCGAAACCACCAAGCACTGCATCACCGCGCTGCTGCGCAAACTGAATGCGAAGAACCGCACTCAGGCCGTGCTGATGGCCTTTCAGCACAACCTGGTAGACCCACCAATGCCGATCCCCCGCTGGACCCCCTAGCCCTGAAGGGACCATCCTGAGAGGAGTCCACCGGTCCAAACGCCATGGTTCAACGCGCCGCCACCGCAACCCTGGTCGTTTTGGGGCTCAACAGCCTTGGACTGCCAGCGATGCATGCCTCAAGCGAACGCACGACTGCCCTGGTGACCATCGCCGAGGCCAATGCCCGCTGCCTGATCAAAACCAAACGGATGAAGGCAGCCCCAGCCCGCGACATCGCCAACCGATTTCTGCTCAGCAAAGGGGTCAGCGCCGCCGAGCGCGAGGAGGTGCAAAACGCTCCCGGTTACGACGATCTGATGCGCCGCTACATCGACGAACAGGGGGGCTGCGAGGACCTTGTGCGCAACCTGCGCTGACGCATCCCTGGCACCCTCGTTAAGGTCACCCCATCTCTGCTGAGCAGCATGCCCCGCAGCCACTGGTTGGATCCCCTGGCCAGGCGGGTGCTGCAGGCCACCGGGCAGCTGCCAGCGCCAGCCCGCCCGGCCCCCCCTCAGCCATTGCCGGTCGAGCCCGAGCCTCCGGCCTGGGTGATGGATGTGAACCGGGCCAGCCGCGATGAATGGCTGCAACTGCCGGGCTGCAGCCAGGACACAGCCGACCTGCTCGTGCGCCTGCAACAGGGAGGTGTGCAATTTGCCTGCGCGGATGATCTGTTTCGGCTGCTGGAGCTGCCGGCTGATCTCACCAGGCTATGGACACCCCATCTCGTTTTCCACTGGCACGGCGATGCTCCGTTGCAGCCATCGGCCTCTCCCCTGGACCTGAACAACGCCAGTACCGATCAGCTCGCGCTGCTCTGCTGGCCGGAGCAACGGCTGGCCAGCCTGCTGCGAGAGCGGCGCCGCTGCGGTTTCAAAGACTTGGCTGATCTGCAGGAGCGGCTCTGCCTGCCCGCCAGCACCGTGGAAGCCCTGATCGGCCGGGTTAGTTTCGGCAGCCGCCGCGCCGGCCCAAGCCTGCCGCTGCACTGATGCAGGGGAATCTCTTCTCCACCGGTGCGCTGGCCTTCAGCAACGGGCCTGACCTACCGCTGCAACGGGAGCAGCTGCTCGCCTGGCAACAGCGCCTGCATGACCACCAGGCACCGCTGTTCCGCGGGGAAACAGCACACACCGCCCAGGGGGATCTGTTCGGTTCCACCCCCGATGACGCTGCCGCAGCGCTGGATCCCTTGACGCTGACTCCCCTGGCGATGAGTTTCTGGCGCTGGCCGGAACCCTCCCATCGCGGTGCGGCGATCTACCTGGTGATGGACCGACCGGCCCAGCTGGAGCAGCCGCTTCTGCTTTATGTGGGCGAAACCCTTGCAGCCGAGCGCCGCTGGAAGGGCGATCACGATTGCAAGGCTTACCTCGCCGCCTACGGCGAAGCCCTGCAGCGCTGTGACCTCAGCGCCCAGCTGAGCATTCGCTTCAGCTCCGATGTGCCCCGGGCCACCCGCGCACGCCGAAGCCTCGAACAACAACTGATCCAACGCTGGTGGCCGCCCTTCAACAAGGAAACCCGTCAACGCTGGGCCACCCCCTTCACGGCAGATCCATGACTCCGATGCGAGCAGCTCTGGCCCTCCTGCTGATGATCCTGCCGGCATCGGCTGCCGATCTGGAA
The DNA here is from genome assembly GCF_014279755.1 of Synechococcus sp. PROS-U-1. NCBI lineage: Bacteria > Bacillati > Cyanobacteriota > Cyanophyceae > Synechococcales > Synechococcaceae > Synechococcus > Synechococcus sp. PROS-U-1. The sequence goes on from NZ_CP047951.1 coordinate 2,007,181, forward strand.
CAGCTGCAGCGCAGCCTGCTGCACCACGGCTTCACAATCGACGTCCGTCAGCCCCCAGGCCAGGCCTACGGACGCTTCATCCCGGCGGAGAAACGACTGGAGATTTCGCCGCTGGTGCGGGAACTCGGCATCACTCGCGCTGTTCTGCTGCATGAAGCGGTGCATGCCGCCCAGAGCTGCCCGAACGGGGCGCTCTCGCTGATCGGCGTGCAACGAAAAGTGGATCCTGCGGTGAGCAGCCGGATCCGTTACATCCTAGGCAACCACTACAAAGCCAACAAAACTGCACTGGAACAGGAAGCCTTCGTGATCCAGAGCCAACCGGACGCCGAACAGCTGATCATCACCGCCCTGAACCAACGCTGTTCGCTCTGATCAGCATCGGCAAAACCCGTCGCGCAGGATCGCTACGCTCGTTCTTTGACGCTGCGTTCACCCATGCGCTTCTCCCTGTCTTCCTCAGGCCTGCAGGAGTGGAACGGCGATGTGCTGGCGGTTGGGCTGCCCCAAGGCGATGCCAATGACACCGCAACGGCCTTGGAACAGCGCTTTGCAGGGATCACCGAAACCCTGAAGCAACAGGAGTTCAAGGGGAAGCCAGGTGACCAGCTGGTGATCACACCGCTGGGTGCGGGTCTGCAGCGCCTGGTGGTGCTGGGCTTGGGCGACACCGATGCGATCGATACCGACAGCCTGCGCGGCGCCGCAGCGCGGGCGGCCAAGGCAGCGATCGGCTGTGAGGGCAGCCTCGGCCTGCTGTTGCCCTGGGCCGGAACAGATGCAGCCGAGGCAGCTCGCATCAGTGCTGAAGCCGTACGGCTCTGCCTCTACAAAGACCAGCGCTTCCGCAAGGACGCCGACCCGCGCCGGATCCCCGAAGCCCTAGACCTGATCGGCCTCGACCCCGCCGCCGTCAGCGGCTTTGCCGCGGTCAACGCCACCTGCGCCGGCGTGGAGCTGGCCCGGGAACTGGTGGCCGCCCCCCCGAATGTGGTCACCCCCGCTGCCCTGGCGGAGACGGCCGCCGGCATCGCCAGCGACCACGGCCTTGAGCTCAAGGTGCTCGAGCGCAGCGATTGCGAAGCCAAGGGCATGGGTGCCTTCCTGGCTGTGAGCCAGGGCTCGGATCTGCCGCCCAAGTTCATTCACTTGATCTACCGCCCCGCGGGCGAGGTGAAGCGCCGCATTGCCCTGGTGGGCAAGGGCCTCACCTTCGACTCCGGCGGTTACAACCTCAAGGTGGGTGCGGCCCAGATCGACATGATGAAGTTCGACATGGGTGGCAGCGCCGCCGTGCTGGGCGCCATGCGCAGCATCGCTGAACTCAAGCCGAGCGATGTTGAGGTGCACATGGTGGTGGCCTCCTGCGAAAACATGGTGAACGGCTCTGCCGTTCACCCCGGCGACATCGTCACAGCAGCCAACGGCATGACGATCGAGATCAACAACACCGATGCCGAGGGCCGCCTCACCCTCGCCGATGCCCTGCTCTACGCCTGTGAGCAAGAGCCCGATGCAGTGGTAGACCTAGCCACCCTCACCGGCGCCTGCGTCATTGCCCTGGGTGATGAAATGGCCGGTTTGTGGTCCAACAACGACGACCTGGCGGAGGCTCTTGATGCCGCTGCCCAGACGGGCGGTGAAGGCCTCTGGCGCATGCCGCTGCGGCAGTCGTACAAGGACGGACTGAAGTCGTTGCTGGCCGACATGAAGAACACTGGCCCGCGGCCAGGGGGCTCGATTACGGCCGCCCTGTTCCTCAAGGAATTCGTGGCCAAGGACACCGCATGGGCCCACATCGACATCGCCGGTCCGGTCTGGAGCGACAAAGGCAAAGGCGTCAATCCCGCTGGGGCAACAGGCTACGGGGTGCGCACCCTGGTGAACTGGGTGCTGGCGCAGTCATGAGCCGATCCCCCGTGCGCTGGTACATCAAGGCGCAGCTCGGAGTGCTTTTGCTCCCAGTCGGCCTTTGCCTGTTCGGCGAAGCCATCAGCCGCAAAGTGGTTCAGATGCTCGGCAAGGACGGTGGCCCCTGGTTCTGGTACGGAACCCTCAGCCTGATCTGCATCAATGCCGGCATTGGTCTGATGATCGACAGCGGTCTCACCCGTGGCTTTCCAGGGCGACGTCAAGGTTGATCAGGATGCAACCAATCAGGACGCGACAGCCTGAAGCTCCAGGGAGCGGTTGGGGGTTTCCAGCGCATGGATCTGCCACCGTGCCCTCTCGGAGCAGGATTCCAGCACCCGATCCAAATCATCCGACGCATGCTTCGGCGACGGATATGGACCGATATGACGGGTGCCAAGACCATCCTTAATGGTCAGCAGATACATACATTCCTCCACTACCGACTGATCGTAAGCATGGCCGCAAGCTTGGTCTATCGCTGGAAACCCGTCTGTTCACTGAGAACTTGCTGAATTAATCAGGTTGCCGCGCTTAATCTTTTCAACAGGTTGGTTGTCTGTTTCTTAAGGAACTTGACCGAATTCAGTGGATTAACGCCATGACTTACCAGTGCGCGCCTGATCACCCCAAACCGCATCCAAGCGACGATCGCGACCGCAACTGAACCGATAGAAGTTGTATTTGACGGCATTGTTCTCTGCGTAGTTCTGGTGGTAGCCCTCGGCAGGCCAAAACCGAGCCGCCTCCCGGAGCTCCACTTTCAGCGCGGAACGCGGTTGCGAGAGCTCGCGAGCCGCCGCTTCAGCACTGGCTTCAGCGGCATGGGCCTGGGCCGCTGAAGCCGTGAAAATCACCGGCCGGTAGGAATCGCCGCGGTCACAGAACTGCCCGCCCCCATCGAGGGGATCCACATTCCGCCAGTAGCTGCGCAGCAACTCGGCGTAACTGATCTGCTCGGGATCAAAACGCACCTGCACCGCTTCTTGATGCCCCGTGGTCTCGCTACTCACCTGCCGATACGTGGGGCGTTCCACATGCCCGCCGCTGTAGCCGCTCACGGCATCACTCACTCCGGGCAGATCTTCCAGGTCATGCTCCAGACACCAGAAACAACCACCGGCAAAAACCGCCGTCTCCAGCTCAGCCACGGCGCTTTGAGGCCAGCAAAGCAGCATCAGGCAGGTGACCAGGAGCAGCAGCGTTCGTTTCATCAGATCACTTGATCAAAAATGGCCTTGGCAGCCCGGCCAGTCACCCCGGGAGCGCCCAAGGTGGCGCGCAGCCGCTCATATCCCTCCAGCATGGCCGTGCGTTCCGGTGTAGCGGACAACAGGGGTAGAGCTCTCTCCACCAGGGCTTCAGCGGTGAGTTCATCCTGCAGCAGCTCAGGCACCAACCGCTGCTTGAGCAACAGATTCACCGGCGAGATGTGGTCCACCTGGAACCGCAGAACATGGCGAGCAACCCAGGCGGTCAGTCGGCTCACGCGATACCCCACCACCTGCGGCACCCCCTGCAACGCCAGTTCCAGATTCACCGTGCCGGATTTCCCTAGGGCGAGATCCGCCGCCGCACAAAGGGTGGTCTTGAGCCCATCCGCTTCAGCGGCAGGAATCACCCGGTAGTTGCTCACGCCGGCCTCCTCAAGGGCAGCTGCCAGGGGCTGTTCGAACTGCTCGAGCCCAGCGGGAAGCAACACCTGAAGATCAGGGTGGCGCTGCTGCAGAAGCGCCGCCGCCTGGGCCAACGGTGGCATCAGGTAACGCAACTCCTGGGGCCGGGATGCCGGCAGCAACAACAGCACCGGCGCCTCAGGATCCAATCCCAGCTGGCGGCGCGAGCTGGCACGGTCGGGCAAGTTCTGGAAGCTGTCCAGCAATGGATGGCCCACCCAGCTCACGTCCGCACCGCGGGCGGCATAGAACTCGGCCTCCGCCGGGAAAATCGCCAGGATCTTGTCGGTGAACTCCAGCAGACGGGTGGTACTTCCATCACCAAAGCGCCAGGCCCACTCCTGGGGGGCGATGTAATACGTGATCGGAAGGTGGGGCCGCTGCCGCCTCAGCCGTGTTCCCAGCCGCACATTGGCACCGACATAGTCGATCAGCACCACCCCATCGAGGGGCCGTTCCTCCAGCAACGCATCCACCCGAGCCTGCAGACGCAGCGTGGGAAGAATCAACGGGACGGCCTCCCACAGACCGATCGCCCCCATCGGCGCGGTATCAGCGATCAACGCAGCACCCGCCGCCTCCATGCGCGGTCCGCCGAGGGCCAGCACCTCGAGCTCCAGTCCACGCCGTTCCGCCTCCGACCTCAGAGCCCGAATCAACAGGCTGCCCTGCAGATCACCGGACACTTCCCCGGTGCTGATCAGCAGCCGCACCATCAGCGGCCCTGCACCGGCATCGGACCCCGTCGGCCCTGAGCGATGGAAGCTTCGAGGAACCGGCAGAAGTGCTCGGCGGCTGGCAGCAACGTCTGGGTGCGGGCCTGCTGGAGCGCATCGGCAATCACCAGATCAGAGCGATACATCAGGGTCCAGATCTCCTGCAGCTGCTTGAGTTCAGCGCCGTCGTGATTGCCAGCCATGCCACTGCGACGCAGGCCCACCCGGTTCAGACCCCGCACACGGCCCGGATGACCTTCCACCAGGCAATACGGCGGAACATCCCGATCCACGCGGGTCATCCCCCCCACCATCGCCATTCCACCGATATGGACGAACTGGTGAATGCCAAGACAGCCACCGATCACGGCACGGTCTTCGATCACCACATGGCCCGCCACCTGAATGGCATTGGACATCACGATGTTGTTGCCCAGTTCACAGTTGTGGCCCAGATGGCAATAAGCCATCAAGAGGTTGCCGTTGCCGATCCGGGTCACCTCGCCCTCTTCGGTGGCGCGGTTGATCGTCACGCATTCCCGCAGCGTGTTTCCATCGCCGATCACCACATCGGTCTCGGCACCCCGATACTTGAGATCCTGCGGCGGCAGACCAAGGCACGCGCCAGGAAACACCTTGTTGTCACGCCCGAGGGTCAACCGACCATCCAGCACGGCGTGGGGACCGATCCAGGTGTTTTCTCCAATCACCACCCGGGGACCGACCACCGCACCAGGGCCGATCACAACACCTGAAGCCAGCTCGGCCTTTGGGTCCACCACAGCCGTGGGGTGGATCTGCTTTGACGCCGTTTGCTGCGACATCGAGCTCAGTCCACCAGGGAGAACATCAGCTCACCGGAGCAGACCAGATCTCCCTCCACGGTGGCTTCCGCCTTGACCTTGCCAAAGCGTTTGCGCTTAAGGCTGAGCAGTTCACAGTGGATCACCAGCTGATCTCCAGGAACCACAGGGCGCCGGAAGCGTACCCCGTCAATGCCGGCAAAAACGAACAAACCCTTCGGCAGATCGGGCATCTGGGTGACGATCAGCCCACCCACCTGCGCCATTGCCTCCACAATCAGCACCCCAGGCATCAGCGGGCGGCCTGGGAAATGCCCCTGAAACTGGGGCTCATTCATGGTCACGTTTTTGATCGCCGTGGCCGAGACACCGGGCTCGTGGGCAATGACCCGGTCCACCAAAGCGAAGGGATAACGATGCGGGAGCAAACCAGCGATCTGTTCGCTGGTGAGCACGACGTCTGGGGTGGTGGATTCAGTCACAAAGCGGCTGCGAGATCGGTGTGAAGACCATGGGATCCCTTGTACACAAGAACCTGTGCCTGGGGAAAACCGACGAGTGCCAGGTCGCCGATTAGGTCCAAGAGCTTATGGCGCACCGGTTCATCTTCGAAGCGCAGCGGCGGATTCATCCACTGATCACCGTCACAAACAAGGGCGTTGTCCAGCGCCCCGCCCTGGATCAAACCGGCGGCGCGCAGTTGCTCCACCTGCTCCCGAAAGCCGAACGTGCGTGCCGGAGCAATTTCATCGACAAACCGCTGGGGCGTGAGTTCAAGCGCGAACTGCTGACGGCCAATCGCCGCTTGCGGGAAATCGATGATGCCCACCACACCGAAGCGGTCCGACGGAGTGGCTGTGATCACGCTGCTCCCGCGGCTCCGCAGCAGCGGCTCGTTCAGCCGCGGTGGAGCCAGCCGGGGCGTCGCTGCAGGGGCCAAACCAGCCGTAGCGATGGCATCCACCCAGCCGAGCGCTGAGCCATCCAGCAGGGGCACTTCATGACCAGTGAGCACGATCTCCACGTGACTGAGTCCGCAACCCGCCAGGGCCGCCAGCAGATGCTCAACCGTGGCCACCTTGCTAGGGCCCAGATCCAGGGTGGTGCACAACTGGCTGTCACGCACCTGATCCGGCCGAAGCTGGATCGGTTGCTTCATTCCGGGCAGGCACATCTGGAACCCCGGCTGATCCGTTGGCCGAAGCTGCACCGTGGCCTCAGCCCCACTGTGGAGGCCGACGCCTGAGCGAGATGTATCCGCTGCCAGTGTCCAGGCAGCGGTGTAATCCTGAGGCCAGCTGGTCACTAAAACTTCCAGCCCACTCCCAGATTGAAGCGCCAGTCGGAAGCGAAGTCCTTGCTGGCCACCTCCAGACGAATCGGGCCGACGGGGGTCGTGACGATCACGCCCGTACCAAGCGAAACGCCGGAGCCATCCTTGTCGAGCAGAAGACCAGGCTTACCGGGCACATCCTTCTGGGTACCGAAATCGGTGCCGGCATCCATGAACACCTCGCCGGACAAGATGCTGATCAGGGGGAAGCGATACTCAATCGTGAGCTCGCTGAATGCTTTGGACACAGCCAGGTCGCAGTCGTACCAGCCCCGAATCGAGTTGGAACCGCCCATGCAGAACGCCTCATAAGGGGGCGCTTCACCCATGATGGCGCCGCCTTTGACCTGCACACCGATCGCTTGCGGGCAATCGGCCTCCTCACCGGGTTTGGGGCGGCAGCCTTTATGAATTTTGAGCCAGTTCACAGGGAAGAACTGGGTGTAACTGGCCCGAAGCCGATTGAAGGTAGGGGAATCGTTGTTAATCCCGATGAACTGCTCAGTGCCGGCGGTAAAGAAATTGCCGCTGGTGGGATTGCGGGGGTTGTTGAAGTTGTTGTAGGTGGTGGCGAATCGCATTCCCACCAGGGTGTTGCTGTCTGCGCAGTTGTACGACACGCAGATAACGTCATCGTTTCTGACCTTGCCATTGCGGAACTTGTTGGTGGAAACGCCGTAGGGCCTTGAATCACCGGCGAAGTTGATCGGCCGCACCTCAGCGAAAGACATGCCGGCCAGCACATTCCACTTGCTGTCCTTGTAAGGATCACCACCATTCAAGGGACGAGCAAAAGAGAAGCTACCGCCGGTTTTGCGCAGCACCACCGTGTCTCCCTCGTAGTCAAACCAACTCCTGTTGGAGTACTCGTTATCGGCCTTATTGACACTGCCCGGAGCCTTGTCTCCGTCGGTGAACCCGTATCGTCGGCCCGTCTCATAGGCCTTGTTGGAGTCGTTATCGGCGAAGTCTTTCGCCGTGCGGATGTTGCCATTGTCTTCACTCTGGAAGACCTGAGGCACCTGCTGACTCAGGAACACAGACGTTCTGAAGCTGGTGCGGTGCTGGTCGCCGTAGATCCAGGGATCCGAGAAGTTGAGGTTGGCCAGTCCGCCGTACTGGCCGTAGGTGATGTTCAGGCCCAGATTCCAGGCGCGACCAAAGAGGTTGGTCTCCTGCACCTGCACCTGACCGAACACACCTTGGCTCTGGCTATAGCCGAGGCCACCGGAGAGCTGACCAGTGGACTGCTCAACGATGCCGAGCACGATCACCACATCCCCAGGTTCCTCGGGCACGGGCCGCAGAGTCACCTTCACATCACTGAACAGCTGCGTTCCGTACAACCGTTTGATGTCCCGCTCCAGCTGGTTGCGGTTGAACGGGTCTCCGGGCTGAATCGAAACCTCCCGCGTGATCACCCACTCTTTGGTCTTGCCACCGATGGGATTGCCCTTCTCATCCGTGTCATCCCCCTCCTTGGTGAGGAATTTGACCTCAACACCAGACACACTGCCCTGGAGCAGTTTCAAGGTCACCACACCTTCGGGGCTGACCCGTTCCGGACCGGACACCCGAGCCAGGGAGTAACCCTCATTGGACATCCAGGTCTGCAGGGTCTTCATCCGCTGCTGCAGGTCGTTGAGGTTGAGGGTCCGGCCGTAGTCCGACGCAAACGTCTCTTCCACCACAGCATCAGGCAGAAGATCCTCGTCATCGGCGTTGATCTCCACTGCACTGAGCGAAGGGAAGGGCGCCACCTGAACGATCACCTGCACACCAAGCGGTCCGTTCTGGGGAACGATCCGCACATCCGAGAACCAGCCCGTGGCCTGAATGCCATTCAGGTCGTTCTGCAGCTCCTCCCGCGTCACACGCATCCCCGGACGCACCTGCATGGCGTCGTAGGTGGAAATTTGAAGGCGTTCCTCCTCGGGGTGGCCCTCAATGCCCTCAATCACCACCTCGGAGATCAGAACCCTGGGCTGTTCAACGACCGGCTGTACAAGAACAGGTTCCTCAACAACCGTCTCTTCGACCATCTCTTCCACCTCGGCGGGCTGGTCAGAGGGCGGGGCCTCCTGCGCCAGCACCGGCGGGCCGATCAGGGGGATGCCCAGCATCAGACCCAGCACAGTGCGGCGAACAGCAACCGAGGAGCGGCGGGACGAACTGCGGGTCATCGAAGCGCAGGCTGGGCCGAAGCCACAAAAAGGTGCGCCGACCTTACAGGCAGTTGCGGGGGTTCGGGCAGTTGCCTTGGACCCGTTTGAGGACCTCCCCGTAGGCCTCCATCACCCCACCGAGGTCTTGACGGAAACGGTCCTTGTCCAGAATCCGGTCCTGAGCATTGGCCTTGCGGCGGTCCCAGAGCCTGCAGGTGTCAGGGCTGATCTCGTCAGCAAGCAAGAGGGTTCCATCCGATGCCAGTCCCAACTCCAGCTTGAAATCCACCAGCTGAAGGTCAAGTTCTTCAAAAAAAGGCAACAGCACCGCATTCACGCGGCGGGCCAGTTGTTCAATTGCTGACAGTCGCGCTGGGTCCGCCACCCCCAGCAATTGCACGCGCGCCTCGGTCAACAGAGGATCTCCGAGGGCATCGTCCTTGTAATACAGATCCAACAGGGCTGGATCAATAGAGGTTCCCTCAGCGATCGGGGTCTGACGGCAAAGGGATCCGGTGGCGGTGTTGCGGAGAACCACCTCCAAGGGAATGATCTCCACCCGTCGCACCAGCATCCACGTCTGCCCTGCCAGACCGCAGTAGTGGGTCGGCACCCCCTCGCCCTCCAGCACCTCGAACAGCCGCGCCGAGATCTGACAGTTCAGCCGACCCTTGTCGTCCAGCTGGGCTTTCTTCTGGGCATTGAAGGCCGTGGCGTCATTTTTGAACTCCACCAGCACCCGGTCGGGATCCGCGCTCGCAAACACCCGCTTCGCCTTGCCTTCGTACAGCAGCTCTCCGTGATCGGGCGTCATGGCGACGGTGCAACGGCAGACGGTCTTACATCAGCATGGCCTCCGGGATCCCGCGGTGAACGCAACAGGGGATCAGGGTCGTTCTCCGGTTGCAGTTGTTGAAGCGCATAGCGGTCGTCAAGAACAGCCGCCAAGCGCTGCATCCGCTGCCGCGGCCGGGCGCCATCGCCCCCAGCGGCCAGCTGCAGTTGCAACTGTTGACGCAAGAGATCCATGGCCAATCCCCAAGCCTCCGCCGCCGCCGCCTGATCCAAGGCGGTTTCCAGCAGTTGATCCGCTTGCTCAAACTGCTCGGCACCGAGCCATTGCGCCGCCCGGGCCAATCGCCTCGCCCCCTGCACATCCGACAGATCCCCCTGCAGCTGCACCTCCACCGCCACAGCTTCTCGGCCTTGGGCTGCCTCGTGCAGAGCCAATTGATCCAGGCCATTGGCCTCACCTGGCAACAGCGGCGCGTCGAGGGCGGTCAGGTTGCCGGCCACCAAACGCCGCAGGGCCAAGGCCGCCTGACGGTGATCGAGAGCCCCTGCTGCTGCACGCCAGCGCAGCAACAGCCACTGCCGCCGTTCATCCCCAGCCTGCGGGAGATAACGATTGAGCACCACAGCCGCGGCTTCGGGAGCGCCACAACTCATCAAGGCTTCAGCGTTCGCCAGCACCAACGCCAACGAATCGATCACGGGATGCAGCGCCAAAAGCCGATCGCGCAAGGCCTGGCGACGGCGATCGGAATCAGCAATGAGCGGGTCTTGGCAGGCCTGTGCCGCCGCGGCCACATCCATGCCAGCGAGAACGGTCTGAAAACGTTCCTCGCGCATCACCTGCGGATCGGGTGCCGCCGTGACAGCAGCCAGAAGGGTGAGGGCGAAGGGGAAGAGGGGGGTCCCCATGACGGGCTGCGTTCTACAAAGGAAAACCTAAGAGGCCCAAACCGTTCCTTCCGCAACCATGGCCATCTCGTCCACCCGTCCCAGCGCTCTGCCCGCGCTTCAACGTGCTCTCATCGTCGGCGGCGGCGGCAGGGAACAGGCCCTGGCCTGGGCCCTGGGCCGTTGCCCCGGCCTGGACACCGTCTGGATCACCCCCGGCAACGGGGGCATTGAAGGGAACGCTCTGGCCGTGGCCGAAACCGATAGCGCTGCATTGATCGCGCTTTGCCAACAAAACGCAGTCGACCTGGTGGTGGTGGGTCCGGAAGCTCCGCTGGCCGCTGGTGTTGCCGATGCCCTGCGCGATGCAGGCATCGCCGTGTTCGGCCCTGGAGCAGAAGGCGCCCAACTGGAAGCCAGCAAAGCCTGGGCCAAGCAACTGATGCAAGAGGCCGGCGTCCCCACGGCAGGCCACTGGGCGGTGGCCAGTGAGGCGGAGGCAATGGCGGTGTTGCGTGAGGTGCAACGCCCCCTGGTGGTCAAAGCCGATGGGTTGGCCGCCGGCAAGGGCGTCACCGTGGCGGAGACGGTGGAGGAGTCGGAAGCCGCCATCCGCGAGGCCTTCGAGGGGCGCTTCGGTGCTGCCGGCTCCCAGCTGGTGCTGGAGGAGCGCATGGAAGGCCCTGAAGTGTCGGTGTTCGCCCTGTGCGATGGAGAGCGGATGGTGCTGCTGCCACCGGCGCAGGACCACAAGCGTCTCAACGAAGGTGATCGCGGCCCCAACACCGGCGGCATGGGTGCCTATGCCCCCGCTCCGCTTCTGGATGCCGATGGCCTCGACACAGTGCGCCGCATCGTGCTCGAGCCCACCCTGAAGGCCCTGCGCCAACGCGGTATCGACTATCGAGGAGTGATTTATGCCGGCCTGATGCTGACGGCCGATGGCCCCCAGGTGATCGAATTCAACTGTCGCTTCGGCGATCCCGAATGCCAAACGTTGATGCCCCTGCTCGGCCCTGAGATCGCCGCTGTGCTTCAGGCCTGTGCCCTGGGCCGCCTCGATCTAGCCCCGCAGCTAAGTATCGCGGAGCGTTGCAGTGCTTGTGTTGTGGCTGCAGCAGAGGGCTACCCGGAGGCTCCACGCAAAGGTGATGCGATCCGCATCGATCTCTCCCCCAGCCCCGACCATCAGCTGTTCCACGCCGGCACCCGCCGCGACAGCTCCGGGGCACTGCTCACGGCGGGGGGCCGAGTCCTCGCCGTGGTAGCTCAGGGCGATGACTTCGATGCAGCGTTTGCTGGGGCCTACAACGGTCTCAACCAGCTGGATTACGCCGGAATCACTTACCGTCGAGATATCGGCTATCAAGTGCGCTCGGGCGGATGAGCAGCAGCAGCGGAGCAGCAATCGCTGATTGGGCTCTCCCCCCCAATGGCAAACCCCCGGGGGATGACCAGAACCTGTGGGACCGCATCAACGCCTGGTGGGCGGAATTCACCCTCCAGACCAAGCTGCTGGCGATTGCCACCCTGGTGGTGAGCCTGATGATGACTGGCATCACCTTCTTCGCGCTGAACGGGATTCAGCGCGATGCTGTGATGAGCGACACGCGCTACGCCCGGGACCTGGGCTTGCTGCTGGCCGGCAACGTCACCGAATTGGTGGCCCAGGGGCAGGACCGTGAGCTCGCCAACGTCGCCGAGAAGTTCTGGCGCTCCAGTCGGAGCGTTCGCTACATCTTCTTCGCTGATCCCGAAGGCGTCGTTTATCTGGGGATCCCCATCAGCGCCACCCCCAGCAGTGGCGATGGGGAACTGCGCCTCAACCGACGGCTGGAACTGCCTGACGAGCTGCGTCGACGCCCCCAGAACCCCTTGGTGCGGCAACACCTGACCCCCCAGGGGGCTGTCACTGATGTCTTTGTTCCCCTGATTCGGGGAGGCCAGTACTACGGCGTTCTCGGCCTCGGGGTGAACCCCAATGAGACGGCCCTCGCCAGTGCGGCCCTCACCCGTGAAGTCACCGTGGCTGTGTTCATTTCGATCTGGGTGCTGGTGATCCTGGGAGCGGTGTTCAACGCCCTCACCATCACCCGCCCGGTGAAGGAACTGCTGCGGGGAGTGCGCTCCGTCGCCTCAGGAAACTTCGGAGCCCGGGTTGACCTGCCAGTGGGCGGGGAACTGGGGGAATTGCTGACCGGCTTCAACGCCATGGCCTCCCAGCTCGAGGCCTATGACGAAGCCAACATCGAAGAGCTCACAGCCGCTCAGGTGAAGCAACAGTCGTTGATCGCCACCATGGCCGATGGCGCGATGCTGCTGGATGCCGACGGGCGGATTGTGCTGGCCAATCCCACTGCGCGGCGCCTGTTCCGCTGGGAAGGGCGCAGCCTGGAAGGCCAGGAGTTGGTGGGAGAACTGCCCGAACTCCTGGCGATCGAATTGCACAGCCCCCTCGATGCCCTGCTCGGAGGAGCTTCAGACAGTGAAGACCTGCGCTGCAGCGTGGGGGAACCGGCCCGCACCCTGCGCATCGTTCTGCAGGCGGTACGTGATGCCAGCGGAGAAAGCCTCAAAGGCATTGCCGTCACCATCCAAGACCTCACGCGAGAGGTGGAGCTGAATGCGGCCCAGAGCCGTTTCATCAGCAACGTCTCCCATGAACTGCGCACCCCGCTGTTCAACATCAAAAGCTACGTCGAAACCCTGCACGACCTCGGCGACCAGCTCAGCCCTGAAGAACATAAGGAGTTTCTCGGTGTTGCCAACGATGAGACCGATCGGCTCACACGGCTTGTCAATGATGTGCTGGATCTCTCCCGGCTGGAGTCAGGTCGGTCGCTGCAGTTCGAACCGATCAGCCTGCGCCCGGCGATGGAGCAGACCCTGCGCACCTATCGGCTGAATGCAGAGGATCGTCAGGTGGAGCTGGTGCTGGATGTTCCGGAAGACTTGCCAGAAGTGCTGGGCAACTGGGACCTTCTGCTGCAGGTTCTCGACAACCTATTGGGCAATGCCCTCAAGTTCAGCCGCCCCGGTGGCCCCCTGGCGCTGCGGGCCTACCCCTGGCCCGACACCTGTTCAGTGCAGGGGACGGCAATCACCAACAGTGACGGCCCCACATGCGCTCTCACCTCACCGCTGCCCAAGCTGAGGGTGGAGATCGCCGACACGGGATGCGGGATCAGCAACTCCGATCAGGAACGCATCTTCGATCGCTTCTTCCGGGTTGAAAATGCCGTTCACACCGAAGTCGGCACTGGACTGGGTCTCTCGATCGTGCGGGGCATCCTCGAGAAACATGGTGCTCAGGTGCAGATGGTCAGTGAGCCCGAGGTTGGAACAACCTTCTGGTTTGACCTGCCCTTGGCGGAAGCCGATAAAGATGAGCTGCAACTGCAGGCAGAGCGCCGCAGTCGCACTGCCATCACCGAGGCGATCGAGCTTTAAGTCAATCCTCGCTGGAGACGCCCCGGGCAATGCGCGACAACTCACTGCGCTCGTCTGTGGTGACCCGATGGGGCACACCGGAAATAATCCGCTCGAAGTTGGAGAAGGAATCCTTGATCTGCGGACCATTGCCCGTGATCACGAATTCACGGATGCCCTTGTCATGCCAGGAGCCGCGCATCTTGAACACGTTCAAGGCACGTGCCATCTCACCGCGGATCTCCACGTACTGCAGCAGCAGGATCGTGTCGGTGATGGTGGAAATGTGGGAATCAGTGATCGAATGGCTGCCCATGAACTCCTCAGAGGTGTTCGTGAAGAAGCCGGCGATCTCCTCCTGCTTGGCGTAGCCAGTCACTCCGATCACAAACTGACGGAAGGCGTTGTGGCTCACACCACGCGCCAAGGCTGAGAGGGAGTCGATCGCCATCCGCGACGGCTTGAACTGGCTGATCTCCGTCTTAATGATCTGCAGGTGATCTTCGAGACCGGTCGACTCGGGGTAGGCGCAGATGATCTTGAGCAGACCGTCCTGCTCCATCTGCTCAAAATCGATGCCCCAGCTGGTGCCGTTGCGCAGCAGCTGAGCGCGCGACTCCTCATAGGCAAAGAGGATGGCGCGTTCTTTGTTGCGGCAGGCGTCTTCGATGAATTTGGAGACGAGCATTGTCTTGCCCGTGCCGGTGGCACCCGTGGCCAGGATGATCGAGTCCTTGAAGAAACCACCGCCACACATGTCGTCCAGACGGGGCACACCGGAGCTGACCCGAACGTTGGACGACCGCTGGGTGAGGCGCATGGCCCCAAGCGGAAAGATGCTGATGCCGTGGGTTCCCATGGTGAAGGGGAACTCGCCCTTCATGTGGGTGGTGCCCCGCAGCTTGAGAATCTCAACGGTTCGCCGACGCCGCTCTCCCTCGAGCACGTTGCGCAGGATCACCACGTTGTCAGAGACAAATTCCTCAACGCCATAGCGAGCGATTGGGCCGTACTCGTCAATGCGCTCGGTGGTCATCACCGTGGTGACGCCGATTTCCTTGAGCCGAGCGATCAACCGAAAGATCTCACGGCGCACCACGAACACAGCGTCGTACTGCTGGAACACAGCCGTGATCGAATCAATGGCGACGCGCTTGGCTTTGTATTTGCGGATGGCGTAGTTGATCCGCTCAATCAAACCGGAGAGATCAAAACTTCCGGCCACGTCCTGACCATCAGGATCCGGTGAGGCATCGAGAATGAACAGCTTGTCCTGCTCGACCATCTCCTGCAGGTTCCAACCGAAACTGGCGGCGTTGCGCAGGATGTCGAGGGGCGATTCCTCGAAGGTGACGAAGATGCCGGGTTCGTCGAAGTCCTTAATGCCGTTGTGGAGGAAATGCAGAGAGAACACCGTCTTACCGGTACCTGACGTCCCGCTGATCAATGTGCTGCGGCCGATCGGCAGGCCGCCCTGGCACACATCATCAAAGCCCTCGATCCCCGTCGGGAGCTTTTGCACCTGCATCTGAGGCTGACTGCTGGTCGGAGGGAACTGCATAGCAAAGACCTATGACTTGACCGTAGTGAGCAGGACGTGAACCGTGCTGGAGAGCACCATGTCGCTTAAGGATCCGACGTGATCGTCGTGTCGGTCTCCCCATCGACAGCGTCGATCAAACTCGAGTTGAGCGCCGTATCGGAAAGCTCGTCGTAAAGAAGATCCAGGCCGATCAGAACCCGCTCCCGATCGGAGAGATCGCCGATGATGCGCCGCACCGGCGGGGGAAGAATCTTGGACAACGTCGGTGTTGCCAGGATTTTGTCCTCCTCCGCCAGTTGCGGATTTTTGAGCACATCAATCACCTTGAGGGCATAAACACCACGGAATTCGGTTTCAAGAATGTTGCGCAGGGTTTTCAGCGCCCGCATCGAATTGGGCGTGTTGCCCGCCACGTAGAGCTTGAGGATGTAGGTCTTGCGGGGACTCATGACGACTCCTCCGAGGCATTGAGCTGATTCATCGGGCGACGTACACGGCTGGAGGCCGTGCCCGATAAAGGAAGGTCCGGCGGAATGGAACGCCGGTACATCTCACACAGATGCGCCATCACGTCGAGAAGAGCAAGGCGGTAATCCTGAAGAAAGTCATGTTTGTGGCCCTCCAAACTCAGCTGTTTCCAAAATTCATCGATCAGATTCACGTGGATCTCAACGGTTCGGGTGATGGGTAGATCGCTGAAGAAAGCCGTGTTGACGAAGCTTTCCAGCGCCTGATTCGCTGCGGCAGGATCGCTGAAGTAACTCACCAGCAGATCCCGGTAGGTGCGTTGGAGCGACAGCAGCAGATCACGGCGTTCCTCGGGGGGCAGGCTTCCCAGGAAGCGGGATGGATCCCGTTTGTAGAAGACCCCCAGGTAGCCAAGCCGTTCCTGCAGGCGTTGGGAGAGGTTGCTGACGGCGCGGGATGAGGAGCTGTTGTCCTCCTGGCGTCCATCGGCGCGGCCCTGGCGCAGAAAGCGGGAAATCGCCGCGTCCACGTTGTATCCCAGCTGGGCAAGCTGGTCGTCGGGCAGATGCAACTCCTCGGGGTGGTAGTCCACTTGCCCCTTCACCTCGCCAACGATGACGGCAGGGAAAAGCAATCCTGCCGCCTGCAGCTGCTCCTTGACCTCCACGTTCAAAAGGGTCTGTTCAAGCACCACGGCATCGAAGTCCTCCTGCCTGGGGCCGAGAACAGTCTCCAGAGCCTCACCGGCGTCAACTGTTAAGACAACAGACTCGTAACGGTTGGGCGGCAGCCACTGGCGGCAGGACTCCACCAAAGCGGGGCTGCTCAGGACGAGAGCAACAGTGAGGGCCGGCCTGGCCATCCGGGCATCCGAAGCATCGAGGTACCTGAATCTTGACGAGGGGGCGCGTGAGAGACGAAGATCTTTGTTTGTCTTTCGATTGCGGGTCAGGCCTAAATCGGTACGCCGAGCCTGAACGCGTCTTTTCACCCTATGGCCGACACCAAACCAGCCGCGGAGCAGAGCGGGACTTACGCCATCGTTGAGGCGTCTGGCACCCAGATCTGGTTGCAGCCCAACCGTTATTACGACATCGATCGGCTGCAGGCCGAGGTGGACGACACGATCAAGCTGGAGAACGTTCTCCTGGTGAAGGACGGCCAGGGCACCACCCTGGGCCAGCCCTACGTCAAAGACGCCACCGTGTCCCTCAAGGTGATGGCCCATCGCCGCGGACCCAAGGTAATTGTGTACAAAATGCGCCCCAAAAAGAAAACCCGGCGCAAGAATGGTCATCGGCAGGAACTCACCCGGGTGATGGTTGAGTCCATCTCCGTGGGCGGCAAGGCCATCAGCTGACCTCTCCCACCCGCTTCATCAACCGCCCTCACCACCATCCCTCCTCATGGCACATAAAAAAGGCACAGGTTCAACACGTAACGGCCGCGACTCGAACGCCAAACGCCTTGGTGTGAAGGCCTACGGCGGCGAAACCGTCACAGCTGGGTCCATCTTGATCCGCCAGCGCGGCACCTCCGTTCTCCCCGGCGTCAATGTCGGCAAAGGCAAAGACGACACTCTGTTCGCCCTCACCGATGGAGTGGTGAAGTTCGAATCCATCCGCCGCGGCCTGCGCAATCGCAAGCGCATCAACATCACCGCAGCGGTGTGATCGCCTGATTCGATCCCCAAATCTTCAGCCCCAGCCCTCCGCGGTGCTGGGGTTTTTTATTGAGCGCCTGCGCTCAGGGACGGCGGTACAGCCGGGCCGTGATCAGCAAGGGATGAAACACCTCCAGGAACTGGGCCTGCAGGGTGCGGAAAAATTCATCCACGAGGGCCGGGTCATCGAAATGGAAGGGGTACTCCCCCTGGTGGCCCTTGAAGAAATACCAGTTCAGAAGGGCAATGCCACCTGGAACCATGCGCTGGTAAAACTCCAGCAACTGCGCCGAGGGATCCGGCAGGTGTTCCAGCACATCAAGGCAGACCACCGCATCAAAACGCACGTCACCCGTGCTGCAGAGGTCCCGATGCACCGAAAGCTTGTCCGCCAGGCCCAAGCTTTCGGCCCTTTGCTGCACAAAGGCCTGGTTGTGGGGGTTGAGATCGACAAACCAGACGTGGTCCACCGCATCCAGCGCCGCCGCCGACAGGGCATGGGTGCCGATCCCACCACCGAAATCCAACACCTGACCCTGCACGGCCATGCCCTGCAGTCGCAATGTGTCCGCGATGTAGTCCGCACTGGAGAGATGCCAGGCCGCCAGCTCCAGCAGGTGGCCCGTACCCACCGTGTCCTCGTAGAAGGCGGTGGCGTCCTCTGGCCGGAAAGCGCCGGGATGCAGGTCCGCGAGGTCGTCAGTGCTGCTGGGCAGACGCTTCTCCAGCAGCTCCGGCGTCAGCTCAAGATAACGGCTGAGATGTTGCTTGATGCCTAGACCATCCGCCAGAAAAGCGGAGACGTCCACATCCGTGCTGCTGCGGAGCTGGGGCATGGATGAGCATCAGGGCGCGGCCAACCTACGCAGCCGGCGGAATGCAACAGTCAGACCATCCCGCTCCAGCCCCGGTGAACGGCCCCTTCGGCTTCGTGGTGATCGACAAGCCCGCAGGCCTCACCTCCCACGCCTGCGTCAGCCGACTACGCCGCAGCTACGGCCTCAAGCGCGTGGGCCATGGCGGCACCCTCGACCCTGCCGTCACAGGGGTTCTGCCCATCGCTCTGGGGCCGGCCACCCGACTGCTTCCCTACCTCCCTGGGGACAAGACGTACACGGGCGTCATCCAACTGGGGACGCGCACCAACAGCGACGACCTGGAGGGAGACCTGCTGGCCCAGCAAGCCTGGCCGTCCTTAAGCGAAGCCGAACTCAACAGCGCCCTGGAGCCATTCCGCGGCGCGATTGAGCAGCGTCCGCCGCAGGTCTCCGCCGTCCATGTGGATGGCGAACGGGCCCATGCCAGGGCCCGGCGCGGTGAAGCCATGGATCTCCCGCCGAGGGCCGTCACGGTGCACCGGCTGAAGCTGTTGCACTGGGATCCCGCCCAAGGGCAACTGAGCATCGAGGTGCACTGCTCCGCCGGCACCTACATCCGCTCAATCGCCCGGGATCTTGGGGCCAGCATTGGGTGTGGAGGCTGTCTGGCCTCGCTGCGGCGCACCCAGGCCCTCGGCTTCCATGCGCACCAAGCGCATCCCCTTCCGGAGCGAGATGCCCTGCCGCCAGATCCCCTGTCTCCACTGCTGGCCCTGGGAGGCTTGCCCCGGCGGGATCTCAGCGAAGCGGAACAGAACGATTGGCGCTGCGGCCGGCGGATCACGATGGAGCCGGGTGCTGGGGAGGCTGTGGTGGTGTGCAACGCAAATGGAAGCATGGCCGGGATCGGCCACCGGGAGAAGGAGGGTCTGTTGCGCCCCAAGGTGGTGTTCGATGCAGCAGGCTGAAGTCACTCAGTCGGTCAGTACCCTCCGACCGCATTCCGCTCTGCCCTGACGCGATGGCTGGCCACAGCAAATGGTCCCAGATCAAACGCACCAAGGCCGTCGTGGACGCCAAACGGGGTGCGGTGTTCACCCGCCTGGGGCGCGAGATCATGGTGGCGGCCCGTGCCGGAGCCGATCCCGCCGGGAATTTCCAGTTGCGCACGGCCATCAGCAAAGCCCGCGCCGCGGGGGTTCCTGCCTCCAACATCGAACGCGCCATCGCCAAGGGGTCTGGCCAGGGGGGCGAGGGGGCTCAGCTGGAGGAGGTGCGCTACGAGGGCTATGGCCCCGGAGGCATGGCGGTGCTGGTGGAAGCACTCACCGACAACCGCAACCGCACCGCAGCGGACCTGCGCCTGGCCTTCAGCAAGAACGGGGGCAACCTGGGGGAACACGGCTGCGTGGCCTATCTGTTTGAACATCGCAGCGAGGTGATCCTCAATGCGGGGCTCGCAGACGAGGAACGGCTGCTGGAAAGCCTCCTCGAGCTGGATGCCGATGGCTATGAGCTCTTGGACGAGGCTGTCCTGGTGCACGGACCGTTCGAAGCTTTAGAGAGCCTTCAGGACGGCTTGCGCAGCGCTAACTGGGATGTGCGGGAGTGGGGACACCAGTGGTCTGCACAGACCAGCGTCGATATCAGTGCCCCCGACACGGCCCGCAGCTGCCTGAAGCTGCTGGATGCCCTCGATGCACTCGATGATGTGCGCAGCGTCAGCGCCAACCTCGATCTCCCCGACGAGCTGGACATTGATGGCGAGACGTGAACCCAAGAGGACACACAACCGACACCAACATCGAAAGATGGTCGATCACCCTGAACAACGCGTGTAGCGAGGCAGGAGCCGGACTATCGAATCACGACTCCTGCGAGATTGAGGAGCCGGTGGAGAAACCTCAAAACTGAATCACCCCAGGGAGTGCATGAAAACGAAAAATCACGCCGAAGAAGAAGAGTTCAAAACTCCTCCGTTAGCAAAAATCGAAAATGAGCTCCGAACACATTCGACATGGCAAATGGAGCGCGCCAAACTCGACGACAAACAACATCAAATTATTGTTTTTGGTATTCAAAAGCACAATCGGCATCAAATAATCGACACTAAGCTAATTACTAAATCAGCTGCATGAATGTCCGACAATCATCAGCACAATAACGACAAAAGGCACTCCGATTCAGATGCTCTTCATGTTGGATGCGGAGCACAACCTCCTACAGGCGCAGAAGATCAAACGCCTTTCCGATGGAACCCTCAAGAGAGGATCAAACACCCTGGGCTTGGCAAGTGGAAGCTTAGCCTTTACAACGCCGAACGCTTCCATGCAGGCAACGTAACCCTTCTCCAGCGCGGGGGAAAGTTCATTGTCATTGATAGCGGCTGCTCTCGAAACTATACATTAATCAACAAAAAGCTTGCAAGAAAGAAGAATAAATCGTTCTTCTTAATCAATACGCATGCGCATCCTGATCACACCGGGGGCAATGAACAAATGGCGCGCCGTGGCGCAATCGTGGTGTCACATCGGAATGCTCGCGAACACATGATTCGCTATGAAATTCCAAAAAGGCCCGGGCTTCCCGTTGTCACTTTTGGCAAGCAAATTGAGCTGCATGCGGGCAACCAGAAAATTGATTTAATTGGCCTTCCCCCAGGCCACACATCTGGGGATATAGCGGTGTGGATACCAGGGCTCAACATTCTTCACACCGGCGACACATTCATGAGCGATGATTACCCTCTGATTGACCTGAAAACAGACGGCACGATCAACGGCCTCATTCGCTCTGCATCGATCATGATCAAGCGAATTAATGCAGATACAACTGTTATTCCAGGCCATGGAAACTTGGCCAACAAGAATGATTTAAAGCAGTATCGGAGAATGCTGCGAAACGTACGCTCTGAGGTAGAGAAATACAAAAATGAAGGATTGGACGTCGAAGCTGTTAAAGATCTTGACCTAACCCAAAAATATGATCACCGCTGGGGCAAGGGTCACCTCATTTCCGGACGCCAATTTGTTGAGCGCGTCTACAAGTCACTACCCGAGGATGCAAGCAGCCGATCAACCTCTGCTCTACGCCCCAAGCAAAGAACACCAAGCACCAACAAAATATCTTCCGACTTTGACTTTTACACCGACCATATTCATGCCAGAACAACCAAAAGAGGCGACGCTCTTATTCGTTGGACAGTGGATGATCAATCAGATCTTCAAACAGAAAAATCCAACGATGGCGTTCTAACAGGAGCTGAAAAAATTGGCACAATCGCCAAACAAATTTCCGATGGCTTAATCGAGTGCAAGCCACGTCTTTCGATCAAGCCCATGTCCCGATCAGAGGGCGCTAGCGAGAGCCCCAAGACTCTTGACATGACTCTTGCGATGAAGTCGATGCGTTACCAGAACAATCGGGTGATCATCAAAGCTGAGCCATTGCTGGCAAGCGATCAGGGGTCAGCCTTCAGCACTGAGGGATTCGATGACATTGCGGGCAACACCACGATCTCGATCGGGTGGCCGGATTGCGCATGAACACTGGTTGGGGCAACGACATGAACAAGACAAGGGCATGCAGCGGAAGAACATTTGGATTGGAGCGAATGGAGATGGATTCATATCGCAACAAAACCCTGGCCCACTGTCACGACCCAAGCCCCTGTCCATGCCATACGCACTGAGCTGTGCTGATGGGCTCCAACATGCTCATGCATTTCAGCAAAAACCAAATGCAGGCCAAGCGAACAAAAGACTTTTGTATTAAAAACTACAGAGAACTGTCGCAGACTTTTCGTAGTAAATAACACATCATTGCCGGCCAAAGACCAACAAGATATTTGAAGCTTTACGTCCGCTTGCTTTAGCGCCGATCCCATCATGTCCTTGCGTAACTTTCTTGCCGAAGAAGCAATTCAGCACGTTGGCGTCAATGTTGACGACATGCAACTTTCAAAAGAATTTTACATCAATATCCTTGGCGGTGTCTTCATTGCCGAAATAACTGGCATCGATGGGGAAGAATGGACCACTATTTTGAATGCTGACGTGAAGACAGCGCCGCAGCTTGGTGCTGGAGATGCATTGGATGTTTGTTTTATTTCCTTTGGCAATTCCGCCGTCGAGTTACTCCGTTACTACAACAAAGGATCAGGATTAACTCACAATGCCAATGTCAGTGTAGATGCAAATGAGCAAGGTGTTGCTGGCAAACACATCTCCTTCAACCTAGCCGCTGACATCAACACCAAAGAATTTTTTGACAAGCTCTGTGATGCAACCGCAAGCATGCCTTGTGTTTCGCTGAATAAAGGAGATGTACATCAGCTCGGCCCAGATGGTCCTTTGGGTGGTTGGAACTGTTTTTTCATGTCTGGCCCGAACGGAGAGCGTATCGAATTCAATCAAATCCCCAAAGGCAGATGCAATGCAGATGCAAACTTCTCAAAAGCCGCCGAGCATTTTCGCAAAGCAGCCTCTTAAAACTACCTAGCACTCTTGCACCCCCTAAGCACCAGCAAAAGGGCTGATGGGTAATTGACAAGGAAGCCTGTCTTTTCCAAGATGCAACTTTTGACTATTACAGACATCATTAAGCTGATGTAGTGTCTTAGCACTATCAAAATAAATTCAATAATCCGCATGACTTCGACTCTGGTTGTTCTTGGCGATAGCCTTATGGATGCTGGAAATATCTCTGGACTACTTGGTCTTATCGGCCAAGAGCCGTTTTCCGATTCCATCTATGTCAAGGGAAATAATGTGAAGGCTTCTGATGGATTAGTCTTGAGTGAACACACCATCCGATGGATGGGTGGCGATGTTAAAAACACTCAGAACTTCAATATTTTATCTGCCGAGCCAGCCCGTCCAGCAGACATCCACAACTATGCGCATGGCGGAGCCCTATCGGGGAAGGGTCCCGCCCAATCATTTCTTGGAATGAGTATTGATATTGGCCTCTCAAACCAAGTCAAAAAGATGCGAGAGCGTTCATCTTTTTATCGCAAACAATCAGACGTTGATGTATTGCTATCAGCTGGCGGGAATGATCTTCTAGAGGCCACGGTGAACAACGACCAATTCAGGAACATCCTTTTAACGCGGTCCAAAGTCGACAACCGCAAGTACGGACGCTCTATCAGCCAAACCGTTGCTGGCAATATCGTCAAAGCCGTGGATCAGATTACTGGTCTTGTCGATGAGGTGGTTGTGTACGGAGCACTCCCCGTGAGCAAAACGCCCAGGCTTAAAACATGGATTAAATCAATGAAGAGCGAGAATTCTTCTGACGCAACGAAGTTGCTCGACAACATCTCGACAAAAATCAATCGAAAGCTTTCGACACACTTCAACAATGATCCATCGGTCGCATTAATCGATAGCAGCTCGCTTTGGAAGCAGACAATGAAGCCAAAGTTTGTTGACGATATCCACCCAACATCTCGCACAAGCCGTCGCGTAGCAAAACTCGCCGTTTCAACGGCAACACGTCAACTGAAGAGCTTTGGATTTATCACAACCAGCTTGGCTAAGTGAATAAGATTATCCTGGAAAGGCGGAAATATCGCTAGCTGGAGTGCAGCATCAAGGCCAACGTGATCTCTTGATTTTGACGTAAAGCTGAGGATCGACTGACGCCTCCTTGAAGATTTCCGTCAGCAAATCCGCACCAAAGCTTGTGTCCCTGAGCCCCGTCCAACCCCAGAGCTAAGCCGAAGGGATCCCTTCTGGAGGATCGCCATGTCCATGAAACAGCTGGAGACGTTCATGTCGCGGGTTCAGAGCAACGACTCCCTGCGCGACGAGGTGCAGCGCTGCGGCAAGGACAACTCCTGCGTGGTCAAGGTTGGTGCCAAACACGGCCACAAGTTCTCGCCAGCTCTGCTGACCCGCTGGCAGCGCGAACACTGAGCACCGGAAGACTGCTGGCGGCGGGGTTCCCCTCAGGGGGCGCCTGTCGCCTCCTCCTCTTTGGCATCGGGTTGCTGACGAATCATCTTCGCCAGCATCTCCAACTTGGTATTTTCAGATTCAGAGGCCCGGGTGGCCATCCAGGCACTAGCCGCCTTCTGCTGGGCTAGCTGCTGCACCAGCGCTAAGGCCGTCTCTCGCAACTGTTCGAGGTCCTGACAGTCCTGGATGAATCGCGTC
The DNA here is from genome assembly GCF_014279755.1 of Synechococcus sp. PROS-U-1. NCBI lineage: Bacteria > Bacillati > Cyanobacteriota > Cyanophyceae > Synechococcales > Synechococcaceae > Synechococcus > Synechococcus sp. PROS-U-1. Next base: position 2,031,550 of record NZ_CP047951.1, read on the forward strand.
CAGCGTTCCTGCTCAAAACTCTGCTCAAGACGCCGTTCCACGGGGTCAATGCTCATCGCCAAAGATCTCGGCTGTTCAAGCTAAAGCCACAATTCAGGCAAGAGCCGCTGCATCGCACCACAGCCAGACATTGGGGTGGTTTAACAGCCAACTGGCGGGCAGCGAGGGGTCCGGTTTCGTCAGGGCCAGCAAGCGTTTGAGGATTCCTGCCTTGGCGGCGCCGGTGACCACCAGATGAATCTCGGCAGCCTCAAGGATCTCTTGCAGGCCGAGGGTGATGGCGCGCTGGGGCACAGCCTCCAGGCAACCATCGAACAGCACAGCGTTCTGATGCCGCGTTGCGGGCGTCAGCACCACTTCATGGCAGTGCTGGTCGGGGGGGCAGGGCGGCTCGTTAAAGCCAACATGACCATTGCTGCCCAATCCCAAGAGCTGCAGCCCGATGCCACCGCAGCGCGAGAGCTGCTCGCCGTAGTGGCGTGCGGCTGCCTGTCCGTCAGCAGCGGTGCTGTCGGGGAGGTGCACCGCTGAGGGGGGCAACCCCAGCGGTGCCGCGAGGTGGTGAGTCATGTAGGCCCTGTACCCCCTGGGATCCTCCGCAGACAGCCCGAGATATTCGTCCAGATTGAAACTGCACCACCGGGCACGCAGCGCCTCCAGCTCATCCGAAGACCACGACAGCAGTCGTTCCACCAGGGTCCGGTAGAGCGGCTCCATCGTGCGTCCCGTGGCCAGGCCCAACGGCTTCAGGGGGTGAGGTCCCTGCCAACTGCGCAGATGGTGTTCCAAATGCGCTGCCAGCACAGCGCAGAGATCCTTGTCACTGGAGTGGCGCTGCAGATGACAGGGAAACCGTGCCAAAGGGCAAAACCTGAGCTCCTCTCCAGAGTGGCTTCGTCGGGGGCTTCAGCGCCAGCGATGGGTCGTAGTGCGGTTGATAGGGAACAACCTCAGCACCGCGGTAGTAGTGCTGAAGGATCGAGCGGAAGCCGGCCCCCTGCTCCGCCAGACCATGGGCCCCCCACTGGCTCATGCCGACGCCATGGCCGTAGCCCTGGCCCTTGACCAGCAGCTGAAGGCCCTGGCTGGACCAACGACGCGTCGCAGTCTTGCTGACCAGGGACGGAGGAGGTGCCACCAACAACGGCAGCCGGCCTTGCCCCTGGCGGGCCACCGACGCCGTGATCCGATCGATGCGGGATCCACGCTTAACGGTTGTTATCACCCCTCGCACCGGAAGTTCCACGGGCGGCCTTTGCCCGCCCGTGACCATCTCGAAGCTCACCAGGGTGCTTTTGAGACCCAAACGTTTGCGCAGCTCGCCCCCACTGAGCACCAGCGATCCACGCGGACCGCGCAACCGGGCTTGCCGCACACGACCGCTGCCGGACCGGCTGATCACCTCAACGGCCTGAAGTCCACCGGTCTCCGGCAGGCGCTGGCGCAGACCCGCTGGATCAAACCATTGCTCCCAGCGATGCACCGGGCTGTGCTGGTCGTGGTCAGGAACGCTGACCAGGTAGGGATGCTGCCGGCGCCAGACCATCCCGCTCGCCTCGGTCAGCCCGCCGGAACTGCTGTGGAACACAGCATCGATCAGGCGACCGCCATGAACGAGCACCAGGGAACGGGTGCTGACCACCGCCTGGCGGGTGCTGGGGGTTTCCGACTCCACACCGCGGTACACCTGACTTGCGACGGTGGCTTTCACATCCCAGGCCCCACCGCGGCTGCGTTGTTTGAGGGCATAGGTGCGGGCCGCCACCGCCTGGGCCTGCAGAGCGGCCAGAGGCCAGCGGTGGGGCATTTCACTGCCCACAACACTGGCGAGATAGGTCTCGATGCCAAGGCTGTTCACCACCCGCAGGCGACCGCCCCGCCCGCTGATGCGCAATACACCGCGATACCGACGGGATCCCAGCCAGATGCCCCGTGGGTCATCGTTCTGAACCGTCAAGAGCGTGCTGGGCGCCAACGCCATCGAATGGCCGTCAACACTGGCGTTCAGGCGCGATCCCTGGAGGCTGAGCCGCAGCCGCTGGGGCCGTCGCTCGCCGCCAGGGAGGCCCTGCACTCGCATCGGCTGTGCACCATCCGAGCGCAGGCTGAGCTGGGTGTTTTCCAGAAGCAGGACGCGCATCTGTGGCTCCCGGCCGCGGGCCAGCGCCACGGGTGCTGGAGCAATCACAGCGACGAGCACCAGCCCGACGACAACGGAGGCGCGGCGCACGCTGAAGATCAAAAGGCGTCCCAGTGTGCCGTCTGATCCCAAGTTCAGCCAGATGGCAGCATGAGCCCTGAGGCGCACCGGCCTTGCAGGTCACTTTTCTCGGTACGAGTTCTGGCGTGCCCACCCGGGCCCGCAACGTCTCAGCGGTGGCCCTGCGCTTGCCGCAGCGTTCGGAGATGTGGCTGTTTGACTGCGGAGAAGGCACGCAGCATCAATTTCTGCGCAGTGATCTGCGCCTGTCACAGCTGCGCAGGGTGTTCATCACCCACATGCATGGCGACCATGTCTTCGGCCTTCCGGGGCTCCTGGCAAGCCTCGGACTCGCCGGCAGCAGCCCCGCGGGGGTTGATCTGTACGGCCCAGACCCGCTCGAGAGTTACCTCAACGGGGTGCTGCGAACCAGCTCCACCCGGATCGGCTATCCCCTGAAGCTGCATCGGGTCAAAACAGCGGCAGAACAGGGCTCGCTGCTGTTCGAGGACAGCGACTTCACCGTGCGCTGCACCCCGCTCACCCACCGCGTGCCGGCCTATGCCTATCGCATTGAGCAGAAGCCCCTCGCCGGTCGGTTCGACATCCAAAAAGCACGGGAGCTCAACATCCCGCCAGGCCCGATCTACGCCCGGTTGAAGCGGGGCGAAACGGTGACGCTGGAAGACGGTCGCAGCATCGACGGCACCAGCCTCTGCGGTGAGGAACGACCGGGCGTGAGCGTCGTTTATTGCACAGACACCGTGTTTTGTGAGGCCGCTGTGGAGCTCGCCCGCGGCGCGGACCTGCTGATCCACGAATCCACCTTTGCCCATGGGGAGGCGGAGATGGCCTTCCAGAAACAGCACTCCACCAGCACCATGGCCGCCCAGACGGCCGCTGAAGCAGGTGTGGGGCAGTTGGCGCTGACCCACCTCAGCCCCCGCTATGCACCGGGCAATCCGGTGACCCCCCAAGACCTGCTGGACGAAGCCAAGGCGATCTTTCCCAACACCCTGCTAGCCAAGGACTTGCTCAGTATTGACGTCAAACCACGCTGCAACAGTTTGTGATCCGGCCTCAGAGGGTCACTTCCCCGTGATACAAGAGCTTGGTGCGGTGATTGCGTCACACCCCCCCAACCTTCATGGCCTCTGTGTTCTCTTCCTTGCGACGGTCCCTGAAGGGCCTTTTGGTCCTCATTCCGGTGCTGATCGGTCTTGCCGTCATCTCTCCGGCTCAGGCGGCCCAGTGGGACGCCGAGACCCTGACGGTTCCAGCGGACCCTTCAGGCACAGAGGTGACCTTCAGCGATCGTGAAATCGATGCTGGCCGGAAGGTGTTCAACACCAGCTGCGGCACCTGCCATGCCGGCGGCATCACCAAGACCAATCACAACGTGGGCTTGGATCCTGAAACCCTGGCCCTAGCCACACCAGCCCGCGACAACGTCGAGGCCCTGGTCGACTACATGAAGGACCCGACCTCCTACGACGGCGAATACAGCATTGCCGACTTGCACCCCAGCATGCGCGACGCTGAGCTCTACCCCGCGATGCGTGACCTCGATGATGAGGACCTGCGCCTGATGGCCGGCTACATCCTGGTGTCACCCAAAGTCCAAGGCACTGCCTGGGGTGGCGGCAAGATCTACTTCTGATCGGCGGCGTCCGATCAAGAACGATCGAAACATTGTTTGTCCCCGGCGGCCTCAGGTCGTCGGGGTTTTTTGTTGGGGGCTTACACGGTCAGGGTCCATGGAGTTGGGATGGCGGCTGTACCACCACTCCTGCAGATCCCGGCTGAAGCGCACCGAGAACAGAGTCAGCACCGTGGGCGTGGGCCGTCCTCCCGGCTGAAGCAGCTCCACCGCATAGGAGGGGCAACGCCGGGCCGCCAGATCAGGCACAAACCTCCGTCCGATCCGCCGCCAGCTCGGCTCCTTGCTCCGCCACGCCAGACGACAGCAGGGCCAGGGCAGCTCTTCGCGATCAAACAGCCGGCAACAGGGCCCGATGACACGGAAGCTGTATTGGCCGCCGGGGCTGGTGTGGACACTGCCGGGCTCCAGAAGATCATCGACTTCGGGGCGGCTCACGGCAGGTGCAGACAAGGGACACGCATGGAAGACGACCAGACCAAAAAAAACCACCCCCGCAGGGGTGGCTGACAACACGTCCAGTTGAAGGACAGAGGCTCAATAGAGCTCTTCTTCGGCGTGGGTCTTGATGGTGCAGTCGGAGGTGGGGTAGGCGACGCAGGTCAGAACGAAACCAGCTTCGATCTGGTCATCGTCCAGGAAGCTCTGGTCGGACTGGTCAACGGTGCCAGCGGTGATCTTGCCGGCGCAGGTGGAGCAAGCGCCAGCACGGCAGGAGTAGGGGAGGTCGATGCCCTGCTCTTCAGCAGCGTCGAGGATGTACTGATCGTCGGGCACTTCGATGGTCTTGTTCAGACCTTCGCTCTCGGAGACCAGGGTGACCTTGTAGGAAGCCATGACTTAGTGAATGCGTACAGGGCTCCGGAAAATCCGGTCCTGCAGGACAGCACTTTTTTACTTCAAATAGGTGCTCAACCAAACGATTCCTGCCTGACTGGGGAGAAGGACCAATCGGAGGCCCTCCTCTGATAAGAATGGCTTATATGGCTAGGGCTGCCGTCGACGGATCTCCAGGAGCCCCCAGCGGCCCTGTTCCGCTTCCGCAGTAACCACCCAACCCAATGCCCCCAGAACGTCCTTCAGGCGCGGTGCTTGATCCACCAGGAGCCCGCTGAGCAGGGCGCGTCCATCCGGCTGGAGCAGCGCCTCGAACCCAGGCGAGAGGGCCTCGATCACCGGAGCCAGGATGTTGCACAGCAGCAGATCAGCGCGGCGGGGCGCGAGCAACTCGGTCAGTCGGTCCACGGAGCCGAGGGCCACCTGAAGCTCGGCTTCGGATCGGTCATTGAGGCTGCGGTTGCCGGCTGTGGCCCGCACCGCCAGAGAGTCGGTGTCAGCGGCCACCACCGCCTGCGCCCCCAATCCCAGTGCAGCGAGCCCCAACACACCGCTTCCGCAACCCAGGTCGGCCACCAGAGACCCCACAGGAGGCAACTGCTCCAACGCTTCCAGGCAAAGCCGGGTGGTGGGGTGGCTGCCGGTGCCAAAGGCACTGCCCGGATCCATCCGAATCACCAGGCGGTCCGCATGCTCCGGAGGGACCTTCAGCCAGGCCGGGAGGATCAACATCCCCCTGCCGACCGGATCCGCCTGCCAGTGCTGTTTCCAGCTGAGGCTCCAATCCTCGTCGGCCACATCATCCCAACGCCCTTCGGGCAGGCTGAGGCCAAAGGGCTCTGCCAGCGGCTGCAGGCTGGCGATCAGCTCACGCCGTTGAGGCTCCGGCCACTCCGGCTGGGGCAACCAAACCAGCAGCGTCTTGCGGTCAGGCGTTTCCGGCGCATGCTGCACCGCATGGCGATGCAATCCCAGATCCGTCAGCTTCCACACCAGCGATTCCTCCAGCTCTGGAGGGCACGGCAGTGTCAGACGCCACCACATCAGAGCGTGACCGGGTGAGCTTCCTGGATGCCCTCGATCGCCGTGATCGTCTGCAGCAGGTCGGCAGGAATCGGATCATCAATGCTGAGCACCATCACCGCGTCCCCGCGCACGATCTTTCGACCCACCTGCATCGCGGCGATGTTGACGTTGTGTTCACCCAGCAAGGACCCCAGGTGACCAATGATTCCAGGCATGTCCCGGTGCCGGGTGAACAGCATGTGGCTGCTCGGCGTCACATTGACCGGGAAAGCATCAATGCTGGTGATGCGCAGATCGCCATCGGCGAAAACAGCTCCGGTGACGCTGCGGCTGCCCTGATCGCCACGGGTGGTGATCTGAAGCGAGCCGCCGGCGAAATCACGACTGCTTTCATCCTTCACCTCCAGCACCTGAATGCCGCGGGCCTTGGCCTCCAGGGAGGCATTCACGAAGTTGATGCTGTCGCCAAGGCCGGCACTCAGCAGACCCTTCAGGGCCGCGATCACCAGAGGCTGAGACGGGTGGCTGGCGAATTCACCTTGAAGCCGCAGTTCCATTTCCTTCACATGGCCGCCGGCCAGCTGACTGACGAGCAGACCAACGGTCTCTGCGAGCTGCAGGTGGGGCTTGAGCCGCTCCATGATCTCTGCGCTGAGGCCGGGGATGTTGACCGCACTGCGAGCCGGTAGACCCAGCAGCACATCACGGATCTGCTCGGCCACATCGATCGCCACATTTTCCTGGGCCTCCTCCGTCGAGGCACCGAGATGGGGCGTCAGCACGAGCCCCCGCTCCACCGCCCGCAGAGGGGAGTCTTCTGCCAAAGGCTCACTGGCATACACATCCAGCCCTGCCCCGGCGATCACACCGTTGTTGATGGCTTCAGAGATGGCCGCCTCATCCACCACGCCTCCGCGGGCACAGTTGACGATGCGGGCGGTGGGTTTCATCGTCCGCAGCAGCTCCGCATTCACAAGGTTTTCGGTGTCCTTGGTGCGCGGGATGTGCAGGGTGACGTAGTCGGCGGAGCGGAACAGCTCATCAAGCTCGGAGAGCTTCACTTGCATCCGCTGGGCGCGGTCAGCCGCGATGAACGGGTCGTAGGCAATCACTTCCATCCCCATGGCCTGGGCGACCCGGGCAACGTGGGAGCCGATCTTGCCGAGACCGACCACGCCAAGCGTTTTCTTATAGAGCTCGTTGCCGACGTACTTCTTGCGGTCCCACTTGCCGGCCCGCATGCCGGCATGGGCCTGGGGGATATGACGCGACAGCGTCAACATCATGGCCAGGGCGTGTTCCGCTGCAGCAATGGTGTTGCCCTCAGGGGAATTCACCACCAGAACTCCCCGCTGGGTTGCCGCAGGGACGTCCACGTTGTCGACACCGACTCCCGCACGGCCAATGATCTTGAGCCGGCTTGCCGCAGCAATCACCGCGGCGGTCACCTGGGTGCCGGAACGGATCATCAATCCGTCGTACTCACCGATGATGCCGATCAGCTCATCCTCGGAGAGACCGGTGCGCTGATCCACCTGCGCCACTTGGCCGAGGATGTCGATCCCGGCCTGGTCGATCGGATCAGAGACAAGAACTTTCGTCATCGAAAGGCGCAGAACTGCCGCCGTGAACTGTAGAGATCAACATCCACCACCCCCTCCAGTTCGAAGCACAGGGTTCAGAATTCAGCGCATTAGATCTGAATGACCCATGCCCGTCTGTGTGATGGTGATGGCCGATGCCCCATCGGCAGAAGGCCTGACCCAGCGACTCCGGGACACCGATCTGCCGCTGCTGAAATGTTTAACGATCCCTCCTGACGGGGATGCCATCGACAAGGTCGCCCTGCTGAACCCCGACCTGACCCGCCAGCAGCGGCAGCAGAGCATGGCCCGCTGGCTGATGCCCTTCGGCTTCCTTGCAGGGGTCACCTTTACCAAAATCACCACCCTCACCACCTTCGCCAGCTTTGGCCCCTGGGGTGAAACCCTGATCGGCGGCCTACTGGGCATGGGCTCCGGCCTGATGGGGAGCTACGCCGCGGCCGCCAGCGTGGACTCAGACAACGATGCGGGCGTACGGATTCTGCGCAACCGACGCGACGAAGGACGCTGGCTGGTGCTCCTGGAAACCCCCAACGGCATCGAGGCGCCGTGGCAGGTGATTCAACGGTCGCGCCCACAACAGGTGGTTCGCCTCGACGACCTGTGATGTTGCCCCGGGAGGATTTGCTGGACGGAGCCCAAGACCCCGGCGGGCTGACCGTGCTGATCGATCTAGCGGAGCAGGTCCTACGCACCTGGCAACCGGCATGGAGTCCCTTCCTCAGCGCACCACTCTGTGAGGAAACCCTGGCTCGGCTTGGCAGCCTGAGTGAATTGACCTGGGTGGCTGACGGTGGCTATCCAGGGGCCGAACGCCAACGGCTGCTCTGCCATCGACGCGATGACACCCCCGATGCGGCGGCACCCGTCCAAGGTGTGCTGATCGAAGGCAATTTCCTCTTCGACCCCCTCTCCCCCGACGACCTGCGCAAAGCGTTGCAGGACATGGGCATGGACGAATCCAGCCTTGGTGACCTCTGGGTGCGGGGCGATCGAGGCGGGCAAGGGATCTGCACCCCCAGCGCTGCTGAAGCCCTTCATGGACGCTTGGGTGCCGTCCGCGATGTGGAGATCCGCTGCGAATCTCGTCCCTTGGAACAGCTGCAGCCGCCCGTGCAACGCAGCGTCCGCACCCTGCAGACGGTGGAGGCGTCCTGCCGCCTGGATGCGATCGCATCAGCAGGGTTCGGACTGTCTCGGGCCAAGATCGTGACCCACGTCAAAGCTGGACGCCTGAGGCTCAACTGGGAGAGCGTGCGGCAAGCGAGCCGTGAACTGGTGGTGGGGGACCGCCTGCAGCTGCAGGACCGCGGTTCAGTGGAAGTTCTCTCGCTCACACGCACAAAACGGGAGCGTTGGCGCGTTGAACTGCGCCGCAGCTGAGTTGAACATCCCCATCGGCTGCTAATGTTCTGCCTCGATCGAGGGAATCACGAGATTCCAAATTCGATCATTTGACGGGCGATTAGCTCAGGGGTAGAGCACTACATTGACATTGTAGGAGTCACTGGTTCAAATCCAGTATCGCCCACTTCCCTGAAAGGGACTGCGTTTTCAAGCTTCAAACCTTGCGATGACACGCACGATTGTCGTTGGCATGGGGCGCTCAGGTTTGGGTGCTGCACGTTTGCTCAAGCAGCAGAATCGTGACGTTGTTGTTTTCGAGCGGGGCGACAACGATGCCCTGCAACAAATCGCGAAAACGCTGGGTCAAGAAGGAATTCAGGTTGCCTTAGGGCAGCCCTTGACCCCAGAGAGCTTCCAGACCTGGCGAGATGGCCTGGATGCTGTGGTGATCGGCCCTGGAATTCCCTGGGATCACCCAACCCTGCTCCAACTGCGATCAGATGGCATCCAGGTTCGTGGCGAGATGGACCTGGCCTGGGATGCCCTCCGCCAGATCCCCTGGATCGGCATCACGGGAACCAACGGCAAAACCACGGTCACGCATCTGCTGAGCCATGTGTTGGAGAGCTCGGGCCTCAAGGCCCCCATGGGGGGGAACATGGGCCTCTCCGCTGCGGAACTGGCCTGTCAGATCGCTTCCGGGGCCACGCCACAGCCGGATTGGCTCGTGATGGAGCTAAGCAGTTATCAGATTGAGGCAGCGCCCACAGTTGCCCCCAAGATCGGGATCTGGACAACGCTGACGCCTGATCATCTTGAGCGCCACGGCAGCCTGGAGGCCTATCGAGCCATCAAACGTGGGCTGCTCGAACGCTCACAGTGCGCCCTCTTCAATGCCGATGATCCGGATCTGCGCCAGCAACGAAGCAGCTGGCAGCACGGCACATGGGTGAGCGGTGAAGGGGCAAGACCGGATGGCCAGCCAGCCGATCTCTGGATTGATGCCGAAGGCATGGTGCGGAACAGCACCACCACGCTGTTCGCTGCTGATGTCCTGGCGATGCCGGGCAGCCACAATCGGCAAAACCTCCTGCTGGTTACCGCTGCAGCATTGGCGGTCGGCCTCTCCCCCCAGCAGATCGCGGCCTCCCTAAGCACGTTTCCGGGCGTCCCTCATCGGCTCGAACACCTCGGAACCCTGGCAGGAGCGAACGTTTTCAACGACAGCAAAGCCACCAATTACGACGCTGCTGAGGTCGGCTTGAAAGCCATGCAGGGACCGGTGGTGGTGCTGGCCGGGGGGCAAACCAAACGTGGCGATGCCAGTGGATGGATGAAGACGCTCGAAACCAGGGCCTGCAGCCTGATCCTGTTCGGAACAGGGGCTGAAGAACTGGCCAACCTGGCCAAGGCGGCTGGCTATCCAGGCGAACTCCTGCAATGCCAGGAGCTCGAAACCGCTGTCAATCTGGCTGCGGTGGCCGTGCAGCGGCAGGGTGCCTCCGCACTGTTGCTGTCACCAGCCTGCGCCAGTTTTGACCAATACCGGGATTTCGAAGCGCGAGGCGAGCACTTCCGCGCCCTGGTCCAACCCTTTCTGGACGCCGCCTGAGACAAAACGAACGCAATGGGATGCATCCGGGCCGGACGGTCCGATGATGGAGGTAAGCAAGCCGTGTGACGTGGCCTTCTGGTTGATGAAAAGCGAACCCGACGCCTACGGGATCGATGATCTTCGTCGAGAAGAAACCACGCTGTGGGACGGCATCAGGAATTACCAGGCCCGCAATTTTATGCGAAGCATGGAGGTTGGCGACCAGGCTTTTTTCTACCACTCCAATTGCAAACCACCAGGGATCATCGGGCTGATGGAGGTGATGGAGACCGGCCTCGTAGACCCCACCCAGTTTGATCCGGCAGCCAAGTACTACGACCCCAAATCAACGCCAGAAAAACCACGCTGGGACTGTGCTCGGCTGCGATTTCTCGGAGAATTTGAAGCCCTACTGAGTCTCGATCAGCTGCGTGAGCTCTACAGCGAAGAACAGCTGCCCGTGATCAAACGAGGGAACAGGCTGTCGATCCTTCCTGTTCCCGCCAAAACCGCCAACGACCTCCTCTCACGGCTTGGCCAGCTCCACTGAGATCCCACTGTTCACCCTGCTGCCTCGGGCCTGGATCGGGTTCAGCCGCGGGCCTTGGCGTTGTGTTGGCTTGGCTGCGTTGGTCCTGATCAGCACCAGCGGCCCAGCAGTGGTCGGGCATGACCTGCGCCTGGCGGGATCCCCATGGCTGAACCGACTGGGGGACTTGTCAGTACTGGCCAGCCTGGTGCTTCCCCTGTTTCCCCTCCTGGCCTTGCTGCGGCTGACGGATGGCCTGCTCCCTGATCGGCGTGTCGACCCTCCCAAGCAGAGCTGGCAACAGCTCCTGCGTCAGGCCTTCACCTTGGTGTTGCTTGAACTGCTGCTCCTTCTGGGGGGGCTCGGACTGATTCAGTCGTTGAGTTGGATGCTCGGACGCTGGAGCACCGCCCTGGCCAGCCTCAGCGTGCTGCTGGGCGGACTGGTACTGCTGAGCTGGCTGTTTAGCCAGATCATGGCGTTGCCCCTGCTGGTGCACGAGCGCTGCCGTGCCCTTCAGGCGATGGACCACAGCCGCCAGCTGGTGCATCGCAACGGCCTCAAGGTGCTTGCTCTGCTCGGAATGCTGCTGGGGATCAACCTGCTGGGACTGATCGGAGCCACCCTGGGGTTACTCCTCAGCCTTCCCTTCAGCGCTCTGGTGTTGATGGCCTGCTGCCGTCCTCAGACACCATTAAGCAGTGACTCCCGGCGGAACATGTTTCCGACGTAAACCCGCGTGATTTCACGAGAGGGCTTGCCGTTCTGCACCAGGAATCCTGCCAGCGCAGCCTGAACCAGACGGTATTGATCCCAATTCGGATGACCTTCGATGAATTGGGTCATGGCCTGCTGAAGGGGCTGCGGCAAATCCGATTGGAAACTCACAACACTGCACTCAGCCGTGGAAGCTTGCTCAAGGCCTTCCGGCATCTTTTGTTTTTTCGAACGAACACCAGTTCTCCACACCAAGGCGCCACCGTCAAGGGCTGCCAACACAACACCATTCTCATTCGTCTCCATACGAGATCCCTGCCTGGAGGCCGCTCTGGCACTGGCAGAGCACCAGAGCAGACGGATCCGCACAGACCATCACCAACGTCAAGCAGAAAGAACAAAAACCACGGCTTTTCCACAGCAGCCCACCACAACGGCATTAACAGCGCATGGGCTGTGGAAAAGCTGTGCAGAGCCTTCGGCGAAGGGCGGGGGAAATCAATGCCGCAAAAACGATTAGCTGCATTAATCAATGCTGCGAGTCCCAGAGGGTTCTCATCGCAGCCACCACTGCCGCTGCAGCGGGGGCTGGCCATTCACCCTCTGCAGCACGCCCCTTCAGCGGCGTGAGCAGGATGCGCAGCTCCCACTGGCTGCAATCACCGCTCAGGCAACCCCACCAGACGCCACGATCCAGCTCTAGCTCAATCGTTTCGTCCGGCATCAGTTGGTCAACCAGACCCTGGTGCTGCTGCTCCAAGGTCTCCACGAGATCAACCAGATCTCGCCACTCCGGCTCAGTCAACTCAAAAGCCCAGCGTTCTCCCCCCACAAGAACGCAGTACTGACCACGGGAGGGATCCCGCGACAAACGCCATCCAGCTCCCTCCTGCTGAATCACACCCGGAGGATCAACCAGGCAGCAGATCGGGCTGATCTTGCTCGTCGCTCAATTCAACGATGGCCCGTTGAACTGGCTTGACACTGGACTCCTCCAGCAGGCCATCGAAGTCATCGAAGCGCCGCTGTTTGGCGCGGAAGGCAATCCGCACCGTCGTCAGATAGCGGTTGCTTGATTGACGGATCAAGCTTTCGCCACGCTTGGCGAGATCTGTGGAATCAACTCCGGCCGAAAGCACAGGTTTCTAAATCAAACAGCTTCAGATTAAGTGGTGACCTTCTCAGGCCAGCTGATCGGTGTGAAAGGGCACGTGCATGGGGTAAGCACGCTGACGAGAGCCGGGCACACGCAACACGATCTGCCGTCCCAGCCCCAGGGCGGCAAGAGGCAAACGCAGATACACGACCAAACCACTCAGCTCCTCGAGATGTGCATCGTCAACACACTCGATGCGGATGCTGCCCCAGCTGCGATGCATGCGACAGCTCCGCAGCGGCTCCAGCCTGTCCTGCAGTTCTGGATCTTCCCGGTAAAAGGAGAAGATCAGCTGTTGCAATCGATCCATCGCCTCCAGTCCCCTTAGTCTCATCCTGACTTCACCGTGCCCCGAGCACGGTCAGAGATCGCGTGGGCGAAGAAAAGCTTCAACATTCAGAACAGCGGGGCGGAACACTCGCCATCGACCTGGGCAGCACAACAACGGTGGTGGCGTATCAGGGTTCGACATCAACCACAGCCGATCTACTGAACCTTCCAGCCATCTGCAGCCGAGCTGGTGAGATTCCAAGCCTGGTGTGGGACGCAAAGCAACAACCCCTGATTGGTCGGCAGGTGCTCGAGTCCGGGCTCAATGACTCCAGTGACATCCGTCTGCATCGCGACTTCAAGGGCAGGATCGGTGAAACGGACGCCCCGAATCAGGAGGCTGCTCGCTGGGCCGGAGAGCAGCTGATTCAGCAGATCTGGAGCCGTCTGCCTCCAGATCTTGCGATTGAGCGGCTGGTGCTCACTGCCCCCGTTGAGTGCTATCGGGCCTACCGCAGCTGGTTGCTGCAGGCCTGCACCACGCTGCCAGTGGCCGAGATTGCCCTTGTCGATGAACCCACTGCTGCAGCCATGGGGGCAGGACTCCCGGCTGGATCCACGCTGCTGGTGGTGGACCTGGGGGGAAGCACCCTGGATCTGGCCTTGGTGGCGTTGGAAGGAGGGGAAGGTCGTGCCGCACCTATCGCGCAACTGCTGCGTCTTGGTGGACGCAGCCTGGGGGACAACAGCCGCCAGATGCTCCGCACAGCCATGGTTCTGGGAAAAGCAGGCCTTCGCCTTGGTGGCCGCGACATCGATCGCTGGATTGTCGACCGCTGTTGCCCAGGACAACCCGCCAGCTCCGCCCTGCTCAATGCCGCCGAACGACTCAAATGTCGCTTAAGCGACACCACACTGGCCGAACGCGAGCAGCTGATGGAATTAGCGGTGGATGAGCAGGAGCATGTTCTCCGCCTGTCGCGCAGCGAGCTCAACACACTGCTGCTGGAGCGCGGATTCGGGGATGCACTCGAACAACTGCTGGAGACCTGTCTGGCCGGTGGTCGCCGCAACAACTGCACCCTGGAGGATCTGGAGGGAGTCGTGGCCGTCGGGGGTGGTGCCCAGCTGCCCCTCCTGCGCCAATGGCTTGCCGACAACACGGCGCCAGCCCGCTTGCTCACCCCGCCACCGGTGGAAGCGGTGGCCCTCGGTGCCCTGCAACTCACACCAGGAGTGGCCATCAGGGATGTTCTCCAACACGGCGTTTCGCTGCGCTTCTGGGATCAGCGCAGCAACAGCCACCGCTGGCATCCCCTGTTTGTTGCAGGGCAGCCCTGGCCGAGCCCAGCCCCCCTGGATCTCGTTCTTGCCGCAAGCCAGAACGAACAACACAGCCTTGAGCTCGTGCTGGGGGAACCGATCTCCCAGGGCAGCCACAGCGTGGTTTTTGTCGATGGATTACCAACCCTGCAGGAGCAAGCCGCTGGCGAGGTCAGCCATCAGCCCTGGCCCAGCGACGCTCTGGTGTTGCCGCTGGAACCGCCAGGCGAACAGGGCGAAGACTGCCTGAGGCTGCGCTGGAGCATTGATGCTGAAGCGCAGCTGCAGCTGGAGATCAACGATCTGCGCTCCGGACAAGTCTGGTCCCACCCAACGCTGGGGGCTGTCCGATAACACGTCCGTCCACAGACCCTTGGAACAGTGGCTGTCAATCCATAAAACAGAATCAGCTCACGGCTCATTGGTTCTTGGCGGCTCCGCGCCATCTGTTGTTGCGGCTCTGGGGTCTTGGAACCCTGGGGATGGTTCTGTCGATCGCGACGGGAGCCTACTGGTGGGAAAAACAGCTTCCTCAGCAACTCCAAAGCGCCATCAATGCCAGCGACTACGAGGCCTGCATCCGAACCAGTGAGCAATTAGCTGCCCTGCGTTGGTTGGGCGACGGGGCGCCTGAAGAACAGGCCCTCTGCCGCCAGAAGCACGCCGCACAGCTCTGGGAAGAAGGCCACACCATCGCCGCTCTTGCGTTGCAGCAGCAACTGATCGCATCAGGCCATGGCGACCTTGACATCCATCGTCAAACCCTCGATCGCTGGCAACAATCCCTCAAGGATCAGGCTGTCGCACTGTTTCGTGAAGGTGAACTTCAGAAAGCACTCGACCTGCTGGACCCCCTGAAAGGCCACGCACGCAGTTCGGTGAGCCAACTCAGTGCAACGCTGATGGAGATCTGGAACCGCAATCAGCTGGAACAGCTCCGGCTGGTCCAGCTGGTCGAGCAGGAACGCTGGTGGGAAGCGCTGGACAGCCTCAACAAGCTCGACCATCCCTGGTGGCAACAGGAGGCCCGTGCCACCCGACAACAGGTCGAGAATGCGATTCAGGCCCTCGACGCTGCCCAGGAACACCAACAGCATCCAGCGGTGCATGCCGACGTGATCAGCGGTGACGCGCTGGATGCCGCCGTCCAGGACCAACTGCGCCAAGGCCTTGATCCTTGGACAGCTTTTTCCACGGGGTGCAGCCATCTCGGCGGACGGGTCGAGGAAGACGGACCCGAAAGTTTCTGTCGGCGTACATCCCCGAGCCCGTGACAAAATGATTCGGTGGATGACTCAGGTGCAATGCAGGCGGGCGACAGGGTGACGGTTGAGGCATCCGTCGTGGTGTTCAACCATCCCGAACACCGGGGTCAGGCCTTTGACATGAAAGGCCAAAGCGGTGACGTGGTGAACGTCCTGAACGACTGGAAGGGGCGTGTGATCAGCCCGACGCTTCCGGTGATCGTTGCCTTCGGCCGCTACAAGGCCCATTTTCGCGCCGACGAGCTCACGCCGGCGGACTGAGCCGGCTGAGGAACACCCCCTCCTCGCCATCCAAATCCTGCAGGCGCAGTTCGATTGTTTCGCTGCGTCGGGTTGGAACAACGCGGCCACAGAAATCAGGCTGGATGGGCAGCTCGCGATGTCCTCGGTCCACCATGGCCAGCAGCATCACCCGTTGAGGCCGCCCCCAGCTCTGGAGAGCTTCCAGCGCTGCACGAACCGTCCGCCCGGTGAAAATCACATCATCCACAAGGATGACCTGTCGATCTTCAATGCTGTTCGGCAGGGTCGTCAGTTGCGGCAAGCGGGTTCCGATGCGCTCTAGGTCATCGCGATGGAATGTGGGATCGATCGAACCCTGAGAGATGGCGTGGCCCGTCAGCCTCTCCAACTCAGCCGCCAGCACCTTGGACAGCTGAACACCTCGTGTCGGAATGCCCAGCAACATCAGCCTGCGGCTGTCCTCAGCACTCTCCAGCACCTGAGAAGCCAAGCGCGTCAGGGTGAAACCAAGCTCGCGCTCCGAGAGAATTTCAATCCTGTCAGGGTCAGCCATGGGAGATAAACGGTGCAGCAGTGTGGTGATTGGGTGAAACTGAAGCCTGAGTGCTGGCGGAGCGTTAGGTTGATTCTGCAAAAGTCCTTAAGAACCGTCGGTCGCGGGTAAACGTGGGGAAAAGCACTACCAACGGCTCAGAACGCTCCGGCACAGTGTCACCGCTGGTTCTTGCCATTCTTGATGGCTGGGGCCACAGGGACGACAGTGCGCACAACGCCATCCAACAAAGCGGCACTCCGGTGATGGATGCCCTTTGGCATGCCTATCCCCACACGCTGATTGAAGCCAGCGGCTCCCACGTGGGCCTGCCCGATCAGCAGATGGGGAATTCAGAGGTGGGCCACCTGACCATCGGAGCCGGCCGAATCATCCGCCAAGAGTTGGTGCGGATCAGCGAGACCGTTGGCAGCAACCAACTGGGAGAGACGCCCGCTCTCAAGGCGCTGGTGGAACGGATCAAACAGCGGGGAGGCACCTTGCATCTGCTCGGCCTCTGCTCCGATGGCGGCGTCCACAGCCATGTCAACCATCTCTGTGGACTGATCCAGTGGGCCGCCGAGAACGGCCTCTCCGATCTCTCTGTTCATGCCGTTACCGATGGTCGAGACACTCCAACCCAAAGCGCGCCGAACTACATCAGCCAGGTGGAGACGGCCCTGACCCAGAGCGGCGTTGGACAACTCGCCAGTCTCTGCGGTCGGTACTGGGCAATGGACCGTGACCAGCGCTGGGACAGAACCGAAAAGGCCTACAACCTCTACACCGATCCAGAGATCGCCGTTGACAGCCGAACGCCTGAGCAAGTGCTGGCTGCCAGTTATTCCGATGGAATCACCGATGAATTCCTCGAACCGGTCCGCCTGCGGAACAGCGTCATCAAAGACGGCGACAGTGTTCTGGTCTTCAACTTCCGACCTGATCGCGCCCGTCAGATCGTCCAAGCGCTCTGCCTTCCAGACTTTGACGCGTTCGAGCGAAGCCATGTTCCAACGTTGGATGTGGTGACCTTCACCCAGGTGGAACAGGACCTGCCCGTCCACGTTGCTTTTCCACCAGAGCCGCTCGACCAACTGCTGGGTCAGGTGGTTGCTGAGGCAGGACTGAAGCAGTACCGAACCGCCGAAACGGAAAAATATCCCCACGTCACTTACTTCATGAACGGCGGTATCGAACAGCCGCTGGCCGGAGAAGACCGACACTTGGTGCCGTCTCCGAGGGTCGCCACCTACGACCTGTCACCAGCGATGTCAGCCGAACAGCTCACCGACAGCTGCATTGCTGCCATCGAGAAGGCTGACTACTCGTTGATTGTCATCAACTATGCCAATCCCGACATGGTGGGTCATACCGGTGTGATGGACGCCGCCAAGGAGGCGATCCAAACCGTGGATGGTTGCATTGGTCGGCTGTTGGATGCGGTAGGCCGTCAGGGAGGAACCATGCTGATCACAGCCGATCACGGCAATGCAGAGTTAATGCAGGGCCCGGACGGACAGGCATGGACAGCCCACACCACCAATCCAGTCCCGGTCATCCTGATCGAGGGAGAGAGGCGCAAGCTGCCTGGCCACGGCAATGCGATCACACTCCGCGATAACGGAGGCCTCGCCGATATCGCGCCAACACTGCTTCAGATTCTCAACCTGCCGCAACCCGAGGCCATGACAGGCCTCAGCCTGGTTGCACCCATGTCCAACATGGACACCACGCCCATGACTGCTCGCCTACCTCTTTCCGTCTGATGCTCACCTCAATTCTGTCCTGGAGCTGGATCGGCACAGGAATCCTGCTGATTGTGCTTGTGCTGCTTCACAGTCCCAAAGGCGATGGCATGGGTGGATTGGCAGCGAGCGGAAGCTCCATGTTCAGCAGCGCCAGCAGCGCGGAAGCAACGCTGAACCGGCTGACATGGACATGCCTGGCTTTATTCCTTTCCTTGGCCGTCATTCTCAGTGCTGGTTGGCTGAATTAAGTGCTGATAATCTCCTTCCTTGCGGCACTGAAACAGGCACTTTGAACTGAGCGATTAAATGCTTCAATCGCCTTTAGTCGACGCTCATCGGCCATTTCGGAAGCAAAATCCTTGAGTTCATCAGCTGTTTTTGACAAAGCATCAGGCAACGGCTGAAAATAGCGCTCATCCACAGACATGAGCTCGCAATAGTCTTTGTTATCAACAGCAGTTCTGCTATCCAGGTGATTTAGCAAACAACGCTCAAAAGCCGGCGAAAATAACGTTTCAAATTCATTCATTACATCCACTTCACCGGCCAGCCGGTCGCAAACACGGAACAACCAACGATTACCCTCGTGAGGACCAGGAAAAAAAGATTGACAACCTAGAGGAAGGTCACTGGAGAAATTTGAGACACCATGGATAACGGCAGGATGGAACGATTGATTCTTACGAACATCCATTGACGCAAGATCATCAATCGCAAGATCCAGACCAGTCGACTCCACAAAATGCTGCAGGAGTGAATAGGGAATCTGGCGCGTGGGAATGTGACAACTCACCACACGAACACGACCAGAGAGATGCTTTACCCCAGCAATAAAACGCCTATAGTTTGCACACCAATTTCGATCCTTACCCGCAAAAGCTAGCGCAAACAAGCTTCTTTCTTGGGCCGTAAACTTGCGCCAAGGCAAACCCAATTCCTTGAAAACCTTAATATCCGAAAGCAGCTTTTTGCGATCACGAAAATACCACTGAGCAAACGATGAAACATGATAATTTGACTGCAATCTCGTATAGCCACTGATAACAACACGATCAAACGAGAACATGTTCAAGGCGCGCTCTGCGATGGCACTCACCAAAGCAGGGCGGTTACCAAGCATTTCATGGCTGATCACAACCTGATCGGCCGTTTGACCGGAGAGCACTTGGTCGACATAGCCGAAGGCGCTGACCTTCTGCTTGGAAATGGCCAAGTCAGTCGAGCGCAATTGCGCTGGATTCAGAAAACAAAACCCAAAACGACCATTCAGGGCTTGATGCACAAGCCTCAACGATGCCTGCAGAGACGAGGAGGCGCACTTTTGCGCCCCCACATGGATGACCAAGCTCCGCAACATCCAACAACCTCAATGCATCACAGATCAGCCAAGACTATGACAACAAGGTTCAACAGGGCAATGCAAAGGATGGAGAAGAAATCCCGGCCACAGCAAACAGACAGAGAGCGACAGAAATCGAAATGCTAAAATTGAATCAATAATGCGATAGCGGTGGCAAAAACAAAGATTGTTCTGCACGCAGGCCACGGCAAAACAGGAACTTCCGCGATTCAATCAGCGCTCGCAATTTCCGCAGAGGCTCTACTTAAGAACGGAATCAATTATCCGATTGATCCCAATGAAAGGCAACGTGCTGCACGCTTCGAAATCACATCCGGGAACTGGAAACACAATCCGACAAACAGCTTGAGCCAGCAATGCATTCAGCTTGCCGCTTCAAACATTCCTGGGTATACCGTTGTTTTGAGCTCAGAGTCTCTCTTCTGGCATCTACCTGAATTTATCGATCAAAAAGATCAATGGAATGATGCCGTCGAGGTCCACGTGATTCTTGCTGTTCGTGAGCTAGAAGAAATGTTGTCTTCTGAATATCAGCAGAGGGTGAAGAGGCACGGAGAGAGTAAACCCTTTGAACAGTTTCTCAAACGGCGCCATTTCATCTCTTCACACCACAAAAAGGCCGCTGAAGTTCTAACGCAGCTTTCCCGGCACAACATTCCAATCACACTCCTCAATTATTCACGGCACAAAAAAACGATATCCCAACGAGTTTTTGATGCCATTGGATGCAGCGATTTGTTTCCAAGCAAACAGATGAGCGACCTGGTCATCAACCGAAGCTTGAGCCAGAAAGAACTGCAGATGCTAATGATGATTAATGCTCTTTATTATGACCAGTTCCCTTGGATCAGTGCAAGGCTTTCGGATGCTCTTGCGAAAAGCTTACCCAATACAGAAACACAACGCAGCCGGATTTCTCCACAAAGCCTCGAAAAGCTCTACGAAAAGAATGATCCATACCTTCAAATCATCAACAGCTATCTAAGAGCAGAAGAGC
This sequence comes from Synechococcus sp. PROS-U-1, assembly GCF_014279755.1. NCBI lineage: Bacteria > Bacillati > Cyanobacteriota > Cyanophyceae > Synechococcales > Synechococcaceae > Synechococcus > Synechococcus sp. PROS-U-1. The sequence continues at coordinate 2,051,958 of NZ_CP047951.1, forward strand.
CTTTGACTGTTCATCAAACACTCGAGAAAGATCTCAAAACAAACAATCCAGCCAAGCGACTTCAGAAAATCAGACAAGAAGAAGAACAGTCGGTCAAACTGATCAGCCAAACTCTCTTGGAAGCACTGGTCAATAATCCAGCACAACGGCTCTGCAATGAGACCATCGACACACTGATCAAAACAAGTCAGGCTGATGACACCCCAGTGCATGTTGAGGTTGAACTTTTAGAAATCGCCAAAATCAATCGCCCTCAAGGACAACGTCTGGGGCAATTACTGGAACGAGCTCAGATCAAGAAACAGCAGAGTTAAGCGTCGTGAATCGGCACAAGTCGGTGATGACGTTAGAAATCTCATCCACGGAAAGCTCCTCAGAAACAGAATCATCGGCCAAAATAAATTCCTCCGAGAGCAGATCCACCATCGACTGATTGGATCGCATCAATTGATTCTCCAGCAGGCCGACCTCTCTCCTCGTTAGTCTGAATTTACCTGTGGAATCTAAATCCTCTTTCAGACGAAAGTGATCGGCATTGAGCTGTTTGCTTTGATCAAACACCGGCCAGCGCTTGTTGATCAAATTTTGGAGACGAACCCATCCATTGCTCTTGGATTCCTGGCTGCTCTGGAATTTGATCAACTCCAGCTGAGAGATGCCACAGAACTCCTCCAGCAAATACCCGACAGGCCCTTTGGGATGAGCACAAGCCCGTCGAAACGGCACAAGCTCCAGTTGCTGACCAAAGACAGACATCAGCGTCGACAACTCACGCTGACCATCGGGAATCGTCAAACGCTTCATCGGCTGGGGCAACAGCAATGGACCACACCCAACCAACTCCAAATGCTGACCACCGCGAATCAATTGCTGCGCAATCGAGTGGGCATAGTCCAACGGTGATCGAACGAGAGCCAAGGGTCGAATCGCAAACCCCCTGCCCCGAATCCGTTCCGTCAGTTGCGACAAGGCTTTAACACTCAGCAGTGACAAGCCCTCACCACTGAGAATGATGGATGTGTCGCTCGCTAATGCTGCAGAAAGCTGACCATCGTAATCCTGGATCACCTCATCAAGGCGAGTAATTTTCCAGCGCTTATTTATATGATAATTACGAGGATTTTGTTCATAAAGACAGCGCAAAGGAACCGAATGATTATTGATTTTTAAGCGTTTTGGGCGAGAGTATTCACAGGCAAACAATGGATAGTGAAGGCCTTGCTTGCCAAGAAACTTACGATTTGAGGCGCATGTCTGCTGAAACGAAGAGGATGCTGTTTTATGCAAGCCCAGATGGAGAAAGCACGTCTTCACGCCTGCCGAAGCATCATTAGATCACTTTAAACGATCAGGCCAGCAGCGGCCAAAAAAATGGAGCGAACAGAATAAAGACGACTAAACATCATTCTTCACACGAAAATCATCGAGAAATCAAAACAGCAACAACATTCCCAACAAAGACAGTAAACTTTAAAGCCTCTAAACAACAATAAATTCACGCCAAAACCATGCAAAGCGAAAGGCATTGAAGCAGACACCTCATTGTATAATCCTTAACAAGAAAATAAAGTAATGTTTTCCAAGAATTAACGGCTGAAGCTTAATATCGAGGAACGAACAAAAATAAGCTTGAATTTTTATTATTTACATTCCAAAAAATGTATCGTAACCTGGTCACAGAAATGTGCCTGTACGGCACTATCTCATTGGATCAAGCATTCATTTGATGAAGGGCAAGCATGCCAAAAGGCGATGTCCATGCGCACTTATCTTGCCAAAGCAGGCCACAACTTCAAAGACATCAATAAATTAAAATCGTTAACCACCACTGAGCAGCCAAAAGCCAACAAGATCGTTGTTTCTTACCGGGATCCAGCCAGCCGGATCACAAGCAGCTTTATCAATAAGTTCCATATTTACGAGAATCGAACAATCTTTGACGGAAAGAAAAAATCCAGGAATTCTCCCAAGAATTCTCAATAGCCATTACTCAAAGCCTAAATCAAAAATGCGAAGGAACCCGAAATGAGGGCGACTTTTCGCTTCGAGAAATGATTCTTTTTTTATGGGAATGCAAAGTCAATGGGTCCCTCGAAGCGATAAATCCGCACTTCACGCCGCAGCTAATCAGCAAAGAACATTTGAATGTCATAAAGTTATGCAGCGCAAGCACAAGACTATTTCCACTAAAGGTTGAATCCCTTCGGGACGACTTGGAATATATTAATAATGCTTTGAGATTTAACTATATACCCCCTCATATGAATTCGACATCAAAACCTGGGAAGAACTGGGGCTTTAGTGATTCAGCAAACCTTGTTGATCTACCCTTATCCAAACTCTATGCCAAGAAGGTAATACCTAAATCAAACAGCCTTCGCAAAGCACTCGAGCAAGATCAAGACTTTAATAAAAAATACATGGAAGTATTTCAACATGATTATGAACTCCTCCGCTGGATGGATGAATTGCGACATACAGGGAGAAATCAAAAAAGTATCATTGTTCGTTCTTCAAAACAGGGATGCAATGCCTAAAAGGTTTGCTTCTGGATGTTGAGTTTGATAAAACAACCACCTCCCATCACAAGCTGAGAGCCCAGGCTTTCGGGCATCCGGTCACTAGACCCCCTGAACCCCCTCAAGCTTTGCTGTCGAGCTCTCCTCCCGACGACCAAAGGCTTGGAATCCTCCCAAGATGTTCACGCTCTGATAAATTACCCATAGCAATTGTGCGATTCCAATAAATCATCAATGATAAAACGTTGCTTCTTGCATGTAGGCTTCCACAAAACAGCCACTACATCTTTCCAGCTCACCCTGCAACACAATCGCAAACTGCTCGAGCAGGAAGAAATTTTTCTCCCAAAATTTCGTGGTAAAAAGCAAAAGTTTTCTGCCAATCATTCCGGTCAGATTCGAGATGTGTTTGATGAGAAGGCGCAGCATCTCTGGGATGGCAGTGGTCAATCCAACCCGTCAACAGACAAAAAACAACAAACTGTTTATAACCACTGCCAAAGCCTGAGCCGGTTACTGGATCAAGACCACAACATCTTGATCAGTGGTGAAGGGATATCGACCATGCCTGAGCAATCCTTGGTCAGACTGAAGACAAAGCTCGAACAGCATGGCTTCCTGATTGAACCATTTGCCTTGGTTCGCTCGCCCTACGCCTTCATTACCTCTGCACTGCAGCAAACAATCAAAAATGGGAAATACAATCCCCTGATTGGCCTGATAGCAGGCCAAGGCAGTGCATCTGATAAAGCCTTCAAAATCCCCAGTACATCCAAGTCGATCAGCACACTCAATCGCATTTTTGGGGAAAGAATGAATTATGTCCCGTTCAAAACGGCAACGAACCATCCGGGTGGGCCGGTTCTCTTCCTTCTGCAGAACGTGCTTCGCCTCAAGCAAACCGATCAATACCAACTCATCAATGCCAACGAATCAAAAAGCAATGTAAGCATACGCCTCAAAAACTTCCTCAACCAGCAACACCCCCATGCCGATCAAGGCAAATTGAGAAGTTTATTCAAAACGATCTCGCTCCAATCAAAGCAGACCAAATTCCTGCTCACCGAGCAGGAGTTCGAAGGGATTCAAAACGATTTCAAAAAAGTGAAGCGGGAGATGAAGCGCAAGCTTGGCAAAACATTTGTGGAAGAAAAGATCGCTTTTTCATCGGAATTCTCAGCGGATGAAACCAACCAACTCCTCTCTCAACTCAGCCAAAAACTGTATGAGTTTGCCATCAAGGCATAGTGGAGAGTGGTGTCTTGCACGCAATGAAATCAGCTAGGACTTTGTAAGCCAGATTTCAAAAAAGCGAGCTCTTTATAGACCCGATCCAGCTCATACAACATTTTTACGTCCTTCTTTTCCAGAAGTTCGACCCGTTTAAGCAGGTCTTCGAGCAGCTTGTTCTGCAATGTTTCCACCTGCACCTGACGCTTCTGAACGCCTTGAGTTGTGGCAACGGGAGCACCAGGGGCAGACCACCGATCAGCTAACACAGCACCGTTGGTCTCGATGTAGAGCACCGCTAGGCGCTCCAACACCTTTGAATAAGCCTTGTCCTGCTGTCGACAGAGGTCCTTGAAACGCTGGAGCGTCTCCGGGGCAAACTGTGCCGCAAAGGCACCGGGGCGCTGAGGCATTTGTCCCGACATAACCATACCAAGCAATACATTAAGCCCGCATGCTTTGGCACCACCAAAGATTCCAGCCTGCAGATGACGCTGCACCTCTGCAGCCACATGTCTTGATAGGTCTAGACGCGTCAAGAGAATTGCGGAAGCCAAAAAAAGAGGTCCCGCAGGACCTCTTGATATGACTGGAATTTGAGTGAAGCGGGTGATCTGCAGACCACCCACTGCGAGACATCAATAGTCGAAGTCGCCGCCGCCCATGCCGCCGCCGGCAGGAGCTGCTTCCTTCTTCTCGGGCAGATCAGCCACGATGCACTCGGTGGTCAGAACCATGCCTGCAATCGAGGCGGCATTCTGCAGACCGGAACGGGTCACCTTGGCGGGGTCAACGATGCCGGCAGCCAGCATGTCGACATACTCGCCGGAAGCAGCGTTGAAGCCTTCGGCACCAGCGCGAGCCTTGACGTTCTCGGCCACGACAGCGCCGTTAGCACCTGCATTTTCAGCGATGCGCATCAGTGGAGCGGTGAGAGCGGCAGCCACGATGTTGGCGCCGATCAGCTCCTCGCCGGAGAGGCTGGAAGCGGCCCACTGCTCCAGAGCCGGAGCCAAGTGAGCCAGGGTGGTCCCACCACCAGGAACGATGCCTTCCTCAACAGCCGCCTTGGTGGCGTTGATGGCATCTTCGAGACGGAGTTTCTTGTCCTTCATCTCGGTTTCGGTGGCCGCACCCACTTTCACCACAGCCACGCCTCCAGCCAGTTTGGCCAGACGCTCCTGCAGCTTCTCCTTGTCGTAGGTGGAGTCAGTCTCGTCCATCTGCTTTTTGATCTGTTCGCAGCGGGCGCCGACAGCCGCCTCGTTGCCCTCAGCAACGATGGTGGTGGTGTCCTTGTTGATGGTGATGCGACGGGCGGTGCCCAGCATCTCCAGCTTGGCGTTCTCAAGCTTGAGGCCGGCGTCCTCGGTGATCAGCTGACCGTTGGTCAAAACAGCCATGTCTTCCAACATGGCCTTACGGCGATCGCCAAAACCAGGAGCCTTCACGGCGGCCACATTCAGCACGCCGCGCAGACGGTTCACCACCAGGGTGGCGAGGGCTTCTTTCTCGATGTCCTCAGCAATGATCAGCAGCGGCTTGCCGGTGCGAGCGATCTGCTCCAGCACAGGCACGAGATCCTGCACAAGACCGATCTTCTTGTCGGTGAGCAGGATGTAGGGCTCGTCGAGGACGGCTTCCATCCGCTCCGTGTCAGTCGCGAAATAAGGGGAGATGTAGCCCTTGTCGAAACGCATGCCCTCGGTGACCTCGAGCTCGGTCTCCATGGACTTGCCCTCTTCGAGGGAAATCACACCTTCCTTGCCAACTTTGTCCATGGCATCGGCAATCATCTTGCCGACTTCTTCGTCGTTGCCGGCGGAGATGGTGCCGACCTGGGCGATGGCGTTGCTATCAGCGATGGGCTTCGCCATTTCCTGGATCTTGCTGACCAGGAAATCAGAGGCCTTGTCGATGCCTTTTTTCAGAGTGATGGCATTAGCACCGGCAGCCACGTTGCGAAGACCCGCCTTGACCATGGCGTGGGCCAGGACGGTGGCAGTGGTGGTGCCGTCGCCAGCAGCATCGTTGGTTTTGGAGGCGGCCTGACGGATCAGGGCAACACCAGTGTTCTCGATGTGGTCTTCGAGCTCGATCTCTTTGGCGATGGTGACACCGTCATTGATGATCTGGGGAGCACCGAACTTTTTCTCCAACACCACGTTGCGGCCCTTGGGGCCCAGGGTCACCGCAACGGATTCGGCAAGGATGTCGATGCCTTTCTCGAGAGCGCGACGGGCGTTCTCGTTGTAGATGATGCGCTTTGCCATGGAAGGCGGTTCCTAATGAAGAAGAGGTTGGATAAAGAAGGCTGAACCGAGTCGGAATCCGAGGCTCAGTGGAGCTGATCTCAGTTGACGACAGCCAGGATGTCCTTCTCGGACAACAGCACGTATTCATCGCTGCCGAGCTTGATGTCGGTGCCGGCGTACTTGCTGTAGAGGACCTTGTCGCCCACACCGACTTCGGGAGCTTGGCGGCTGCCATCGTCGTTGCGCTTACCAGGGCCCACTTGAACCACTTCGCCCACCTGGGGCTTTTCCTTGGCGGTATCGGGCAAAAGGATGCCGCCGGCGGTCTTCTCTTCGGATTCAGAGACCTTGACGAACACGCGGTCGCTCAGGGGTTTGACGGTCGAGACGCTGAGGGAAACAGCAGCCATGGGTATTTGCAGGAACAGGGACAGGGCGCAATGCGCCACGCATCGACGCGAGTTGGCACTCGATGCCGATGAGTGCCAACGTATGCAACCGAGCCCCCCTTGGACCAGACCTGAACCTGTGCGGGTGACCGAACCAGGAGCGAAAGAGCTCTGGTCTTAGGGCAGCCCCCACGACAGTGGTATGGTTGCGCCGCTCTGAATGGGTGCGAGCGCGCTGCGCCTGTTCCCGCAACTCTCCTTCCTATGGTCGCTTCTGCTCCTGCAACTGCTGGCACCAAGGGTGTGATCCGTCAGGTGATCGGCCCGGTTCTGGACGTGGAATTTCCCGCAGGGAAATTGCCCAAGATCTATAACGCCCTGCGCATTGAGGGGAAGAACCCCGCAGGTGATGACGTCGCTCTGACGGCTGAAGTTCAACAGCTGCTGGGTGACCACCGTGTTCGCGCCGTTGCCATGAGTGGCACCGACGGACTCGTTCGCGGCATGGCAGCCGTTGACACCGGTGCACCGATCTCAGTGCCCGTCGGCGAAGCAACTCTGGGCAGGATCTTCAACGTTCTCGGCGAGCCCGTTGACGAGCAAGGCCCCGTCAACACCACAACGACGGCTCCCATTCACCGTGAGGCGCCCAACCTCACCGAACTGGAAACGAAGCCCAAGGTTTTCGAAACCGGCATCAAGGTGATCGATCTGCTGGCTCCTTACCGCCAAGGCGGAAAGGTGGGCCTGTTCGGTGGTGCCGGCGTGGGCAAAACCGTGCTGATTCAGGAGCTGATCAACAACATCGCCAAAGAGCATGGCGGTGTGTCTGTCTTTGGTGGCGTGGGCGAGCGCACCCGCGAAGGCAACGATCTCTACGAGGAATTCAAAGAGTCGGGCGTGATCAACGCTGACGACCTTTCCAAGTCGAAAGTGGCTCTTTGCTACGGCCAGATGAACGAGCCCCCCGGCGCCCGGATGCGCGTGGGTCTCTCCGCTCTGACCATGGCGGAGCACTTCCGCGACGTGAACAAGCAGGACGTTCTGCTGTTCGTGGACAACATCTTCCGCTTCGTGCAGGCCGGTTCCGAAGTGTCCGCACTTCTCGGTCGCATGCCTTCCGCTGTGGGCTACCAGCCCACCCTCGGCACCGACGTGGGTGCTCTTCAAGAGCGTGTTGCCTCAACCGTTGAAGGTTCGATCACCTCGATTCAGGCTGTTTACGTCCCTGCTGACGACCTGACCGACCCCGCTCCTGCGACCACCTTTGCTCACCTCGATGCCACCACGGTGCTGAACCGTGCCCTGGCCTCCAAAGGCATCTACCCCGCTGTGGATCCTCTTGATTCCACCAGCACCATGCTGCAGCCAGCCGTGGTGGGTGATGAGCACTACCGCACCGCTCGCGCCGTGCAGTCCACCCTCCAGCGCTACAAGGAACTCCAGGACATCATCGCGATTCTGGGTCTCGACGAACTGTCGGAAGACGACCGTCGCACCGTGGATCGTGCCCGCAAGGTGGAGAAATTCCTCTCCCAGCCCTTCTTCGTGGCTGAGATCTTTACCGGCATGCCCGGTAAGTACGTGAAGCTGGACGACACCATCGCCGGTTTCAACCAGATCCTCTCCGGTGAGCTGGACAGCCTCCCCGAAGCTGCCTTCTACCTGGTGGGCAACATCGAGGAAGTGAAAGCCAAGGCCGAGAAGATCGCCGCCGAAACCAAGTGATCGTTCCGGGGGTGTGATTCACACCCCCGATCACGTGTTTCTCGACAGTCCGTTCTTTTTCCGAACCAAGGTTCATGTCCCTCACCCTCCGCGTGCTGGCAACAGACCAGAACGTCTTTGATGGCAGCGCCGACGAGGTGATCCTGCCAAGTACCACCGGTCAACTCGGCATCCTGCCCGGCCACATTTCGCTGCTCACCGCCATTGACATCGGTGTTCTGCGCGTGCGAGCCAACGGTGCCTGGAACTCCATCGCTCTGATGGGGGGTTTCGCCGAGGTGGACGCTGATGAAGTCACCGTTTTGGTCAACAAGGCCGAACTGGGCAATTCCATAGATGCCGGTGCCGCCGAAGCCGCCTTCCAGAAGGCCTCCACCGTGGTAGCTGGCATGGAAGGCCAACCGGCTTCTCCGGAAAAGCTCAAGGCACAGCAAGAGCTGAATGAAGCTCGGGCCCGCCTGCAAGCCAGCAAAACTGCCGACTAAATTCATCCGAAATCAGATGAATTCCAAAGCGCCAGGGGCTCCGTCCCTGGCTTTTTTTATGGTGGACCTTGTGAAGGGTGATCCGATCACTCCACTCATCGGGAAGGCATAAAAAAACCTGCCCGAAGGCAGGTTTGAATCGACAATCAAACGAACCGAAATCAAGCGGTACCGCAGAAAGTGACATCGGGGAACTTGACCTTGGCCTCGTCGAGGCTCTTGCCTTTGCCTTCTTCCTGCCAGTAGTTGATCACTTCAGTGGCCTGGTTCAGCACTTCAACCCGCTCGTTGTCGGTGATCCAGCTCTTGCCTTCCAGCTCAGTCTTCAAACTTTCCCAGGCGTCCTCACGGGGCCAGAAGAAATAGGAGGTGAGTGGACTCGGGCCACCGCCAACAATCTGATCAACCGCAAGGGCGACGTTGTCGGGAAGCCAGAGGATCTTCAGAAGGAAGCGGCCCTCATCGGCCTTGGGGGTGTAGCCAGAGGGGACACCATCGGCATCAATGGTGGCCGTGGCCAGAGCCGCGGCCGCACCCTTCAGTACAGGACGACCTTCACCCTCGCTGGCTTCAGGCTTTTCAGTGGCCTCAGGCTTTTCAGTGGCTTCTGGCTTTTCAGTGGTTTCAGCTGCCTGGGTGGCGCCTTCAGCCGCGTCGGCGGACGGAGTCGCGACCTCCTGGTCGGTGGGGGCAGCGCCTTCGGTGACCGTCATGGTGTCAGCGCTCAAGACAGAAATACAAACAACTAACCTACCAGCCGCTCACCATCAGACGTTCTGGGATCTCCAACCATCCTGCTGTTCGACATCGATGGTGTGATCCGCGATGTCTCTGGCAGTTACCGACGGGCCCTCCAATGCACCGTGCAGCACTACTGCGGTTGGCAGCCCAGCGCCGATGCCATCGATGCGCTGAAGGCCGAAGGCGCCTGGAACAACGACTGGGACTGCAGCCTTGAACTGCTGCGTCGCCATGGTGCCGAGCTACCGGATCGGACCGCGCTGATTGATGTGTTCAGCGGCTTCTACTTCGGGGGAGATCCGGAGGGAGACCCCAGCCAGTGGACTGGGTTCATCGGCGATGAGCCCCTACTGGTGAACGCCAGCCTCTTCACCACGCTTTCCCAGCAGAAGGTGCGCTGGGGGTTCGTGAGCGGTGCTGAGCCGGCCTCGGCACGCTTCGTCCTTCAGCAACGCCTTGGGCTCCAGGATCCGCCCTTGATCGCCATGGGCGATGCCCCCGACAAACCAGACCCGACAGGGTTGATCCACCTGGCCAAGGCCCTGGGAGCAGACACCGAGGAAGCGCAGGTGGCTTATCTCGGTGACACCGTGGCCGATGTGCACACCGTGGTTCAAGCCCGAAAACGCTGGCCAGAACAACAGTTCGTCAGTCTTGCGGTGGTGCCACCTCACCTGCAAAGCGAAGAGCAGGCACCGGCGCGCACGATCTATGAACAACAGCTGATGGAGGCCGGCGCTGATCTTGTGCTGAACAGCACCGCAGCGCTGCTGAACTGGGAGGGAGTCACGCCATGAGGACGGCCGTCTTCCGCGAAACTCCTCTCCTGATTGGGATCGTGGCCCTGATTGGCCTCGAGACCACAACAGTCCTCGACTGGCTACTGCTGCAGCCCGCCCTACCCGTCCTCACGGGCCTCGGGCTGCTCAGTGTGCTGGTGCTGTTGATGGCGCGGGGGGTGGCGCACCATGCCGATCAACTGGCAGAGCGGCTCGGGGAGCCCCTGGGGACCCTTGTGCTGACAGGGTCCGTGATCGTGATTGAACTGGCCTTGATCGCCTCCACGATGCTGACGGGAGACAGCAACCCGACCCTGGCCCGCGACTCGATGTTCTCGGTGCTGATGATCGTGCTCACGGGGGTCAAAGGCGTGACAGTGATCGTGGCCGCCAGGGTTCAGAGACAGGGGCGAACCCAACCCATGCAGCCGGAAGACCTAGCGGCGGTGAACCAGAGCGGTTCAAGTGCCTACATCAACCTGATCACCACCATGAGCGTTCTTGCGCTGGTGCTTCCCAACTTCAGTCAAGACAGCCTCGAAGCCAACTACTCCCTGCCGATCAATTGGCTGCTGACGTTCGTTTCGATCAGCCTCTACGCGATTTTTCTGCGCGGCCAGGTTGGCCGTTACCGCAACCTGTTTCTCGATACCGCTCAGCAACAAACCTCCGGGTCCCTCTCCCTCGCGGACAGCACTGCGGAGGCCCCCACTCCCCCGGACGAAGCCGAGGGATCGATCCTGAAGAACGGAGCTCTAATGGCGGCTGGGCTGCTGGTGCTGGTGCTGATCGCGGAATCGATGGGGACGCTGATCGAAACAGGGATCAACGATCTTGGTTTGCCCAGTTCCCTCGGCGGCCTGCTCGTGGGCTTGCTGGTGGTCGCACCGGAAGCGCTCAATGCTTTTCAGGCCGCTGGGAAAGGAGAGTTGCAGCGTTCACTCAACACTCTCTATGGGTCGTCCCTCTCGACCCTCTGTCTCACGGTGCCGGCGGTTCTGGCAATCGGCGAATTCACAAACACTGATGTGATCCTCGGGCTGGATCCACTCGAATCGGTGCTGCTGGTGCTGACGCTGATTCTGGTGCGGCCGATCAGCGGCCGCGTCAGCGAACTGGACGGTCTGATGCTGCTCACCGTCGGCGTGGTCTGGGTGGCCTTGCAGGTGGTGAGCTGACAGGGTCAGCGTTCCATCGCAGCAACGCTTTTTAGGGCGTCTGAGGTGAGCACCTCATGGCCGGTCTCGCTGACGGCGACATCGTCCTCGATGCGGATGCCGATGCCTTTCCAGCGATCGTCGATCTCCGGCTGACCCTCCGGCACGCTGAGGCGATCACTGACGTAAAGGCCAGGCTCCACCGTGAGCACCATGCCCGGCTCCAGCGGAGCGGGTTGCTCACCGAGCCGATAAGCCCCCACGTCATGCACATCCAATCCCAACCAATGGCCGGTGCGATGCATGTACAGATGCCGATAGTCGCCCCGATCGATAATTCCGTCCACGTCCCCGATCAGCAGGCCCAGATCCACCAGCCCTTCCACAAGCACGCGCAGGGCTTTGGCGTGAACCGCCTCCGCGGTGCCTCCTGGGGCCACGACAGCAACCGCGGCTTGCTGCGCTTCCAGCACAAGGCTGTAAAGCTCCCGCTGTTCCGCCGTGAAACGGCCATTCACGGGGAAGGTGCGGGTGATGTCGCCGTTGTAGTAATCCTCCAGCGAACAGCCAGCATCGATCAGGAGCAAATCGCCGTCCTGAAGCGGAGCCGTGTTGGCGGTGTAGTGCAGCACGCAGGCGTTATCGCCGCCGGCCACGATGGAGCCATAGGCGGGGCCGCGGGCCCCATGGCTACGGAAGTGCGCCTCCATCGCCGCCTGCACCTCGGCCTCGTTCATGCCAGGGCGGGTGATGGATCGCGCAAGCTCGTGGGCTTCGGCGGAGATCCGGCAGGCTTCCCGTAGACGCTCCAGCTCGTGGGGCTCCTTGCGCAGGCGCAGGCGATGCAGGATCGGGGTTGGTGCCACCAGACCCAGGGCCGCCGTCCCCGTGCGGGCATAGGTGTCGAGCTGTCGCCCCCAGGCCGAGAGAACCAGCGACTCCACAGATGGATGGCGGCCCACACGGAAGGCAATCGCTTCAGCACCAGCGAGGTACTCCGGCAGCTTTTCGCCCAGCCGATCCAGAGGATGGGCCATGTCCGCCCCATAGCGCTCAACCGCTCCCTCGGTCCCCCAGCGGAAGCCGGTCCATACTTCGGCCGCCGGATCCTTGGGCTGCACAAACAGCACAAAGCGCTCGCCCTCGGGCCGATGCGGCAGGAGCAAGGCCACCGCATCCGGTTCATCAAACCCCGTGAGGTAGAAGAAATCGCTGTCCTGCCGGAAGGGCCACTCGCAGTCGGCGTGATGGGTCGCCAGCGCCGCAGCAGGAATCACCGCAGCGGCTGCACCGAGTTGCTCCAGGAACCGCTCGCGGCGGGCAGCGAACAGCTCAACTTCAAAGCAACTCATCAGCCGACAAATCAACGCCTAGAAACTCTAAAAAACCATTAGCTCAAAAGCCGACTCAGAACAGATCCAAAACATCCATGGATTGCCAGAGGGCCTGCTTCATGGGTCGAAGCATTCTTGAATAATTCCGCCAAAGCTCAAGCGATTGAGAACCGATCGGACGGCGAACCTGAACACGACTTGCAGTCTGAGTGACCAAACCTGACCGATGGTGACCAAGAAAATCATCAGTCCAGGGCAACTCAAGCCACTCAACAAGATCACGCAAAACAGATGATGGATCAGAAACCATTTCCTCATATTTGAGAGGAAAAATCCTGCCTGGAAACTTTTCCGAAAAAACAGAGACCAACCTTCTTTCGTAAATAATCATTTCCGCTATATCCTCCAAGCTTGAAGAAAATGTACTTCCAGGAAAAATATTTGCTCGATAAAGGGACAACGCATGAGCAAAAGGATTTCTCCTGCAATGAATGATCTTTGCCCGCGGGAAGCATTGCGCAATCAAATCAATATTAATGAAATTAAAAAGACTTTTATCAACCAAATACTTGTCTTGCCGACGCTTTCTTACTGCCTCGAGGTAGTCCTTTCCAAGTAATTTGAGACTATTCTCCCCCCAACCCAAATGAATTCTGACGGCAACGGCTTTCTCGAACTCCGAACACTCCCCAAGGTCACCCACCTTCTCTGACATGCAAAGGATGGCATCCAGAAGAGTCGAACCGCAACGCGGAAGACCCACCACAAAAATCAATCCGCGGCCTTCATCAAGGCCTGGCTCATGACCATCGACGGGACATTGACTCACCAAGCCCGCTCGAAAATCACCAATAGCTTGGGTTTGGCGAAGGTCAGAACCAGCCTCCAAAAGCCTCAGCCCATTACCACGCTCCAGCCAGCAAGCAGAAGCTTCATAATCACCATACTGATGAAAAAGATTTGATTTGGCAAAGCAAATCTTAATTCGATCTTCATAGCTTACGTACGATTCAGCATCAATACCCTTGAGCCTCTCAGCCAGAAAAGGATATTCTTGATACCTAATTTGCTTGGAGAGCGTGTAGTGCGACGAAGCATGCGAACCATCAATGTGCAACGCACAGAGGAGAGATCGCAAGGAACAATCAAGTCGCCCACAAAATTGATAAAGAAGGCCAAGATTCCGAAAACAGTCGACTCCTAAATCCTCTCTGAGGCATAGCCTTCTGAGGCTGACCAGTGCTCCGTTGAAATCCTCTAAAAGCAAGCAGGATTCGAAATCCTCCTGACAAGAAATCAACGCATCAACATTTTGACGTCCAACACTTTGACCGAATTGTTCAGCCACGCAAGCGATTGGTTTCAAGTGTCTTGCAGTAATCCTTGTAAGCGAGCGCAAGTCCAAGATTCAAAGGAATTCTTGATTCCCATCCCATAGCGCGCAGCCGACTCACCTCGAGTTGCTTCTTAGGCGTTCCATCCGGCTTGGTGGTATCCCACACAAGCTCCCCTTCAAACCCAACCGTGGCCCCAACTTTTTCCGCCAGCTCACGAATGGAGAGATCGATACCCGTGCCCACATTCAGAAAAGCCAGAGGCTGCCCGGAATCGTCGCAAGGGGCATCCTCCGCCAAGGCACTCCAGTGCTCCAAAGCGAACACACAGGCTGCACCCAAGTCATCGGCGTGCAAAAACTCCCGCAGCGGAGTGCCGCTGCCCCAACAGGTCACCGACGCATCGCCGCGGGTCTTGGCCTCATGGAAGCGGCGCAGCAGGGCCGGAAGCACATGGCTGTTGGTGGGGTGGTAGTTGTCCCCCGTGCCGTAAAGATTGGTCGGCATCAGGCTGATGGCGTCGAAGCCGTGCTGGCGACGCAGGGCCTCACACAGCTTGATGCCGCTGATCTTGGCGATGGCATACCACTCATTGGTGGGCTCGAGTGGCCCTGTAAGCAGCGCCTCTTCGCGAATCGGTTGGTCTGCGAACTTCGGATAGATGCAACTGCTACCCAGAAACAGCAGCCGCCGCGCAGCGGTGGCCCAAGCCGCCTCGATCACATTGGTTTGGATCTTGAGGTTGTCCAGCAGGAAATCAGCCGGAAAGTTGTTGTTGGCCTGAATACCGCCAACCCGAGCTGCGGCCAAAACCACCACATCCGGATTGTGGTGATGCATCCAGCGCTCGACCGCTTCACGATTGAGGCAATCAAGCTCAACGCGTGAAGGCGTGAGGAGCTGTCGATAGCCACGGGCTTGCAATGTGCGACAAATGGCGCTCCCGGCCATGCCGCGGCTACCAAACACCGCAATTCGATCCTCCGCGGAGATCAGCATCATTCGTGGGCTCCGACCACATCGAAACCCTTGCGTCGCAGATAAGCCTCTTTTTGTGCTTCCTGCCGGTCGTTGTCCACCATGTCGGCCACCAGCTCTTCCAAGGTTGTGGTGGGGGTCCACCCCAGCTTCTCCTTGGCCTTGGTGGGATCACCTAAGAGCGTCTCCACTTCCGCCGGTCTGAAATAGCGGGGATCGATCCGCACGACAACATCATTGGTATCGGCCCGGCGACCGATCTCTTCGACACCGTCGCCATCCCAGTCGATACCGCCCCAACCGATCTTTTCAGCCGTGAGTTCAATGAACCGCCGCACGGTTTCCTGACGCCCCGTGGCGATCACAAAATCCTCGGGGCTGTCCTGCTGGAGCATCCGCCACTGCATCTCCACGTAGTCCCGCGCGTGGCCCCAGTCCCTTTTGGAATCAAGGTTGCCCATGTGGATGCACTGCTCCAAACCCGCATCAATTCGGCAGAGACCGCGGGTGATCTTGCGGGTCACGAATGTTTCACCACGACGCGGACTTTCGTGATTGAACAGAACGCCATTGCAGGCATACATGCCATAAGACTCGCGGTAATTCACCGTGATCCAATAGGCGTACAACTTCGCAACGCCGTAAGGGCTGCGGGGATAGAAAGGCGTTGATTCCTTCTGAGGAGTTTCCTGAACCAGGCCATAAAGCTCACTCGTGCTGGCCTGATAAATCCGAGTTTTTTCAGTCAAACCCAAAATTCGAACAGCCTCGAGGATCCGAAGCGTTCCCAGAGCATCACTATTGGCGGTGTATTCCGGAGCTTCGAAACTCACCGCCACATGACTCTGAGCCCCGAGGTTATAAATCTCGTCAGGCTGAACCTGCTGAATAATCCGGATCAGATTGGTGCTGTCGGTGAGATCGCCGTAGTGAAGAACCAGCCTGGGGTCAGCCTCATGGGGATCTTGATACAGATGATCAATCCGGCTGGTATTGAAACTGCTAGCTCGACGTTTGATGCCATGCACTTCATATCCCTTCTCGAGGAGAAGCTCAGCCAAATAGCTTCCGTCCTGGCCCGTGATCCCAGTAATCAAGGCCTTTTTCACGGCTGGAATGTCCTGCAAGCATCGATAGAGTAAGTCGACTGGAGGATCCCGCCGGATGGCGCCCAACTCGGACCTACTGGTGCTGTCGCTGCTTGTTTTGGTGGTGCTGTTGGGCTCAGCTCTCTGTTCGGGCGTGGAAGCCGCACTCCTCACGGTGAGTCCAATTCGCGTGCATGAGCTAGCCGCACGAGAAAGGCCTATTCCAGGTGCGCGACGCCTTGCGCAATTGCGGCAGCGCCTCGGCCGAACCCTCTCCGCCTTGGTCATCGCCAACAACGGTTTCAATATTTTCGGAAGCCTGATGCTGGGCGGTTATGCCGCCTGGGTGTTCGAGCAACGCAACATCAGCGGCGCCGCCCTACCGGTGTTCTCAGTCGGCCTCACCGTGCTGGTGATCCTGCTGGGGGAAATTCTGCCCAAAGCTCTTGGCAGCCGCCTGGCTCTGCCGGTGGCCCTGACCAGTGCGCCACTGCTGCATTGGCTCGGATTGGCCCTGCGACCATTGGTGCTGCTGCTGGAGCGCATGCTGCCGGCCATTACCGCGGAAGCGGAACTGAGCACCAACGAAGAGGAGATCCGTCTGCTGGCTCGCCTTGGCTCGCAAAAGGGAGAAATTGAAGCCGACGAAGCCGCGATGATCGGCAAGGTGTTTCAGCTGAACGATCTCACCGCCCGTGACCTGATGACGCCGCGGGTTGCGGCTCCCACCCTGGACGGGAGCCTGAGTATCGAAGCCCAGCGGGCCCAACTGATGAGCAACAACGACCCCTGGTGGGTGGTCCTCGGCGATCAGGTGGACAAGGTGCTCGGGGTAGCAAGCCGCGAACGGATGCTCACCGCTCTGCTGGAAAACCGTGGACTGCTCACCCCCGTCGACCTCTGCGAAGCGGTGGAGTATGTGCCAGAAATGATCCGGGCCGATCGGCTGCTGACGGGGTTCCGGCGCGACAGCGGCGGCGTGCGCGTGGTTGTGGATGAATTCGGAGGATTTGTCGGCGTGATCGGCGCCGAATCGGTGCTGGCGGTGCTGGCCGGCTGGTGGCGCAAGCCGGCAGCATGAGCGGGATGGAAGCCACCCCGCCCCACACCGTTGGACGCTGCCAGCTGCTGCTCGAGCACTGGCGCAGCCAGCTGCAGCTGAGCGCCCGGGAACAGGGACTGCTCGGGGGTGAATTACAGCTTCTGGATCGTCAGCTGCATCGACTCCAGCAACGGCGCCTGCGCATCGCCCTGTTTGGTCGCGTGGGAGTCGGCAAGTCCAGCCTGATCAATGCCTTGATCCAACGCCCGCTGCTGGAGACGGATGTCGCCCACGGCAGCACCCGGCGTCAACAGGCGGTGGCCTGGCCGGTTGAGATTGCAGGGCTCACAAAGGTGGAGCTGGTGGACACACCCGGCATTGATGAAATCAATGCCGCCGGACGGGCTCGTTTGGCCTCCCGCGTGGCCATGGGAGCCGACCTGGTTCTGCTGGTGGTAGACAGCGACCTGACCCGGGGCGACCTGGAAGCCTTGACCACACTTCTGGCCACCGGAAAGCCCCTGCAGGTGGTGCTGAACCGCAGCGACCGCTGGCCGGAACAAGAGCGCACTGCGCTGCTCCGCAGCATCCGTGCCCGCCTGCCGGTGAATCTCCCGATCACCGCTGCGGCGGCTGCACCTCGCAGCCCTCAGATCCAAGCCGATGGCCGGGTTCGCAGCACGATCACGACACCACAAGTGCAGAACCTGCGAGAGCAGCTCTGCCAGCAGCTGGAGAACGAAGGCAGCCTGTTGCTGGCCATTCAGTCGCTGCGGCAGGCCGACCGCTTCCAGGGAGCCTGCCAACAGCTCCGGCTGCAACAGCACCGCCGCACGGCCCAGAGCCTGATCGGCCGCTACGCGGCCGCCAAAGCCACCGGTGTGGCCGTCAACCCTGTACTGGCTCTGGATATGGCGGGAGGCATGGCCTGCGACACCGCCCTAGTGCTGCAGCTCAGCCGCCTTTACAACCTGCCGATGACGCCAGCGGCCGCACGACTGCTGCTCACCCGACTCTCCAGCCATAACGCCCTCCTGGGCGGTGTTCAGCTCGGCCTAGCGGCTCTCAAGCAGGCACTCCTGCTCCTGATGCCCGTCAGCGGGGGCGGGAGTCTGGCCCCGGCCGCCCCCGTGGCCCTCGCCCAAGCGGCCCTTGCGGTTCATGCCAGCCGCCGAACAGGACGGCTGGTGGCGCAGCAATTGCTGCGGCACCGCGGCGGTCAACCCGGGGCCCTGCTGCGACGCCTAGCCGACCGGGATCCCGTGGTGCATCACTGGCTGTTGCGCTGGCCGAAAGCCCTGGAGCAGGATCCCCAACCGCTGCTGCCCTGAGATGACTGCTGCTGCCATCGCCTTGCTGGGCACCAGTGCCGATCCACCCACCCGGGGCCATCAGGTGCTGCTGGAGGGGCTGCTGAACCGCTACGGGCAGGTGGCGACCTGGGCCAGCGATAACCCCCTGAAACAGCACGATGCTCCCCTCACCTTGCGAGCGATGCTGCTCGGCCAGCTGGTGGAGCAACTGCAGGACGAACGGCTGGAGCTGGCCCAGCATCTGAGCAGCCCATACACCTTGATCACCTTGCAGCGGGCCGCCCAGCATTGGCCCGATCGGGAGCTGGTGTTTGTGGTGGGCAGCGATCTTGCCGGCCAGATTCCCCGTTGGAAACAGAGCGATGACTGGCTGCCGCAGTGCCGCTTGGCGATCGCCCCACGCAAGGGCTGGCCGATCGAAAACGCCAATCTGCAGGCGCTGCGGGATCTCGGCGGACGGGTGGAGCTGCTGGATCTAAAGGTTCCCGCCACCGCCAGTTCACAACTGCGCCGTCAACCCAACGTGGCTGAAATCCCGGAATCAGTCTGGCCGCTGTTGCTCCAGCACAATCTCTATGGCCTCTCGGGAAGCCTCTGCTGATGCGCATCGCCCTGGCCCAACTCAACCCCGTTGTCGGGGACTTCAACGGGAATGCTGCACGGATCCTTGATGCCGTGCGGAAGGCGGAACAACAGAACGCAGAACTGGTGCTCACACCGGAACTCTCCCTCTGGGGCTATCCCCCCCGGGACCAGTTGCTCGAGCCCAGCCGCATCCAGCAGCAGGAGTCGGTCCTGCAGTGGCTGGTGAACCAACTCAGCAGCAGCGTCACGCTTTTGGTGGGTGCAGCACTACCAGTCGCAGATGCCCGCAGCCCGCGGCTGCTGAACGGTGTGGTGCTCGTCAATCGCCTGGGCTGGCGGCCGATTGCCCACAAACAACTACTTCCCACTTACGACGTCTTTGATGAGCGTCGCTACTTCCGTCCTGGCGACGGACCCTGTCTCTTAACCCTGCCGGGCGGTGAGCGGCTGGGGCTCACCATCTGCGAAGACCTCTGGGTGGATGACGGCTTGCAGCGCGAGCGCCTGGCCGGACCGGACCCCATTGATCAATTGATCCCCGAACAGCCAGATCTGCTGATCAATCTGGCGGCCTCCCCCTTCGATGCCGCCAAGCCCGCCCTGCGCCAACAGTTAGCGACGGCGGCGGCGCAGCGACTCAACTGCCCACTCATCTATCTCAATCAAGTGGGGGGCAACGACGAGCTGGTCTTCGACGGGGCCAGTTTTGTGGTGGGGGCCGATGGCGCTGTGCAGCTCGAGCTTCCCGTCTGTGAGGAGCATCTCGCGCTTTGGGACAGCGATCATCCCGCCCCGATCAAGGTCCAGCCAATGAGTGCCCTGGAGCGGCTGTTCCGAGCTCTTGTGCTCGGCGTGCGCGACTATGCCCAAAAATGCGGTTTCAAACGCGCATTGCTCGGGTTAAGCGGCGGGATCGACTCAGCGCTGGTGGCAGTGATCGCCACAGCGGCCCTGGGGAACGAAGCGGTGTCGGCACTGCTGATGCCCTCCCCATGGAGTTCCGCCGGATCCATCGACGATGCCTTGGCCTTGGCCCAACGGTTGGGCCTGCAGACCAACACGGTGCCCATCGCCGGCCTGATGGAGGGCTACGACCAAGCCCTGAGGGCGCCGCTGGGGGAGGACCCCCAGGGGGTGACAGCGGAAAATCTGCAATCCCGGATTCGCGGCACCCTGCTGATGGCCGTGGCCAATCAACAGGGCCAATTGCTGCTCACCACCGGCAATAAATCAGAGCTAGCCGTTGGCTATTGCACCCTCTACGGCGACATGAACGGCGGGCTAGCGGTGATTGGCGATCTCTACAAAACCAGCGTATTTGCTCTGTGCGACTGGCTCGACAGCGACGCAGCCCGGGGCTGCCGTAAGGCACTGGGGCTACCGACGCACGGGGAGCTGGTGGGGGAAGCGATTCGACGCAAACCCCCCAGCGCCGAGCTACGGCCCAACCAAAAAGACAGCGACTCTTTGCCCGATTACGACGCCCTGGATGCACTGCTCAAGGCCATAATCCAGGAGCGCCACTCCTGCGCAACCCTGGTGGCCGCCGGCCACGATCCAGGCCTGGTGGAGCGGGTTGAACGGCTGCTGAAACGGGCCGAATTCAAGCGGCGGCAAGCGGCACCGTTGCTCAAGGTGAGCCCCCAGGCCTTCGGCAGCGGCTGGCGGTTGCCGATTGCCGCGGCCTAAAGCAGTCGCGCCATTGAGCTGTGGCGGGTTGCGCGTGGCGGAGCCACATTGAAGGGATCCCCTTGAAGCCGCCATGGCACCCTCCGTCCTCTCGGCCCCGATGGCCAGCATCGGTGTGCCGAAGGAGATCAAGCTCGATGAGCAGCGCGTGGCGCTGACCCCCGATGCCGTGAGGGAGCTGGTGAGCCAGGGCTTGGAGGTGCGCATCGAAACCGGAGCCGGGGCTGGAGCGGGAATCGGGGATGAAGCCTTCGCCGCCGCAGGTGCACAGATGGTGAGCCGCGAGGAGGCCTGGGGCGCCCATTTGGTGGTGAAGGTGAAGGAACCACAGGCGGAGGAATTTGCCTACCTGCGGCAGGACATGGTTCTGTTCACTTACCTGCACCTGGCGGCATACCCAAGCGTCGGGGAAGCTCTGCTGGAAGCGGGCACCACCGCCATCGCCTACGAAACCGTTCAGCTGGAGAACGGCAGCCTGCCGTTGCTGGCACCGATGAGCGAAATCGCGGGGCGCTTGGCCGCCCAGGTGGGCGCCCACCTGCTGGAAAAACCTCACGGTGGGAGGGGCGTTCTAATGGGGGGCTGCACCGGTGTGCAACCGGCACGGGTGGTGGTGCTTGGCGCCGGCACCGTGGGCTGGAACGCCGCACGCACGGCCGCTGCCATGGATGCGGAAGTGCTGCTGCTCGATCGCTCGCCCCAACGGCTGCGCAGCCTGGAGGCGGATCGGCGCGGCCGGTTGATGAGTGTGGTGAGCAGCCGCGGCCTGCTGGAGCGCTTGGTGCCGACGGCCGATCTGGTGATCGGGGCAGTGCTCACCCCCGGCGGTCGGGCCCCCACCCTGGTGGATGAGGGAATGGTGCAGCAGATGCGCCCGGGGTCCGTGATCGTCGATGTGGCGATCGACCAGGGGGGCTGCATCGCCACCAGCCAGGAAACCACCCATCGCGATCCCACCGTCACCATTCACGGTGTGCAGCACTACGCCGTGGGCAACATGCCCGGTGCCGTGCCCTTCACCTCAACCGAAGCCCTGGTGAGCGTGACCCTCCCTTACATCCTGGGCATCGCAGGCCGGGGCCTGGAAGAAGCCGTGACAGAACGGCCGGAACTGCTCTCTGGGCTGAACACCGTGCAGGGATCGGTGTGCCACCCCGGCGTGGCCAAAGCCCTTGGGGTGCCACCAC
This sequence comes from Synechococcus sp. PROS-U-1, assembly GCF_014279755.1. NCBI lineage: Bacteria > Bacillati > Cyanobacteriota > Cyanophyceae > Synechococcales > Synechococcaceae > Synechococcus > Synechococcus sp. PROS-U-1. Next base: position 2,073,791 of record NZ_CP047951.1, read on the forward strand.
GGCATCCGATGGCTTGCCTGCGTTAACCCTGCAGCTTGAGCGCGCCCACATAGAGCCATGGGCCATCGACCTCACCATCTCGACGTCGAAACAGAGATGTTTCCTTGAGCACCCCACCGCGGTAGCCGGCCTCGAACTGCACCGTTCCCTCCAGATCCCCTGGTCCACCTGCGCTGACCGCAAGCACGGTCAAGCCGAGCCAATGGGTCTGACGGCAACTCCGCTCGAGGGCCCGACGCCGCTGCTGCTCTGGAACATTCGGCTCGGGATGGGTGGCCAGCAGGTAATCCACCTCCCTGCGGGCAAAGGCTGAATAGCGCGAGCGCATCAACTGTTCAGCCGTTTCAGCACGCTGATCACCGCGATGCAATGGCTCACAGCAGCTGCGATAGACCCCACCCCCACAGGGGCATGGGCTCTGATCAAGAGTTCCCCCGAAACCGCCAGGCATCAATCCAACCGTTGCAACGCAGGCAATGGGCGGCCCAGGGATGCCGGATTCAATCCTTCCCGCAGCGCTGTTAACAAGCCAGCCGCTTCGGCGTAGCTGCGCGCTTGCAGAACAGACCCGCCAAGCCCCAACCGCTCGGCCGTGACCGACAGCACCGATGGGTTCTCCACCGTGATCAGCGGAACATTCCGTGCCAGACAAGCCAGCACCGCTTCTCCCCCCAAGGCCCCATCGGGCACCACAACCGCCCCCAACTGCGCCGCATCGAGATCTCCAGGCTGCCTATCGCCGATCACCAGATCCGGTGCCCGGCTCAGCCCCACCAGCACACAGGCCAGGAAGGTGTAGCCGAGCTCCTCACCCGCCGCTCTCGGATCCAGCTGCGGATCCAAGGGCAACGGGTCCAAAGCTGGCGCATGGGCACAGGGGATCTGCAATTGCTTCACCAGCAGGTGGCTGATCACCGCTTCAGCACCAGCCAATGCATCCACACCACTGCCCTGGCGATAGGCGGCCAGCTCTTCACTCTCCGGATCCTCCGGGAAGCGAGCCACCACGGCGATCGCCGTCGCCCCCGCCTGCTTCAACCGTTCACCGGCCCGCAGCAAGGCATCAGGACAACCCAATCGCCCCCAGCTGGCGCCACTGGCACCGCGCTCGAGCGTCACCTCGAGCGGTGTATCCGTTGAAATCACCGGGCCGATGTCCAAACCCAAGCTGGCGCGGCAGCCCTCAGCCACCTGAATCTGACGCTGGGCCAGCTCCGCTTCAATCCCGGCATCCAGGAGCAAACCGATCCGCTGCCGCCGCACCGGTCGCAGGACCCACTCACCCACGGCGAAACGATCGATGCCGTAGCCCTCCACATAGTGCACGCGGGAATCGCTCCAATAGAGCGAAGCCCCATTCATCACGTTGGGATGGGTGATCAGGCAGCCGCTCGCTGCAGCCAGCAACCGTGCTGAGGGCAGAGCATCGCCGGCATAGCCTCCGATGTCGCAACCGATGCCCGTGGGCACCAGCATCAGCGTTGGCATCGGCGGCGAGATCATGCGCTGATCACCGCCTCAACCTGGATCGTTCGGCCTCCATCGGCATCGTCAGAGACCGCGGTGAGGGCCCAACGCAGCAAGTCACCCTCTGCCGCTAGCTGCTGTCGAATCCAACCGCGCAGATCCTTCAACGGCATCTCAGCAGGCCAGGAGAACTTCCGCTGCAGGCGGATCAATCTCACTTCTGATATTGGCCGAACTGGGCTTCATAGAGGGCATCTTCCTGACCCGCCTTCAGGGTGAGATCAGCGCGCGGGAAGGCCACACACAACAGGCTGTAGCCCTGCTGCTGCAGCTCCCCTTTCACGCCCATGGCATCGGGCTGTTCAACGCTGCCTTCACTGACCACCGCAGCACAGGTGGTGCAGACGCCGGAGCAGCAGGAGCTGGGGAGCATGACGCCAGCTGCTTCCGCTGCATTGAGCACCGTTTGGTCAGCGCGGCAAGAGAAGACATGACTCTCGCCTTCGAACTCGGCGCGGACGGTGTAAGTGGCCACGTCGGACATGTCCGGTGTCAACAGAGAAGAGGTCGCATTCTCTCAGGCAAAGGGGTCCTCACTGAGATGCCCATTGGCTGGGGTGAGGTGCCAAGTACTCCGGAGAACCACCCTGCTCGGGAGCTGTCAGCACGAAATCAAAACTGATCGAACAACGCAGCTCATCGGGGTCGGCATTCGGCAACACACTGTGGTGAAGGCTCGATGGAAAGAGCACGAGCAAACCCGGTCGTGGAGCCAGATCCCAGTGGGACTGGTTCATCGGGTGGTCTTCAACAATCGGACCGCCGTAGCCCACCGCCAAGCCAGACACCAACTCATTCGGTTGATGCATCGCATGCAAACGAAGTGCACCCTCCGCACCTGAACCACTGCCTGTGAGATAGAGCACAGCACTCAGATGGGCATTCGGATGATGGTGCCGCCCGATCGCCTGATCCCATTCACTGATCACTGGCCAGCAACGCTGCAAATGCAGCGCAACTTGGTCCTTTGCAAATCCAGTTTCATCGAGATACGTCCTGGCATGGAGCGCCACCTGTTGCGCTAGCGCCGAAAAAGATGGATGCCGATGCAGCTGCCACACACCATGGAGATCTCCTGTCCAAGCACATCCATCGCTGGGATTGCCTTCAGCATCACCACGCAAAGCCAACAGCTCCTTAAGCACGATGGCTTGCTGCAGAGGATCGATCGACAGCTGAGCCGTGGAGACCACCGTGGGAAACAACCGATGATGCTGAAGCACGCACCACAAAGCAGTCGCTTAAATCAAGCCAAACGGCTAATCCAAAACCACAATCGTTAGCAATACGAAAACAAAGAAAATATGAAGCACCTGGCAATAGATTGCCACTCACAGCGAAAAAAATAAAATTCTTGAATCAAGCATTTACAAACCAATGCCAAGCGCACCGGCCCCGCTCACAGGAGGACAAGCGGCAAACAGCTCTATACCAACCTTCTACAAAGCAATCTACACATCGTCAAAGCAAATTTTAGGTCCATACAATCCTCTCCCAAGAATCCAAAAGGCATCAAACAGCTATATCGCAAGCGTATGCGCCTACGTTTGGGGGCTGCCACTGCAACAATTCTGGGAGAAACAGGGGCTTTACACCACACAAACCGCGGAGGGCGGAAAACCAATCAATACGTTTTTTATCGGCAATTCGATTAACCAGACATCGACGATTGTCACCCCTAATACACAGGTGTTGTACACCAATGCCTTTCTAGATTTATCCAATCAGATTCTGGAGGTCGAATACCCAACACCAGAAGACGGAACATACACACTGATTCAGGTCATCGACCCATACACGAATGTGCAATTCAGCGATGGATCGGCTTACCAGACATCACCCGAAGGCACATCATCTCAGACGTTTTTCTGGTCGGGGGCCGGCGACATCATCCTGGAAAAGGCCAAAACCATTGATGGAGCAATTGGAATCGCCAGCCCCCAAGCGTGGATTCTGGGACGAACTGAAGTGGATCCATACCAAACCCCTGACGGCGAGACAGAAGCAGTAACGCCATACCAACAGACAAACATGGGTGCTGGCTTGGATCTTGCATCGAGCTATGCAATCAACAAGTCATTCGACATCACAACTGTCGTCAAAGATGAATCGACATACACAATCCCAACATCACTCGTCAGCCAGGAAGAAAACAGCGCAAATGACTTCTTCACCCAACTCTCCAACGCCGTTTACAGCAACAGCACAAACACCTACTACTCAGGCATCACCAATGGTGAACTAAACACCTCGGGCACTCTCTACGACCAATCAGCCCTTTTTAACCAGTTCGGAGCTGGTACCTATTCCATCGGCCTAACAGCAGCAGCCGACAACTCTGGCTTCAAAGCAGCGTCAACAGACATCAGAAATGGATATCGAGATGCCAAAGATGTCGCGAGTAGAATCAGCAGCGCTAACACAGACGAATCTACAAATTACTGGTTAATCAACACGACCCTGGGGCAATACAAACCAACATATGCTCTTCGAGGCAGCAACTGGCTGACCGGCGCCGCCGTAGCCGCTGTTGGCCTCGGCGCAAACATCGCAGCGGATGGCACCTATCCCCAAACCTATCAAGACGGAGAAGGCAACCTTCTCGACGGCTCTGAGGATTACAGCATCAGTTTTGAACAATCCTCTCTACCTCCTATCAACACTCCGGGATCGTGGTCAATCACGGCATACAACAGCAACAATGAAATTATTACTGACACAAACAACTCATTTTACATCGAAGCAAACGATCCAAGCGCAACCATCGCCAACAATGTCTATGCACTGGGATCTGTTCAATTCCCTGAATTAAACGAAACGAACAGCACGTCTTTCGCACTCACACTTTCATCCAGCTCACCCACAACAGCGTCAAGCGAACAAAACAGACTGCCCACACCAAACAGCGGAACGTTCAACCTGGTGATGCGGCTCTACAACCCAAAACCTGCTAACACCGCAGCACCATCAAATTCAATCTTAAGCCAAAATAATCCATGGATCCCTCCTTCCGTGGAACATCTCACGACTACAACAAATGGGCCATTACGTCACAGCCGAATCCATCTCGACAAAAATGGAGACCTTCAACCTTCCATGCAAGAACCTGGATTGACCAGCGATCAAAATGGTCAATACGCCAGCAGCCAGCTCGGAGGCCGTGGAACACTTGTTCTCAAGGGCGGCATGGATCAACTGACGGGAGAAAAGCTGAAGGGGAGGTTGCTAGCAACAGGTAATGCGGAGGTAATTTCCCCAGCAACAACAGTGGATTGGGGGCTTAAGCAAGCAGGATTCACAAAGAAGAGACGAGATCAACTCATGGACCAATTGATCGGAAACATTCACAATGAAATAACAGGCGAATCATTCACACGAAAATCAAAACGACAGCATCGATCAACGGAGATAGCGCCACACCAAGTCGCTCGAAGCGACCACAAGCAGGCTGTTGCGCTCGCCAAGTCCATGGCAATCGCCAATGCCTATCTAGGCGAAGCCTTGAGCATGCAGTGGAAAGCCTGCAAAAGAGAACCTAACAATAGACCAACAACCATGCAATATGCCAAGAAAGTAATCAAATTCAGCAAAAAACTAGAAGAAAATCTCAGCCAGCATCCCGACCAATTAACGGAAATTTTACTCAATAATTCTCTACCTTTGCACAACACAAAACTGAAGGCAAATCTAATCGATTCAAGCAATCACTCCACATCAATGGACTACTATGAACTCATCAATTTTATCGCCGAATCGTCCACAAGCTAAAGCAAAACAGCAAGAAATAGGCGACAACAATTGCAATCCAAAATCAAAGATTCCACCATGAACCAACACACATCTCCCCTGTATTTTGGCCCGTGGCCAACAAGTTCTGGGGCCCGAAAACAAGACGAGGCATACATCAGGGCTGGAACAGCCTTTTACGCGGGAGCCAGGAGGGATACCCTCACTGAGATGCCCATTGGCTGGGGTGAGGTGCCAAGTACTCCGGAGAACCACCCTGCTCGGGAGCTGTCAGCACGAAATCAAAACTGATCGAACAACGCAGCTCATCGGGGTCGGCATTCGGCAACACACTGTGGTGAAGGCTCGATGGAAAGAGCACGAGCAAACCCGGTCGTGGAGCCAGATCCCAGTGGGACTGGTTCATCGGGTGGTCTTCAACAATCGGACCGCCGTAGCCCACCGCCAAGCCAGACACCAACTCATTCGGTTGATGCATCGCATGCAAACGAAGTGCACCCTCCGCACCTGAACCACTGCCTGTGAGATAGAGCACAGCACTCAGATGGGCATTCGGATGATGGTGCCGCCCGATCGCCTGATCCCATTCACTGATCACTGGCCAGCAACGCTGCAAATGCAGCGCAACTTGGTCCTTTGCAAATCCAGTTTCATCGAGATACGTCCTGGCATGGAGCGCCACCTGTTGCGCTAGCGCCGAAAAAGATGGATGCCGATGCAGCTGCCACACACCATGGAGATCTCCTGTCCAAGCACATCCATCGCTGGGATTGCCTTCAGCATCACCACGCAAAGCCAACAGCTCCTTAAGCACGATGGCTTGCTGCAGAGGATCGATCGACAGCTGAGCCGTGGAGACCACCGTGGGAAACAACCGATGATGCTGAAGCACGCAATGCCAAAAACAAACCCCTCATCCCAAACGTAGTCAGCAGGAGCGAGCAACACTATTGAGAGAAACCAACTCAGTGCAATGCAACCCATTGATTTCGGGCCTTACACCACACAGCTGGGCACCAAGAAGAAAGACAAGCTGAACTGCGCAGGAGGCCAAGGTTTTTACACGGGCGGGGGGAATGACATCCTGACCAATGCAAGCTTCACTGCCGACGATCCGAAAGCCCCAGGGGGTTACTCCACCTATCCCTCAGTGATGTCGGGAGGCAAAGGCAACGACACCTATAAGTTTAAAACTGATGGCTGGGCTTTCATTGCTGATGGCGGCGGCGGGAAAGACACCGTTTCTTTCGGCAAGGACCACGCATTCAATCCAAAATTCTGGTACCCAGACATTGTTATAAACAGCGTATTAATCAACAACCGCGACGTCCTTCTTTCAACCACCGACCTGACGAATGGAGGACGCGCCAATGGCATTGTTTTCGCCGATGCCTTTGGCAAATACAACAAGGCCAATAAGATCGAAAAAGTGAGGTTCGGAAAAACCAACTACAGCTTCAAAAAACTCTTCAATAAATTAAAGAAGTCAGCAGCAAGCACCAAAGAGTGGGGAGACAACTACACATTCAGCACAGCTACTTTTGAAGAGCTTGGCAAAGCTGGCGCCCTAAATCTGTCGGCATTTAGCGACATTTCACAGCTCGAGAGCGGCGCCTATCTAGACATCGCAACCTACAACAATAGCCTCATAGTTTAAAGACAACGCAACAAAAAAGCCGGCCCCATTGGGCCGGCTTTTGAGCATTTTGTGAACTGAACGAATCAGCCAACAGCGGCGGCACCACCTGCAACTTCCAGGATCTCCTGGGTAATTGCAGCCTGACGTGCCTTGTTGTAGTCAAGGGTGAGGGTCTTGGCCAACTCCTTGGCATTGTCACTGGCGTTGTTCATGGCCGTCATCCGGCTGGCCAGTTCAGAGGCTGCTGATTCCTGCAGGGAACGCAGCATCTGGTTTTGCAGATACAGAGGAAGCAGTGCATTCAGCAGCTGTTCAGGTGTCTGCTCAAACACAATGTCCGAAGGAATCTTCGGCTCGGTGTTAGCAGGGCCAGCACCGGGCTCGACCGTCAACAAGCCGTCCTTTGTGGTGAGACGGAAGATCTCGTCCTCAGGATCAGCAATGTCCTGAGGATCCAAGGGCAACAGAGTCTGCACCACGGGCTTGCAGCTCACCAGGTTGATGAACTTGGTGAAGATCAACTCCACTCGATCGGTGCTCTCAGCTAGGAATTCAGCCAGCAGATCCGTGGAGATCGTGTTGGCCTCATCGGCGGTGGGCACCTGCTCAAGACCAGAGAAAGTGGCCTGGATCGGATAGTCACGACGGGTGAAATAGCCGATCGCTTTAGTGCCAACCAGCAGCAGCTTCACATCAAAGCCTTTGCCCTTCAGTTCAGCGAAACGTTGTTCCGTGCGCTTAATGATGTTGGCGTTGTAGCCACCACACAGACCGCGATCACCAGTGATCGCCACCAGGGTGATGGTCTCCACATCGCGCTGCTGCATCAGGGGAGATGCTGCATCTTCGAAACGCATGCGGGACTGGAGATTTTCCAGGATTCGCGCCAGCCGATCCGCGAAGGGACGGCTGCGGAGCACTTGCTCCTGGGCGCGGCGCACCTTGGCCGCAGCCACCAGGCGCATGGCCTCGGTGATCTTGCGGGTGTTTTTGACCGACTTAATTCGGTCGCGGATTTCTTTGAGATTCGCCATGTCGGCAGCTCCGTCAGGCCGCAGAAGCGACCATGGTGGACACGACTTCGGTGATGGCATCCTTGAGGATGGCCTCAGCCTCAGGGCTCATCACCTTCTTCTCCTGGATTTCGGAGATGAACTCAGCCTTGTTGGACTTGAGGTACTCACGAAGTTCTCGGGAGAAGTCGACCACCTTGTCGACGGGGACGGCATCGATCAGGCCCTTCACACCCGCATAAACGATGGCGACCTGCTCAGCCAGGATCAGGGGGCTGAACTGAGGCTGCTTGAGCAGTTCACGCAAGCGCTTGCCACGCTCGAGCTGCTGCTGGGTGGAGGCATCCAGGTCAGAGGCGAACTGCGAGAAGGCAGCCAGCTCGTCGAACTGAGCAAGCTCCAGCTTCAGGGTGCCGGCAATCTTTTTGATGGCCTTGGTCTGGGCAGCACCACCCACCCGGCTCACGGAGATACCAACGTTGATAGCTGGGCGTAGACCGGAGTTGAACAGGTCAGAGCTGAGGAAGATCTGTCCGTCCGTGATGGAAATCACGTTAGTGGGGATGTAAGCCGAAACGTCGCCGGCCTGAGTCTCGATGATCGGCAGAGCGGTCATCGAACCCTTGCCCATCGCGTCAGACAACTTGGCAGCGCGCTCCAGCAAACGGCTGTGGCAGTAGAAGACGTCACCGGGGTAAGCCTCACGACCGGGCGGACGACGCAGCAAGAGCGACATCTGGCGATAGGCGGCAGCCTGCTTGGAAAGATCGTCGTAGATCACCAAGGTGGCCTTGCCCTTGTACATGAAGTACTCGGCGATGGTGGCACCTGTGTAAGGAGCCAGGTACTGCAGTGCAGCGGGCTCAGAAGCGTTCGCAGCCACGATCACGGTGTAGTCGAGGGCACCGCGCTCACGCAGCACCTCAACAACGTTGGCCACGGAGGCAGCCTTTTGCCCCACCGCGACGTAGACGCAGATCATGTCCTGATCCGACTGGTTCAGGATCGTGTCGATCGCGATGGCAGTTTTACCGGTCTGACGGTCACCAATGATCAGCTCGCGCTGACCTCGGCCAACGGGGATCATTGCGTCGATCGCGGTGATGCCGGTCTGCATCGGCTCGTGCACCGATTTGCGCTGAATGATGCCGGGCGCCATGGACTCGATCAGGCGCGTTTCGCTGGTGGGGATTTCACCCTTGCCGTCGATGGCGCGACCCAGGGAGTTCACCACGCGGCCCAACAGGGCTTCACCGACAGGAACAGAGGCAATCTTGCCGGTTGCCTTGACCGTGCTGCCTTCCTGAATGCCGTATCCCTCACCCATCAGCACCGCGCCGACGTTGTCGTCTTCGAGGTTCAGGGCGATGCCTTCGGTGCCGTCCTCAAATTCAATGAGTTCGCCAGCCATGGCTTGCTGCAGGCCGTAGACGCGGGCGATGCCGTCGCCCACAGTCAGAACGGTACCGACATTGCTGACGGAAACCGACTTGTCATAGTCCTCAATTTGCTGTTTGAGGATGGCGCTGATCTCGTCAGGACGGATGGAAACCATGGCGTGTGATCCCAGGTGGGAGTTGGGGAGGAAGGAGCGTTGGAGGAAAGAGTGAGGTCAGCTCGCCTTGGCGAGTGCCAGACCAAGGCGACGAACCTGGCCAGACAAACTGGCGTCGATCACCTGAGATCCGAGACTCACGACGAAGCCGCCAATTAAGGACGGATCCACACTGAGGTCGATGTCGACCTTGTTGGTGCCGGCCATGGCCTGCACCTTCTTAGACAGTGCCGCCTGTTGATCCTCGGTGAGGCTTTGAGCAGAACGGACCTGGGCCAGCGTGATGCCTTGCTGTTCGCGGTAGAGCTCGAGGTAGCGGAGCATGACCGCATCAAAAGCAATGAGACGTTGGCGATCAGCCAGCACCTTCAGCAAATTGAAAACTGAAGGAGTGACATCCTCACCAACAAGAGCTTTGAGAGCTTTCTTTTTGGCGTCGGGCTCAAGAACCGGAGACACCATGGCGTCACGGAAGTCCTCGGAATCGTTCCAGATCTCAAGCAGTTGCTTGCATTGATCCGCAACGGTTTCAGACTCGCCACGGGCCTCTGTGACCTGAAGCAATGCTTCGGCGTAAGGGGTGGCGAGGGAGTTAAGGAGAGGCATCAGGCGTTCTCCAGATTTTTGATGGTGGAATCGATCAACTTGGCCTGAGCTTTGGCATCGAGACGGCCGGGTAGTTCGGCAAGAACCTTGTCGATCGAAGCAAGAGCGGCCTCACGACGAAGGCTGTCTTTGATTCGAGCGGCATCAGCCTCAGCATCAGCATCGGCACCGGCCTTGATGGCAGCCATCACGGAGATGGTCCGCTTCTCGCCTTCGGCACGGATACCTGCGGCGCGGGTCTGGCCGTCAGCACGAATCTTTTCGGCTTTCTGCTGGGCAGCAGCCAATTCGGACTGGGCCTTGCTCAGGTTTTCGCTGGCAGTCTTCAGGCGGGACTCAGCATCCTGCAGCTCCTGAAGGATGTCAGCTCGGCGGCGTTCCAGGATTCCTCCCAGGAACCCACGTAGGAACCAAACCAGGACACCGATCACAATGACCAGGTTGACCAGATTGGTCTCAAGCGGATTGAAATTGAGAGTCATCACGCGGTCAGCAAACGGTTGATGATCGTGGTGCTCAGCTGATCCACCTGACCCTTCAATTGGGATCGGGCGGATTCACGCTCGGCCTCGATGGCGCGACGGCTTTCCTCTTTCGTGCGGTTGGCTTCGGCTTCCGCCTGTGCCAGTGCTTCGCGGTAAAGCCGATCGACTTCTTGTTCCGCCTCAACGATCACGGCCTGAGCGGCCTGACGGGCACCTTTCAGCTGTTCAGCCAGATCAGCTTCCAGGCGTTCAACCTGGGCAAGCTTCTGCTTGGCGTCAGCACGACTGGTGGAGATGTAGCCCTCACGATCTTCCACGACCTTGCCGACCGGACGGAAGAAGAGAACATTGAGCAGGAAGGTGAGGAGAACCACCTGAACCGCCATTAGCGGAAGGGTGGCATCGAGGTCAAAAAGACCTCCCTCCGGAACACCTGCTTCAGCGAGCAGAAGCCAGGTCATGGAAAGGTGCGCTGGAAAGGAATCGAAACAAGGAGTTCAGAAGGGGGGATCAACGATCCCCCAGCACTGATCAGCCGGCGAAGGGGTTGGCGAACAGGAGCACCAGAGCCACCACCAGGCCGTAGATGGTCAGCGATTCCATGAACGCCAGGGACAGCAGCAGGGTGCCGCGGATCTTGCCTTCGGCTTCGGGCTGACGGGCGATGCCCTCAACAGCGCCGCCGGACGCGGTGCCCTGACCGATACCAGGGCCGATGGCGGCGAGGCCGACTGCCAGGCCAGCGGCCACAACGGAAGCGGCGGAGGTGATGGAATCCATGTTGAGTGGTGTAAGGGGAAGCGCTGGGAAGCGCTGTACGGAATGGACTTGGGGATCGGTTCCCCCCGCGCAGGGACATTCCCGAAGGAACGGGCCCGGGTGCAATGCCGGACCTGCGCGCGGATGTGTTTAGCAGATCGCCGATCGAAGGCGAAAGAAAAAGGGGGCCTTAGTGGGCTTCGTGGAGACCTTCACCGATATAGAAGGCGGTGAGGGTCGCAAAGATCAAAGCCTGAATGGCACTGGTGAACAGACCAAGCAGCATCACGGGGAGAGGCACCAAAAGCGGAACCAGGTAAACCAGCACACCCACCGCCAATTCGTCGGCAAGGATGTTTCCGAACAAACGGAACGAGAGCGAAAGAGGCTTGGTGAATTCCTCGATGATCTTGAACGGGAGCATGATCGGCGTCGGCTCCACGTACAGCTCGAAGAACCGCAGACCTTTGCGGCTCAGACCGGCATAGAAGTAGGCCAGCGACACCAGCAGAGCCATCGCCACAGTGGTGTTGATGTCTGCTGTGGGAGCGCCGAGTTCACCCTCTGGAAGTTCAAAGATCTTCCAGGGGATCAGGGCACCGCCCCAGTTGCTCACAAAGATGAACAGGAACAAGGTGCCGATGAATGGCAGCCAATCGCGGTAATACTTCTCGCCGATGTTGTCGCGGGCGATGTCGCGGATGAAGTTCCAGAGGAACTCCATCAGGTTCTGCAGACCCAAAGGGTCGCGCTGCATGTTGCGGGTGCCAGCCAGCACCAGGGCGAGAAGGATGCCAATCAGGATCCAGGAGCTCAGGAAGACCTGGCCATGGAGGTACAGATCGCCGATCTGCCAATACAGGTGGTGGCCCACTTCCAGTTCAGCGAACGGAAGTGGTAGGGGCAGCAAAGCCATGGGTGCAGAGAGAAGTGCTCAGCTTCAGCGGTCGTCGAAAACGTGCTGAAGAATCAGGGCGGGCTTGTAGAGAAGAAATCCCAGGAATGCCGGCAACAGATCGAGCTGGGGCAGCTTGGCCGAACCAACCACAAGCAAGGTCGGAACGATGAGCTGAAAACGCCCCAGTCCACGGGACTGGTCACTGAGCCGGGCCACACTGCGGGCGAGCAGGCGCACGTACAAAAGTCCGGCGCAAGAACCCACAAAAACACTGCCAGCCACCGAAACGTTCATGGTGAGAGCCACGATCGGAACCGTGACCAGGGACACCAGAACGGTGGCCAACAGCAGACGACGCTGAAGACGGTAGAAATCCTCCAAGCGCTGCCTGAAATGGCGCGCGGAATCTATCACGCGCATTTCCTTAACCCTGCAGTAACACCAGCCGCCGATCCACAAGGCGGCGAATCACCGACGGCTCGGCCAGGCTTCCCAGCGGAGCCTCAGGCTGCTCTTGCAGGGTCTGCAGCAACGCCCGCTCCTCACTCGACAGCTGCAACGGTTCCATGTTGGTGCCAAGAATCGGATCCGGCTCCCCCCAAAGGCAGGGCTGGCGCAACCCATGGGACTGCAGCAAGGCCTCATCGGTCAGTACTGCCGGTTCGATCGGCTGAGCGGAAAGGAAGAACTCGAAGTGGCTGATGTCGGGATCCAGCTGCTCCACAAGCTCCCATTGCTGAGAAAGGGGCAAGGCCTGGGCACGCTCCAACAACTCGCCGTTCAACAGGCGTGCCGGATCCCAGACCTCCGGATTCGAGAAGCCGGCGAAATGCAGGCCTGCCGTGGCGATGTATTGGAACAGCCGCTCGAGGTTGTAGCTGGTCTCCTGCGGATGCAGGTACATATCCGCGAAGTTGGCATCCGCAGCACAGTCCACGGCCCAGCGTTCGCGGTGATGACGGGCGAGGCGATTGGTGTCGGGAAGGGTCTCGAACAGCTCACGGCCCAAGCGCAGCCCTTCAGCCCCGATGCCGGCCTGCAAGAGGTTCAGCGCTTTCTGGGTCCGGTGAATTTCCCAGCGCCCCGCATCGGCATACAGAAAGAGATGGAGCAAGCCATGGGGGGCCAACAACCCGCTCAAGGCACGCAGGCCCGCTTCCGGTTGATCAAGGTGATGCAACACCCCCACAGAGTTGATGTAGTCGAAGGGGCCTTCGTCAGCCAGATCCAGAAGACTGCGCTGCTCCTGACGCAGAGAGGTCACCTGCTGGGCCGCCCCGGAGCGCTGACACCGTTCCTGCGCCACCGCCAGGGCCCCATCACTGATATCCACCCCGAGCACATCCGCACCCGGATTGAGATGGCAGAGATAGTCAGTGCTGACGCCGGTGCCACAGCCGGCATCAAGAATCCGCGGCCGCTCCATCCCCGATGGGATCCGTCCGTGGACGGCGGCCAGAACGCTGCGGTGACACCACCGCCAGTTGTATCCGGGGGGCGGTCCGTCCTGAAGCGGGTCGCCCGGGAAAGGGAAGCGGTCATAGAACGCACTCACCACGGGGGTCGCAGCATCACTGGGCTTTGGGTGGGCCATGGAGTGCAGATTCGGCGCCTGCGAGCTTTTCACGTCACACCCAGCGAGTCACTCCGACACCGCAGGGCCTGCAAACATTTGTTCATGGGGCCGCGGAGCACCATCCCAACAGCCGTAACGTGGCGCGATCCGGCTTGCTTTCGTCGATGACAGTGACCGCCAGCAGCGGCAGCCCGCGCGTGTCTCCCCAACTGTTCGACACGCTGCCGCTCTCCAGCGTCCGTCAGGCAGAGCAGCAGGACCGTTTCCCTGACAACGGGGAACTGAACAGTCTTGTGACCTTCTTCCGGACTGGTCAAGACCGGATCGAAGCGTCCAGGATCATTGCGGCGAATGCCGAGGCCATCGTGGCCCGCGCCGCCAACAGAATTTTTGTGGGGGGCACGCCCCTCTCCTTCCTTGAATCGCCGCTAACAACAGGCGAGACCGGACGCAGTAGTAGTCAGGGCGGCACACCACTGGCGGCAGACCAAGCCGCCTTTGAACAGTCGGTACGCACCTTCACCGGCGACAGCGGCAGCACAAAGAGAGGCAACTTTCTGACCCGTCTTTTGGAAGGAGCCGGTGGGGATGCTGATATTCGTGTGGTGCTTCCGACAGGCTTCAACGCCATCAGTGTGGCCAAGTACGGCCCGGCGTTCATGCGCAAGTCGGTGCGCGATATGGGCTGGTTCCTGCGTTATGTGGGTTACGCCCTCGTGGCTGGTGACCCCAGCATCCTCGCGGTGAACACCCGCGGCCTGCGAGACATCCTCCTGGAAAACTGCTCCCTGGCTGCCACCAACGTGGCCCTTCAGGAGATGCGGGCAGCCTCCGCCGAACTGCTACGGGACCGTCCTGAAGCCCGTCAGATGACCATCGACTGCTTCAACGTGCTGTTGCAGGAGCTGGCTATACCCACCCCCAGCACCAAGCAGCGGCAGGGGAGTGCAGTTCAACAAGGCTTGCAACTCCCGGCGATCTACGCCCTTGCCTCAGAAGGCCGCCAGCTTTTTGAGATGCGGCCGGGCCTCTCCGGAGCAGAAAAAGCAGAAATCATTCGCGCCGCTTACCGCCAGGTGTTTGAGCGCGACATCGCCAAGGGTTACTCCCAGACCCCCTGCGCAGACAAAGCCAGCGCCGTGGCCCAGGGCCAGATCTCGATGCGCGAATTCGTTCGCGCCCTCGGCCGCAGCAAGGAATATCGCCAGCAGTTCCACGACGGTTTCGTCAACAGCCGTGTTGTGGAACTGGCCTATCGCCACTTCCTCGGACGGGGCATCAGCTCCCTCGAGGAATTCCGAAAGTCGTTCGCCATCCTCAGTGACCAGGGCCTGAATGGCCTCGTGGATGTGCTGGTGAATTCCTCGGAATACGCCCAGGCCTTTGGTGAAGAAACAGTTCCCTACCTGCGGGATCTCGGCACGGAAGCCCAGGAAAGCGCCGGCTGGGGATCCAACCGAAAGCTGTTCAACTTCAGTGCCCCCTTTGATGGCGCACCGCAATACGTCACCCTCTACGCCTCCTACCGCCAACCGTTTGCCGACCAGCACGTCTACGGCGGTGGCAATGATCCGGTGGCCAACAAATTCGGAGCCATCTTCCCGAGCGGCACAGCTTCCGTGGCCACCCGACCGGCCCCTTACGGCTACGACAGCCGCCGCCTGCTCGTGAGCAATGGGCTCAACAGCCCCGGCCAGCTAGACAGCGACAGTTTCCGCAAGAGCCGCCCACGCAAGAGTGGTCCGCGCGTCATGCGACTTCAGCAGATCGCCACGGGTGGCACTGTGAATCCAGGCCGTGGTGGTCAGCCCAGCGTGCGCACAACTGAGGCCAGCACCCAAGCCGTGATCAAGGCGGTTTACGTGCAAGTGCTCGGCAACGGCGGCTATGCGGGAGAGCGAATGAGCTCTGATGAAGCCCGCCTCGAAAACGGGGATATTCCGCTCAAGGATTTTGTTCGGGCCGTCGCCAAATCCGATGCTTTCCGACGCCGCTACTGGAGCGGCCTTTACATCGTGAAGGCGATCGAAGTGATGCATCGCCGTTTGCTTGGCCGACCCACCTTCGGACGCTGGGAAATCGATGCCCTTTTCGATACAGCCGCACGGCACGGTTTCTATGGAGTGGTGGACGCACTGATCGACAGCAAGGAATACAGCCAAGCGTTTGGAGCCGACACAGTCCCCTACGAACGTTTCATCACACCCGGTGATGTGACCGCTCGCCGTGCTCCCGGCTGGTCACGCCCTCTCAAGCTTGAAGCTGCCGCTGATCTGACCCTTGGCAGCCGTCCTGAAACACAGCGATCCGAAGCATTCCGCGGCAGTGGCGAAGTAACACCACGCAACCTGCCTGACACGCAAAAGGAAACCAGCCAAGACTTCACGACAACAACCAGCGCAAACGCCGCAGGGCCCAGTTGGCTGTCGGTGGTGCGTCGACAAGGTCTTGCATCCAACAAGACTGGCTTCCCAATGCGTCGAGCCAGCAACTCAACGCCGACCAGCATCGGTGGTCGCACTTGGAGCGTTGAGCTCATTTCTTCCAATGCGCGGAGTGGACAAGCACTCCCACGCATGGGAATGGCCCTTATCACGGAAGGAGCTTCGGGGTTCCGCTTGCGAGGTGGACTTCCCGCGATGCTCGAGCTGAAACAGCCTTGCAGCGAAGATGAGCTCCAGACGGTTCTCGATGCGACTTACAAGCAGCTGCTCAACCGTGTCCCCACCGGAAATGAGCGTCTGATCAGCGCGGAGTCACGTCTGCGCAATCAGGACATCGACCTGGCTGATTTCATCGCTGAAGTGGCGATGAGCGAGGCGTTCCAGAACCGGATCTCCTCGATGGCACCGCTTCGGGCCGCTTCCGCTGCTGGTTTAGCCCTGCTGGGACGAGCGACCACACCTGCTGAGACCAGCCGCTTCCTGATCACACGAGCCCAGGCAGGCCATGGTGCTGCGGTGACCGAATTGCTGGCAGATCGCATCGGCACAGCGGTGCCTCGCGTTGATGGCATGAACACCACATCAGGGGTTCCACAGGCCACAATTCAGCGGACAGCATCGCTGTACAGCGGAAACGCAGGCATGAATCCCACCTCGGGCGAGGCGATCTAAGCCGTACAGCCCATTTCAGTGACAAACAACCGCCACATTCGCGACGGTTGTTCTCATTCGATCCCGGTGAAGTACAGCTTCCTCGGGATCATTTTGTGCGTCTTAGACGCATCCGGAGCAAAGTCGCAGATCGCAGTCATGCCAGCACTTTTCTGCGCAACAAATTAGCCATGAAGAACTGTTACCCGGTCAAAACTCCCCGGCCATGGTCAGCGCAGAATGCCTCAGCCGAATCCAACGGAGCGAGCTCACCGCGGTCAGTGTTGACCGATGTGAACAAGTCTCACTCCCGACGCTTCGACCCCCTGTCCCAGCCTTTAGTCTGAGACTCGATCCTTCGGGATCACCCCTTATTCACCGGATACCGGTCTCCTACGGGTGGCCGCTTGTTTCGAGGCAGAACTGCATGAGCATCGTCTCCAACTCGATCATCAACGCGGACGCCGAAGCCCGCTACCTCAGCCCTGGCGAACTCGACCAGATCAAAGCCTTCGTCACCGGCGGTCAACGCCGTCTGCGCGTGGCTCAGGTCTTGTGCGAGAGCCGCGAGCGCATCGTCAAGCAGGCTGGAGGTCAGCTGTTCCAGAAGCGTCCCGACGTCATCTCCCCTGGCGGTAACGCCTACGGCGAGGAGATGACCGCCACATGTCTGCGCGACATGGATTACTACCTCCGCCTTGTCACCTACGGCATCGTTGCCGGTGACGTCACTCCGATCGAAGAGATCGGTGTGATCGGCGCAAAAGAGCTTTATCGCTCCCTGGGAACTCCTCTGGAAGCATTGGCTGAATCCGTGCGCGAGATGAAGATCGTCGCCATGGGCCTCCTCACAGGAGCCGACGCAGAGGAAGCCGGCACCTACTTCGACTACGTGGTTGGCGCCCTCGCCTGAACCGCTCGCTGATTTTCCCTCTCGTCTCCTCACGGATCCATGCAAGACGCCATCACCAACGTCATCAACAAGTCGGACGTCCAGGGCCTGTACCTGGACACGGCTTCGATGGGCAGCCTCGAGTCGTATTTCGCCAGCGGTGAACTGCGCGTGCGCGCTGCCGCCACCATCAGCGCTAACGCTTCGGCCATCATTCGTGATGCCGTCGCCAAGGCGTTGCTGTACTCGGACATCACCCGTCCCGGCGGCAACATGTACACCACTCGCCGCTACGCCGCCTGCATCCGCGACCTGGATTACTACCTGCGGTATTCCACCTACGCCATGCTCGCCGGCGACACTTCCATCCTCGACGAGAGGGTGCTTAACGGTCTCAAGGAGACCTACAACTCCCTCGGTGTTCCCATCGGTGCCACCGTTCAGGCCATCCAAGCCATGAAAGAAGTCACCGCAGGACTGGTCGGACCTGACGCCGGCAAGGAAATGGGTGTCTACTTCGACTACATCTGCTCCGGCCTCGGCAACTGAGCCCCATGCGGTTGTTCAAAGTCACCGCCTGTATCCCCAGTCCTGAAAAGGTGCGGACGCAGCGCGAATTGCAGAACACCTTCTTCACCAAATGGGTTCCCTATGACAGCTGGTTCGCTGAGCAACAGCGCATCCAGAAACAGGGGGGACGCATTATCAAGGTGGAACTCTGCACCGGGGGTCAGCAGGTCAACGTCGGCAACTGAACTCCGTTCCAATTCAAGGCCAAGCCCGGTTCAACACCGGGCTTTTTTATGGCCCATCAACCATTCAGCGTCTTCGCAACCAGAAGCTCTAGATCCGGCAAATCAGCCGCGTCGGCCTCAGCCAACCAGAGCACGTACTCGTGGTTGCCGGCGGGGCCTGTGAGCGGCGAGGCCACGAGGCCCTGCGGCTGCCAACCCGACTCCCCAGCTGCTGTGATCACGGATTCGATGGCATCACGGTGGGCCGCCGGATCACGAACCACACCCCCCTTGCCGACCCTGTTCTTACCGACCTCAAACTGCGGCTTCACCAGCACCAGCGCCTCGGTTCCTGGACCCTGCAACAGCCGGCGCAAGGCAGGAAGGATCAGACGCAGCGAAATGAACGACACATCGGTGACCGCAAGACTGGGCCAGGGGTCATCTGCCGTGTAGAGAACCTCGGGTTGGAGGTGGCGCAGATTGGTCCGTTCACGCAGCACCACCCTGGGATCAGTGCGCAGACTCCAGGCCGTTTGGCCATAGCCCACATCGACGCCATAGACACGGCTGGCACCATGCTGCAGCAGGCAATCGGTGAAGCCGCCCGTGGAAATGCCGCCATCCAGGCAGACCCGATCCTCCACACGCACAGCAAAAGCCTTCAAGCCCGCCAACAGTTTTTCGCCACCACGGGAGACGAAGCGGGGGGGCTGCTCGACCCTCAATTCCCGCTCGGCCGTGACTTCCGTTCCGGGCTTATCGAGCAGCATGCCTGCCCCATCACGCACCTTCCCAGCACGGATTAGCTGCTGCGCCTGTTGCCGTGAACTGACCAAGCCACGGGTCAGGAGTTCAAGATCAAGACGCTGTTTGGACGCCATTGCGACATAAAAGCAGACCGATCCCGAAGAAAACCCGGGATCCTGTGGCTGGAGACGGTTCTGCCGGGAGGATTTCCATCAATCCGTACAGAGGGACGTGTCCACCCACCGCCCCCAAACTTCCAAGGTGGTGCCGCTGTTGCGACCGGGCAGCTTCGTGCGGCTCGACAACCAGCCGTCCGACCTCCCACCCTTTCAGGTTCTGCACTGCCGCGGGGGCCGCTGCTGGGTGCGCCAGCAATCCTGGGGTTCACATGTTCAATGGGAAGTTGAGCATGAGCGCCTCAGCGCCGCCTGAACAACAGCACCTTTGGCTTGGCAAAGTTCCGCTTTCGCGGCTCAATGGAGCATCGATAACCCCCTCGCTCTGCCTCGGTGAACGCCACTGCGCCCAAGTCCAAGCCTGCCAGGCGTGAAACGAGCGAAGGACGCAAAAGCGGACTGTTTCAGCGGCTGCTCCCCTTGCCCTGGCAGCTCTGGCCGGCAGAGGCCCGCCTGCTGACGGGATTGGCAGGGTTCTGGAGTGTGGCAGGACTGGTGGTATTGGCGTCGGCCAGCTGGTGGGTGGCCCTGCGGGAAATGGGGGACGGCGGCTTTTATCTGAAACGGCAGGCGATCTGGCTGTTGGCCAGCTGGAGCCTGCTCGGGATCACAATCTCCACCAACCTGCGGCGCTGGCTGCGTTGGTCGGGACCGGGGCTGTGGATGGGCTGCCTGCTGATCGCCGCCACCCTGGTGATGGGCACCACCGTCAACGGCGCCAGCCGCTGGCTGGTGATTGGGCCCCTGCAGGTGCAGCCCTCGGAGCTGGTGAAACCCTTTGTGGTGCTGCAGGCCGCCAATCTGTTTGCCCCCTGGAGCCGAATGAGCCTCGACCAAAAGCTGCTCTGGCTCGGCAGCTTTGGCGGACTGCTGCTGCTGATTCTCAAGCAGCCCAACCTCTCCACCGCCGCCTTGATGGGACTCACCCTCTGGATGGTGGCCATGGCGGCCGGCCTGCGCTGGCGCAGCCTGCTCGGCACAGCCCTGGCGGGATCGCTGCTGGGCACCGCCAGCATCCTGATCAATGAATACCAACGGATCCGGGTGGTGTCGTTCCTGGATCCCTGGAACGACCCCATGGGGGATGGCTATCAGCTGGTGCAGAGCCTGCTGGCGATCGGATCCGGCGGTTGGATGGGTCAGGGCTATGGCCTCTCCACCCAAAAGCTCCAATACCTCCCGATCCAAAGCACTGACTTCATCTATGCAGTGTTCGCTGAGGAATTCGGCTTTGTGGGCTCGCTGCTGCTGCTGTTGTTCCTGATGCTGGTGACCTGGGTGGGGCTGCGGGTGGCCCTGCGCTGCCGCAGCAACCAGGCACGCCTTGTTGCCATCGGATGCTCAACAATCCTTGTGGGCCAGTCGATCCTGAACATCGCAGTGGCTTCTGGCGCGATGCCCACGACCGGTCTTCCCCTGCCCTTGATCAGCTATGGGGGCAACTCTCTGATGTCGAGTTTGGTGATTCTTGGGCTGCTGATCCGCTGTTCTCTGGAGTCCACCGGTTTGATTGGCGGTCGTTCGAACAGCCGACCACGAGCAGCACGCCAACGATGAGGCAGGCAGTCCACCCGACTTGCCTGGATAGGCTTTGAACACTTAAGGGCACCTGTGGACCTGCTGCTGCTCTCCGATCTGGCCCAGAGCAGCGAACAGCTGTTGCGACGTGCCCTTGCGGATCCCGGACCGCTGACTGTGGCGCTGGTCTTCGGTGGCGGCGCCCTCACCAGCCTGGGGCCCTGTTCTCTGTCGTTGCTGCCGGTGACGCTGGCCTATCTGGCGGGGTTTGAGGATGCCCAACCGGCGTGGCGGCGCAGCTTGGCCTTCTGCAGCGGCATCGTGGGGGCCCTCGTGGTCCTGGGCAGCGTCAGTGGGCTGCTGGGCCGGATCTATGGACAGGTACCGGCGTTGGTTCCCACGCTGGTGGCGATCCTCGCTGTGGTGATGGGATTGAACCTTCTTGGGCTGCTGCGGATTCCGCTTCCCAGTGGTCCGGATCCGGAACTTTGGCGTCAGAAAGTGCCAGCTCCATTGGCTCCTGTCGCCGCCGGCCTGGCCTTCGGGCTGGCGGCCTCCCCATGCACCACACCGGTACTGGCGGTGCTGCTGGGCTGGATCGCCCAGAGCGGTCGTCCCCTGGCGGGGGTGGTTCTGCTGAGCAGCTTCGGCATTGGCCAGGTGCTGCCCCTGCTGCTGGCCGGCACGTTTGCAGCAGCCATTCCAAAACTTCTGGCGTTACGGGGCATCAGCCGCTGGGTGCCGCCGGCGAGTGGCGTCATCCTGCTCACGAGTGGCCTGCTCACCCTGCTGGCCCGCTGGAGCTGATGGGGATGGCGCTACTGAAACGCATGGCGGCCTGGCTCAGCGATCTACGGCTGGCCATCGTGTTGCTGCTGATGATTGCCCTGGCAAGTGCCGTGGGCACCGCAATCCCCCAGGGAGACCCACCCGCCAGCTATGTCGATGCCTATGCCAGCAGCCCGTGGCTGGGTCTGCTCCACGGCGAGCAGGTGCTGCAGCTGCAACTCGATCATGTGTATTCCAGCGGCTGGTTTCTGGCCTTGCTGGCCTGGCTGGGCCTGGCCCTGATCCTGTGCAGCTGGCGACGCCAATGGCCGGCCCTGATGGCGGCCCGGCGCTGGATCGACTACCGCACCCAGCGCCAATTGAGCAAGCTGGCCATTGCCGAAAGCCAGCCCTGCCCTGATTCCAGTCAATGCCTGACTCAGCTAGAGACAGTGCTACGGGCCAATGGCTGGCAAGTGCAACGCAAGCCGCAACGGCTGGCGGCTCGGCGTGGCGCCATCGGCCGGGTTGGGCCCTTGCTCGTGCACACCGGTCTTGTCCTGCTGATGCTGGGCGCAGCCTGGGGCGCCCTAGCCGGCAACCGCCTGGAGCGATTCCTGGCCCCCGGCCGCAGCCTCGACCTTCTGGATCGCGACGGCACCAGCCAATTGACCATCACGCTGAATCGCTTTGCCATCGATCGGGATCCAGCCGGACGCACGGAACAGTTCCGCTCCGCTCTGCAGCTGCAAGGCGCCAATCAGACGTTGGATGCGGAGATCAGCGTCAATCACCCGCTGCGCCATCGAGGCATCACGATTTACCAGGCGGATTGGTCGTTGGCGACGATCAGCCTGCAAATCGGGCGCAGCCCCGTGCTGGAACTTCCCTTGCAGACCTATCCAGAGCTTGGGGATCAGGTGTGGGGCCTGGTGCTGCCGACCCGGCCGGATGGCAGCCAACCGGTCTTTCTGAGTCTGGAGAGTGAACAAGGGCCCGCGACAGTGTTCGATGCCGACGGCCAGCAGGTTGCCCGACTGCGGCCAGGGGGACCAGCAGTAGAGGTGAAAGGCTTGCCGATGCGGGTGGACGCAGTGATGCCGGCCAGCGGCCTGCTGCTCAAACGGGATCCCGGAGTACCGCTGGTGTATTTGGGCTTCGCGATCCTGCTGGTGGGGGGGGGGTTAAGCCTGGTGGCCACCCGGCAGATGTGGGCCATCGCTGCTGATGGAACCCTCAGCCTCGGCGGCCTTTGCAACCGCAACCTCGCCGCCTTTGCGAACGAATTGCCCCAGCTGTTGCAGCAGGTGGTCGGTGCTGCGGCCAATCCTGGGGAACAAAGCGATCAGCAGGGCTGACGGCTGCCATGAGTGACCCTCACCACCGTGTGGACGTTGCCACGGGGGTTGAAATCGGCTTCCAACTGCATCCAAACCGGATCAGTCGCCGCCACCAGATCGTCGAGGATGCGATTGGTCACCTCTTCATGGGAAATCGACTGGTCGCGAAAGCTGTTCACATAGAGCTTGATCGCCTTGAGCTCCACCACGCGGGGCCCCGGTTGGTAGATCAGGCGCAGCACGGCGAAATCGGGATAGCCGGAGAAGGGGCACTTGCAGGTGAACTCCGGCAGCTCGATCGACACCTCATATGGACGGCCGGGCCGGGGATTGTCAAAGCAGATCAGCTCGGCTTCGGCGATGGCGCGTTCGCCATAGAGGGGAGTCTGGGTCAAAGGGCTGAAGTGGCCAGTTCTGATGAGCGACCCTAGGAAGTCAAGCTTCGGCAGCGTTCTGTAACAGCGGTCACGCACGGCTGTTGGAACCGCGGCATCCTTGAGACAAGATCAGTACTCCCCCCATGAAAAAGGTCGAAGCGATCATTCGTCCTTTCAAGCTGGAAGACGTCAAGGTGGCGCTGGTGGAGGCCGGCATCATCGGCATGACCGTGAGCGAAGTGCGAGGCTTCGGCCGCCAGAAAGGTCAGGTGGAGCGCTACCGCGGTTCGGAGTTCACCGTTGAATTTCTGCAGAAACTAAAGATCGAAGTGGTGGTCGAGGACGACCGAGTGGAAGAGGTGGTCAAGTCGATCGCTGATGCTGCCCGCACCGGTGAAATCGGTGACGGCAAGATCTTCATCAGCCCTGTGGAATCGGTGGTGCGCATCCGCACCGGCGACCGCGACAGCACAGCGCTCTGAGCTCACAACGCAAGAACAGCCCCTATCCACCGCGGCGTTCTCCCAGCCAGAGCGGATCAAAACCTACAGAGATGCCGAATTCCTCGGCGAATTCCACCACCCGACACCAGGCCCGGTCCCCATCGGCTCCGGATCGAAGAATGCCTCGAAGGATCACCGGGGCTGAGCCACTCTGAAGCGACATCTCAAACAACGGCCATCCCACTTCAGCCTGAACGCCGTCTTCCCGGAAGGTCGGACTCACATCCATGGCTCCGATGAGCAACCGACGGTGGCTTGCATCCCAGGCGAAAGGCAGCTCATAACGCTCCAAGAGATCGGAGGCCAAGGCCCAGGAGCGGCCTAAGGAATCCAACTGAACCGAGAGCTCACGGCCTCGGGCCTGAATTGTCGTGATGCCCCGAAAGGCAAGCAGCTCCTGCTCAGGCCGCGCATCCGACTCCCGCAACAGCGCCTGAATGCGGTGCCGCAGCTGCTCCCCTCCATCGGTGGCACCGTTCTTGGACAGCTGCAGCAGATCCCAGCGCTCCCCCGTCCCGCCCCAGATCACCGGGCCGTAGTTGTCGTGCATCCAACGACCATCGCGGTTGGAGGCTGCCTCGGCATGGGTCATCACCCGCTCCACCGTGATCTGATCCGCACCCCAGCCCAAGCTTCGGGCAACGGCAGCGGCCTCGGAGCAGAGGCTGCTGAGCTGAGCGTCCGTGGGGGGCTGTGTCCAGGGATCGGGCACACCGCCCATGCAGGCACAGGACAGCGCGATGCTGTTGCGGTTGCGGCCGTAGGTGTGAGCCGGCAGATCCACGTTGTAATCGTGCAACCGGTGCACACGGCCATCACCGCTGATGATCGAGTGATAGTGCCCAGGACGGATCCAGTCGTAGGGCGTTGCCGTCCAGTGCAGGTAAAGCGTTGGGGTCATCGGCCAAGGATGGCGGCGATCCTGAGCTGGCACGACGACTCATCAGCTTTGGCTGTCGCGCGGGGGCGGCCCCATAGATTCGTTGGGTTGTTCAACCGAGCGCGCCGGTGATTGAGCGTTACACCCTTCCTGAGATGGGAGCCGTCTGGAGTGAGCAGGCGAAATTCCAGAGCTGGCTGGATGTGGAGATCGCCGCCACCGAAGCCAACTGCCGGCTTGGCCGCGTGCCCCAGGAGGCCCTCGACACCATCAAGGCCAAGGCCAGCTTCGAGGTGGAACGGATCCTCGAGATCGAAGCCGAGGTGCGTCATGACGTGATCGCCTTCCTCACCAACGTGAACGAGCACGTCGGCGATGCCGGTCGCCACATCCATGTCGGCATGACCAGCAGTGACGTGCTGGATACGGGCGTGGCCCTGCAGCTGAAACGCTCCGTTGCCCTGTTGCGAAAGGAACTGGATGACCTTGCAGCAGCGCTGCGGGAACTGGCCCGAGCCCACAAGAGCACCGAAATGATCGGCCGCTCCCATGCCATACACGGCGAACCGATCACCTTCGGATTCAAGGTGGCCGGCTGGCTGGCCGAAACCGAGCGCAACCGCACCCGGCTGGAGCGGCTGGGACAGGATGTGGCCGTGGGCCAGGTCAGCGGTGCCATGGGCACCTACGCCAACACCGACCCCCAAGTGGAAGCGATCGCCTGCGAGATCCTCGGCCTCACTCCAGACACCGCCAGCACCCAGGTGATCTCCCGCGATCGTCATGCCGATTACGTGCAGACCCTCGCCCTGGTGGGCGCCTCCCTGGAGCGCTTCTCCACCGAAATCCGCAACCTTCAGCGCACCGATGTGCTGGAAGTGGAGGAAAACTTCGCCAAGGGCCAAAAGGGCAGCTCCGCCATGCCCCACAAACGCAACCCGATCCGCAGCGAGCGGATCAGCGGTCTGGCCCGAGTGCTGCGCAGCTACACCATTGCGGCCCTCGAGAACGTGGCCCTCTGGCACGAACGCGACATCAGCCATAGCTCAACCGAGCGAATGATGCTCCCCGATTGCTCGGTCACCCTGCACTTCATGCTGCGTGAGATGACCAGCGTCGTGAAGGGTCTTGGGATCTACCCCGAGAACATGCGTCGCAACATGAATGTGTATGGCGGAGTGGTGTTCAGCCAGCGGGTGCTGCTCGCCCTTGTGGGTACGGGCATGAGTCGGGAGGAGGCTTATCAGGTCGTCCAGCGCAATGCCCACACCGCCTGGAACACCGCCGGCGGCGACTTCCGCGCCAACCTCGAAGCGGATGGCGATGTCAGCAGCCGGCTCTCCGCAGCCGAGCTGGCCGACTGCTTTAGCACCGCGCTACACCAAGAGAACCTTGGTGTGATCTGGGAGCGGCTAGGAATCTGATCAACGGCTGCGAGAAGATGAACCGACCCCGGTGGGCAGCCCCAGCAGCCGGAAAATCGACGCCGCATTCACGATCGGCGTCAGCGGCTGCAGGGCGTCATTCATCCCGTCGGTGAACCTGGTGAGGTTGTTGCGGTCCACCACCACCACATCGCCATTGCGCATCGGCGGGTTGTTCGTGCTGCTGAGCACGGCATTCGGGTCGTAGCGCAACTGCTTCACCGTGGTACGGCCCTGACCATCCATGCGGATCAAATCAACCCGCGTCACGCTGCCGCGGCGGGTGACTCCACCCGAGGCAAGGATGGCGCGCGACAAAGGAGCGTTGGAACTGATTTGAACAACTCCTGGAGCAAAGACCTCGCCAGCGACTTGCACGTTGATCGTTGCCGGGGCGAAGTTCGACGCAGCAGTTGTCAGCAGGTCGACATTGACCGGCGATATCGTCTTGTAGACCCGGATGCTGTCGCCGTCATAGATCAGCGGATTGGGGGCAAACCCTCCGTTTTTCAGCACGGTGAGGTAGTCAAAGACGTAACTCTGAGTTGATCCACCTGGCGTTGGAGAGGGGCGCAGCAGTTCCAGACGAGCCAGATCCCCAGTGGCGGAAATCCCACCAGCTTTCTGGATCACATCAACCATGGTCGGCCATCCACCACCGCCACCGCCGACACCACCAAGTTCGACGCCCCCGCCCACGGATCCCTGACTGTTCACAGGCAGGGTGAAAACGCCAGGACGCAAGACCTGCCCCGTCACCGTCACCCGGATCGGACGCTGCTCGACCAAGTCGAGATACACCAGAGGTCGCCGCAGAAATTGGCTGTAGCCATTGGTGATCCGCTGCCGCGCTTCCTCAAGGGTCAGGCCCCACACCTCAACCGTGCCGAGCCGCGGCAGGTTGATGGTGCCATCGCTCAACACCTGAACCTGCGCTTCGTAACCCTCGATCTTGAACACCGATGTCACCAGCCGGTCTCCTGGGGCCAGGCGGTAGCGGTAGGTCTGTGGCGGCAGGCTGGGCGGCGGTGGTAACTGCGGAGGGGCCAGCAGCGGTGCAGTGGCCTTGACCGGCGTTTTGAGCCAGTTGATCCTCTCTTCAGCCCTCAGTCCTCCACCAAAAGACAGTGGAGCCGAGAGCACCATCGCTGCAGCAACACCTGCGGATAGACCGGTCCTTGAGGGCACAACCATGGGTGGAACTGAGGCGGCAGCCGATGAGACGCCAATCTTCCCGCATAATGCGGGTCAGGCATATGGCCCATGACGCAGACCGGACCAGCAGCTCAGGATGACGTTCTTCTTCCTCAGGGCTGGAGCGAAGCCAACCAGGCCACCAGCCTGCTGTTCAGCATCGACGGTCTCGAGCTGCATCTGATCCCCGGATCGCGATTCGATGCCGTCGCTGACGCCGTCGGCACGTTGCGGGAATCCACCTACCGCCAACAGCTCTCCGGCTCCGGCAGCACCCGTGACCTTGACGGACGCGATGCGTCCTATGACCATTTGATTCTGCTGGAACCCCGCAGCGGGGCCCTGGCCGGTTCTGCCCGGCTGCAGTTCATTCCCCAGTTCACAGCGTCTGAAC
Organism: Synechococcus sp. PROS-U-1; assembly: GCF_014279755.1. NCBI lineage: Bacteria > Bacillati > Cyanobacteriota > Cyanophyceae > Synechococcales > Synechococcaceae > Synechococcus > Synechococcus sp. PROS-U-1. The sequence continues at coordinate 2,101,641 of NZ_CP047951.1, forward strand.
ATCTTCCTGGCAGCCAGCAGTCCTACCTGGAGCACGTCTATCCGGGCATCAAGGCGATGCTGGCTGAGCAAACCCACCACGTGGAGATCGGTCGGGTGGCGTTAGCCCACCGCTTTCAGCGCCAACCGCATTCCCTGATGGCCCTGTTCCGAGGGGGGCTCCTGATCGCAGCCCGTTCGGGCTTCAGCATCCTGCACGGACTTGTCTCCTACAACCACTTCGCCTACAGCGATGCTGTCAACACGGCCTTCCTCAGTGCGTTAATGCGGCCTCCTTATCGCAGGACCCGCCCGACCCTGCCGCCACCGCGTCACCCGATCAGCGCGATCCAGCCCGACGACAGCATCCACCCGATCGGCAACGTTCAGGCTCTGGAAGTGGCGATCCGACAAGACCACAACGACGACTTCCGTCTGCCGGTGTTGTTGCGTCAATACTTCAATCTGATGGAAGCCAAGGTCTGTGACCTGTCTCTCGCGAGAGATTTCAACCGAATCACCGAGATCCTGATGGCAGCCGACCTCTCAAGCCTGCCAAAAGATCGCCTAGCGTTCTTTATTGATGTTGATCACCAACCGGTCTACCAGCAATTCAGCTGGTACCGCGGCGAAAGATAAACGAAGCGGCGCTGGTACTTTGGCTTGATTAGATGGTTATAGGTGTTGGCCGAGGGAACCCCCGATAAGCAGCAGCTAGAGGGACGCCTTGTCGAGATCCTGCATCGCATCTCCGGTGCGGATCCTGCCGTGATCACCTCTGATGCACGCCTGATGGAGGACATTGGGATTGACTCCCTCGGCTTCTACGAAATTCTGATCGAAGCCGACACCTGTTTCGGCATCCGCATCCAAGAAGAGCAGCTGCTGCAGTTCAAGACTGTGGGTGATATCCAAACTCATTTGGAATCACTCGAGATCGATCCAACCAACTCAAAGACCGCCTGACCGTGTCAGTTCGTCAGCGGTGCGCCCAACGTGTTTCGATCGTGGGCTGGGGTTCTGTCTCTCCCCTTGGCTGTGACGCAAGATCAACATGGGACGCGGTGCTGGCTGGCCGCTCTGGCATCAGCGCTCTGACGGCACCATGGAGCGACGATCTGCCGGTGCGCATCGCAGGCTGCGTACCGGAAGCTGCCACAAGCTCCCTTGAACCACTGCTCCTGCGGCGGTCCGACCGCTGTGCTCAGCTCGGGCTCCTGGCGGCTCGGGAGGCGTGGACCATGGCCAGCGATCTCACCTCAGGTCTTGATCCAGCCCGGGTGGCCGTGGTGCTGGGAACAGGCATCGGTGGACTCCACACAATGCATGAACAGCACAACCAGCTGACCGCCGGAGGCCCCACGCGGGTCAATCCCCTGACCGTTCCGATGCTGATCCCCGATGCTGCGGCCGGCCAAGTCGCGATCGATCTGGGGCTGCATGGTGGTGCTCACACACCGGTCTCAGCCTGTGCATCTGGAGCCGAGGCAATGATGCTTGCCCAGATGCTGCTTAACGATGAACGGGTCGATCTCGTGTTGGCGGGTGGCACTGAAGCACCGGTGAACCGGCTGGGGCTCGTGGGCTTTTCCGCGATGCGGGCCCTGTCGTCCCGCAACGACGCCCCTGAGCAAGCCTCGCGGCCCTACAGCCAAGACCGGGACGGTTTTGTGCTCTCCGAAGGGGCCGGAGTGCTGGCGATGATGCGAGAGGAGGACACCCCCAGGGGCGCTGCACTGGGTTGGCAACTGGCCTGCGGCAGCAGCAGCGACGGCCATCACATCGTGGCGCCTGAACCCCAGGGCACCCAGGCCAGCCTGGCGATCGAAGATGCCCTGCGGCGAGCTGGGGTGGAACCCGGCGATCTCTGCGCCGTCCAGGCCCATGCCACCGGCACCAGCCTGGGGGACCTCGCGGAAGCGAGGGCGCTACGCCGCAGCTTGGGTGCTGCCGCCGATCAGATTCCCGTCTTTGCCCCCAAGGGGCAACTCGGGCATCTGCTGGGTGCTGCGGGAGCCGTGGAGGCGATTCTTGGCCTACAGGCGCTACAGCAAGGGACGCTGCCCCGCAGTATCAATGCAGATCCCCTCGACCCGGAGGTGGAGCTCGCTGTGACCAACCAAGGGTCCGTCGAACTGTCCACCTCAGGCTCCGAACGGCTGATGCTCAAGAACGCCTTTGGCTTCGGCGGTCACAACATCAGCCTTGTGCTGTCTGCTCCCGGTAGTACTGCTGAACAGCAACGCTGAATCCGTCACGATCGCGGGGATCCGTCGGCAACTGGAGATCATCCGCCCGACCACGGCGGCAATGAATCGTGCCCAATGGAGCTGTCAAACGACCCAGCAACAGGGGCAGCGGTTTGTAGCGTGCACCGACGGCACCCTCCAATCCGTCGTAGCTGAAGAACCAGGGCACCACCCGGCCGCCGTAGTGCTGGGCCAGCATCCAGGCACTCGGCGACACCCGCTCCTCAATCGGCGTCACCAGCGAACCGTTGGGGGCAATCATGATTTCGCCGTGGTCCCGCAGCAGGGTGGAGGCACTCATCATTCCGGCGAGGCGCGACTGGGGCTGGCGGTGGTCCAGCACCGCCGAGCCTGCATTGCGTGCAGCGGCGGCATAGCCGGGCAGCACCCAGCGCAGATGCAGCTGAGCAGTGGTCAACCCCGGCAAGCGCAGAACCCCTTGAATCACCAGGCCATCACAGGGGCTGCGGTGATTGAAGATGTGCACCAGGGGCATCTCGGACGGTTCCGAGGGTTGACTGTCATCCACCACCACCTGAATCCCCAGGGCCCGCAGAGCCACTGAGGAGGCCATGGTCATGAGTGCTGCGGCCCAGTCCGGTCTCCTCAGCAGCATGGCCGGCAACTGCAAACCGTAGAGCGTGAAACCCAAGAAGGCCCAAGCCAGCCGAGCCATCACCCGCCCCACCAGCAGCACAGGATTGCGCAGCGTCCCCGATTTCGGGATCGGCAGTCTGGGACTGGGAGGGAGCTGACGGGCCTCCGGACCGATCGGGAAGGTGGTGCGGAAAGGGAAATCTCCATCGAAATTTCCATTCACCTGCGTGGTGAGCACCAAATGGTTGTAAAACCGGTAGAAAAGTGCTCGATCGCTGGGCTGAGGATCACACCAGAAGGCATCAAGCGGCTTCTGATCGGTCAGTCCCTCCAGGTTGTAGAAGGTGTTTCCCATCGTCTTGGTGGGCACCGCATGGAACAAGGCCTGCAGCCCAACAGTGCTGTTCACAGTGATCACCCCACGGCAGGTGCGCAGATAGCGGCTGAGGGGACCGTCGTGGAAGTAATGCACCCGGCCGGAGACGCCGTACTGCTTGGCGAGGAGCCGGATCAGCGAGGCATAGTTGTTGTACCCCCGATCCCGGGGATGGTGCTTGAAAGCCAGATGGTCGGACGCGTGGGCATGGCCAGCGAAGGACCGGATGACGTCTTCGATGAAGTCATGCATGCCGCGATAAGGCGACCCCATCTGGATCTGTGAATCACTGGAGACCTGCAGAACAGACAGGAAAAAAGAGAAGTGTTCCAGCAACCGCTGCTTCACCGCCCGCTCCTGCCAGCGGTAAAGCCAGTAACGCCAAGTGCCCCGAACCTGACACCAAAGGAAGCGTGGTGACGGCTGAAGCTTGTGCTCTCCCTCAATAATTGGGTAACGGGTGAAGGCGTGCTGGATGAACGTCGGCGCCTTCAAGGCCTTGCGCCAGCGCCAACCCGGATCAAGCACGATGTTTTGCGGGAGCTGATCGCACGGCGGCAGCACCCGATAAAAGGCCGCTGGCTGGTTGAGGTTGGAACGGGCATTGACCCGGTCCCGTTCCAACGTCACGTAATTCGGGCGCAGATACCCCAGCTCAAACACCCAGGCCTCGACACCAAGATCGCGGGCTTCTTCAATCGCGATCCGGTGGGGAATGATGAAGTCGCCATACATAAAGATGTGGCGAATTCCGCGTTCTTCAATCAGCCGCCGCAGGAAGGGACGCCACGAGTCCATCCCCTTGCTGTAGGGCACACAGACATCAGCCGGGAAGCCGAATTCCCGCAGGGGGAACGCCACCTTGGTGACCGGAATGCCACACCCCTGCAGGTAGCGGCAGAAGCGAGCGAAGAAAAGACCAATCGGACCCATCAACAGCAGAACCGGTCCGTCGATCCGCACCTGTACGAGAGCTGGCGCCCGTCCCCTGCCCAAACTGCATCCCGCCCATGAATAGGCAAAATCCTGACACGCCTCAACGGCGCCGCAGCCGGCCCCAGTGGCGGAACAGGGCCTGCACAAGCGTCCGCCGCTGCGGCGGAGCCGCTCGCCAGGCCACCAGCTCATCGATGGCCTGCTCTGGGGTGATGAACCAACCGCTGTCGCGGCTGACGTAGCGGGGATAGTCGATTAGGGCGGCATGGACCAGCTCATCCAGCGACAGCTGCCGCTGTCGGCGGTCGCAACGCTCGCGGTCGTGGGTGAGTCCCCAGCCGGCATAGAACGGCAAGCCCCAGCAATGCACCTCCAGGCCACGCAGCAACGCCTCAAACCCCGCCAGGGAGGTGAGCACGTGCAGGGCATCAATTTGAGTGAACAGCTGCTGGATCGAACCCTGCGGCAGCACCGCATCGCAGAGCTCAGCGGCATCGTCTTCGCCCGCACCGGCACGGCAGAGCCCGGCCACCACATCGGGATGCGGCTTGTACACCAGATAAGCCTCTGGCTCCGCCGCGCGCACCGCCGCCAGCAAGGCGCGGTTGCTGCGCAGACCCGGGGCGCCGTAGCGGATCGAGGCATCGCTTTCCACCTGACCGATCACGAGCACCACCCGCCTCTGGCCGACAGGGCGGATCCAGGGCTCCGCCTGGAGGTTGTATTTGGTGATCGCCTCCTCCACCAACCGCTGACGCAAGGCCGCGGCCCTCTGCTGTTGGGCCGGCGTCCACTGCCCCGTCGCCAGGCGTGTTTCAAGATCGCTGGGTCGAGTGGCGTCGTAATAGACGCCCTGGTGATCCACCACCCAGGACACTGGATCCACCAGATCAGCCCCAAGTCCGACCGAACGCAGAAAACCGTCCTCCACCTGCACCACCGGCAGCTGACGCCGGGCCGCGGCCTCAAGCAACCGCGGCTTGGCGCGACGGCCCCAGACCACCACGGCATCAACGCCCTGCGGAATCCGCCGCCATGGGGCGCGAAAGCGCAGCTGACTGCCCGCCAGGAAGCGGCGCAGATTGCGCTGTTTCCAGGGGGTGAAGCCGTAGGCCACACACCGCCGCGGCTGCTGGGCCTGCAGGCGCCGCTGCAGGCCGATCGCACGCATCAACGTTTCCATGCTGCAGGGCTGATGCCGGTGCGGGTCGATGCAGCGGCAGGCCCCCACCAGTGCGGCATGCACCAGGGCCTCCAGGCTGGCGCGCTGGCGTCGCCGGACCGGGGCCTTGCATCGGTCGTGGGTTAGCCCCCAGCCGCTATAGAACGGCACGCCAAAACAGTGGACAGGGCGACCCCAAAGCAGGGCCTCAAAGCCCATCTGAGAGGTGACCACATACACCGCCCTGGCCCGCTCGAGCAGCTGCGCCGGATGACCACCATCAGCACTCAAACGAACGCGGGGCTCAGCCAGATCCCTGGCATTGAAATGGCCTCGGGCGCGCCCAGAGATCACATCCGGATGCACCTTCAACACCACCGTGCAGTCGGGATGTTCGTCCAAAGCGGCCTGAAGCATCTGCTGAAAACAGCTGGCATCCGCCAGTCCAAGCGCGATCGATCGATCCCCCGCGGATTGATCGACCACCAGCACAAACGGGTCTTGGGGCGCCGCCGCCTCCGCAGGGGGGTTCACCTTGCTGAGCCGCTGCTCGCGCCACAGCATCCCCAGCGCACGGGCGCGATCAGCCTCAGCCGCCGTGATCGGCGCCGCAATCAACTGCTCCATCCGGCTGGGGGCTGTGGCATCGAAATGCACCCCCAGTTCATCCACCAGAAGAGCAAGCGGTGGATGATTCCTGCCCTTAGCCAACGAGCGCAGCAAACCGTCCTCGAGATGCCAGACCGGCAGATCCCAACGGCGGGCGAGGCGTTCGACACGAAGCGCACTGGGCCGCCGCCCCCAGGCCAGTAGCGCATCCACATCACGCCTCCGGCCCGGCACCAACAAGTGCGGTGCCATGAGCTGCGGAAGTGTGCGGTGCGTCAGCATCCCCCGGGCCGGAACACCGAGCCGCAGAGCAGCAGGCCTGGTCATCGGGTAAGACAGGTCGCACTGAATCCTCACCGATGGCAGTCCCCCGTGGTGCGCTGGCCCTAATCCCCGCCCGCGGTGGATCGAAGGGCATTCCAGGAAAGAACCTGCAAGAGGTGGGCGGTGTGCCACTGGTCTGCCGCAGCATCCATGCCGCCCAGGCCAGCAACAGCGTTGGCCGAGTGGTGGTGAGCACCGACGATGACGCCATCGCGGCAGCTGCCGAAGGCGAGGGCGCCGGCGTAATTCGGCGCCCCGAGGCCATCTCCGGGGACACGGCCAGTTCGGAATCGGCACTGCTGCATGCTCTCGACGTGCTGGAGGAGCAGGGACCACTCGAAGCCGAGCTGGTGTTCCTGCAATGCACCTCCCCCTTCACCAACGGAGATCAGATCGATGCGGTACTTGCTGCCCTGAATCCAGAACACTGCAACAGCAGCTTCGCCGTCACCCCTTGGCACGGCTTTCTTTGGCGCGCCGATGGGCGGGGCATCAACCACGACCCTGAGCTGCCCCGCCAACGCCGCCAGGAGCTGGAACCAGCATTTTTGGAAACAGGAGCGATTTACGCCATGGACCTCGCGGCCTTCCGGCGCTGCGGCAGTCGCTTCTGCCCACCGTCGAGTCCGGTAGTCCTGGAACAGGTAGGGCCGGAAATCGACACGCCCGACGATCTGGCCCTCTGCCGCAACATCGCTGGACAGAAAGCCGAGTAATTTTGCCCAGCAAAGACTCGGAGTCGATGGCGCTCGCAGAATCAAAGCGCCTCGTCGGCCGCAAGGTCACCGCCGTCGCCTGTTTCGACTCCTTTGGGAAGCTGGCGATGACCATGCTGGCTGCTTGCCGGAGGGAAGGCGCCGAGACCACCCTGCTGCTGCTGCAGCTGAACAACCGGGCTCTCTCTCGCCGGCAACGCCTTGAAATTCGGCGGATCGACCCCAAGACCCGCATCGAAAAACACAACTGGAATGATCTGCGCCAGCTCTGTGGCGACATGGCGGGGGATATCGATGCCCTGATCCTGGGTCTGGATGGCCAGCGCAGCCGCGATGCCCTGCTGCAATTGCAAAACATCTGGGCGAATCAACAGCAACGTCCACGGCTGATCAGCGCGTACCCGGGAATCCTGTTCCGGTTCGGCCTCGAAGGGATGATGGACCGCTCCGGCGTCGACCTGCTCTGCCTCAACAGTGCCGACGATCTGGCCTTGTATGGCCGAGGCCGCAAGGCTCTGGGCCTGGACAGCAGCAATGCCGTCGTCACAGGTCTACCGATTCTCTGGCGCACAAAACAGCGCCAGGCAGTTCTGGAGAACCCGTCGATCGTGTTCTTCGAACAACCCTCGATTCCAGTGCATCCACTGCAACGCCGGTTCCTTTGCGACCAGATCAAGGAGCTGGCCGCGGCCTGGCCCGATCACCCCGTGATTTTTAAGCCGCGGACATCGAGCATCGAGAGCACTCTGCATCGGCGCCATGGGGAAATGGCCAGCGTCATCGACAAGATGACGCGCGATCAGCCGAATCTGCGCCTGAGTTTCAAACCCGCCACTCTGCTGCTCCGCCAGTGCGGTTGTGCCATCACCGTCTCATCAACCGCCGCCATGGAATCGATGGCGATGGGCATCAGCACCCGCATCGTCGGTGACCTGGGCGTGACCGAAACCCTCGGCAACCACTTCTTTGCCAGTTCAGGTGCCATCGCCAGCTTCGCCGCGATCAAGGCGACCCCGTTCGAAGTCATCCATGACGCTCAATGGCTTGAGCAGCAAGGTTTACACCGGGACGGTGAAGACCGCTTCATCACGGCACTCATGGAGCGGCTCAACAGCCCCGCCACTCCGCTCGGGGAATCAAACCATGGTCCCCTGAGCTGGGGTAGCAGTGCCTGGCAGAAGGCCGCCTTGCGCAACGGGGGCCGGCGGATGCTGAGCAGTGGTGGCGCCCGCTCCAGCCAGCGCAAACGCCACCGCACCCGTCGCATGCTGCGCAGCCTGCGAGACAGCGTGGTGGGATTCGGCTGGCTCTCGAAACTGCTGCGGGAACGATGACCCTCCTGCTGGTCAGCGACGGAGGGCTGGAGCGTTCCGCCTGCTTGCTGATGGCAGAGGCGCTGGAACAGCAGGGTCAGCGCTGCATCACAGCTGGGCCAAAGCTTCAGGGACACCAGCCCCTGGCCATACCTCCACAGCAGCTGAACATCGAGCTACAGCATCTGGCCGCACATCCCTTGGTGGATCAGGTCTCAGCCATTGGCCTCTTCCTGCAGAACCCGGATCAGATCCAGCCCTTCATCCAGGCCCATCAAAGCCTCTGCAGCGCGCGCGGACGGCCCGCAGCAACGGTGTTCAGCGGCCCCCTCGTGCCCTTGGTGGGCGATGCACTGATCCGCGATCTCACCCTGCGCATGGGCTGTGATCTGCTGCTTGTGAGCGGCGAACATCAGCGCCGACAGCTGCAATCACTCACCTTCAACTGGCCCGCAAGCCTGCCGGTGCCACCTGTGATCAGCACAGGCTTCTGGTTTGCGAAGACAGCACCCTGCGCACCCGCCCAGCAGCCACTCCTGCTCGCGTTGATCCAGGAGCGGATCCCCACCCACATCGGAGCCCGGGATCAACTGCTGCGCCAACTCAACTCCTGGGCACAGCAACGGCCGACCTGGACCGTGATGCTGCAACGTGACCACAGCTGGAGTTCGCCCAGGGCACTGCTGCCCAGCGACGCGCCCCGGGCCAACAATTTGGTCGAGGCTCCCCCCGAGCAACTGCTGCCGCTGCTGGGATCCTGCACCGCCTGCCTCTCGGTGAGTTCGCCCTGGAGCCTGGCGGCCATGGCCTGGGGCCGCATCCCGATCATGGTGGGCGACTACGGCATCCACGATGAACAGAACACGACAGGGTTCTTCGGGTGCGGCGCGATGCATCGCCTGCGCAGCATCCCCAACCTCGATGCGGTGTCAGAGCTGCCGATGAGCAACCGAGCCTGGCTGGACGGCATGGGCGCTGAAATCACTGACGGACCTGATCGCCTGCTCCGCGCACTGAAACAAATTGCCCGTCGAAACGAGCGATGACAGCGACACCGACCAGGCCCACGCTCAACATCCTGTTCATCGCTGACAGCGACAGCCAACTGCTGGCCTGCGAGGCCCTTTGCAGCGCTCCGAGCGAACTGAGCGTGCACTGGAGCATCAACGTGATTCCACGGGATGGAACACCCCAGGCGCTGCTGCAACGTCTGAGCCAGAAAGCAACCCTGCGCCATCAAAGCCTGGCTCAGCTGCTGCGCGACAGGCGTTTGCAGAGCTTTGATGCCATCGGGGTGTTTCTAACGGGCAGCAAGCTCAATGACATCCGTCTCGCTCTGCAACGTGAGGGCCCACGACCATTGCTCTTCTGTGGTTTCAACGGCGTGGTGCTGGAGCACTTCATCGAAGGGGTGAGCTGGCGGCTGGGCTACGACCTGATCTGCCTCAGCGGTCCCCGGGACCAAGAGGCCCTGAGCCAGCTCGTGGCGGGAACCCCGTTTGACCAGCAGCGCACTGTGCTGACCGGTCTGCGGCGCAACGCCCCCTGTCCAGGCCTGGTTCCCGTCGCCCAGCGTCCACGACGCCTTGTCTTTGCCGAGCAGGTGATCATGCCTGCATCGAGCACCGAACGGGCCCGGCTGGTTCGCCTCCTCAGCGATCTGGCCAGCCGCTCTCCCAACTGGGAAGTGCTGATCAAACCCCGAATCGCACCCGGAGACGCCACCTTCCATGACGTCGACACCCACATCAGCACAACCCTGAAGCAAACCCTGGGCATACCGCCCGCCAATCTGCGGCTGGACTATCGCCCCCTGCCAGTCCTGTTATCGCAGGCCAGGCTGCTAGCCACCCTCTCATCGACAGCCTTCTTCGACGCCCTCGACTTCGGCTGCCGGGCCATTGCCATCAGTGATCTGGGCCTGCAGCCGGACTACGGAGGCCACGTTTATGCCGGCAGCGGCGTCTGGCGCTCCCTGGAGTCCATCCCCAACCTGGATGCTCTTGATGCTGAAGGACCGTCACCGGATCCCCATTGGCTGGAGTGGATGGGCTACGCGCAACGGTTCAGCCCCTCAACCCTGCTGGACGCCCTGCACGAACAAAAACGACAGCCACCATCGGGTCTCCCGAGCACCATCGGCTATCCGGGCAATGCCCAATCCAGCTTCAACCAACTCCGCTTGGGAGCGGAAGCCGCCATGGCCAGTGGCGACTGGAGCAATGCCCGGGAGCTGCTCTGCCAGGCGGCCCTGATGCGCCCCCAGCACCGCGGCGTCGCCCGGCGATATTGGGCTGTCCGCCAGACCAACCCACTGCTGCGGCAGCTCGCCCTGCTGATCTCCTACAGAGATCTGAAGTAAGTTCATTCTCTGACTCAACCCGGGCGGCCGAACAGAACGGTGAGAGGCATCCTGATTGAGCGGAATTTCACCCAGTTCGTTGTCTTCGCGGAAGACAGCATCCTCTCGGCGCTCAGCAAGATCACGGCCAACCAATCCCGCCTGATCTTCGTTGTCTCGGAAAGCGGCATCCTCCAGGGCGTTCTCACCGACGGCGACTTCCGCCGCTGGATTGCCAGTTGCGGCGAGATCGACCTCAACCGGCCGGTCACCGCCGCCATGAACGCCACTTGCCGCTCGGCCGCCGAGGGCACCAGCGCCAGTGATCTCAGCGCCCTGCTCAATTCGCGCATCATTGCCCTGCCGCTGCTCGACAGCCATGGCCGCATCGTCGCGGTGGCACGACGGGCCACCGATGGGCTCCAGATCGGCTCCCACCGCATCGGCGATGACGCCCCCTGTTTCCTGATCGCCGAGATCGGCAACAACCACAACGGCGATCTCGACACCGCTCTCCAGCTCATCGATGCCGCCCACGCCGCAGGAGCGGACTGCGCCAAGTTCCAGATGCGGGACATGAGCCGGCTGTATCGCAATGCCGGCGACAGCAATGACATGGCTTCCGATCTGGGAACTCAGTACACCCTGGATCTGCTCGAGCGCTTCCAGCTCAGCGACGATGAGCTGTTCCGCTGCTTCGACCACGCTGCCGGCAAAGGTCTGGTGCCCCTCTGCACCCCTTGGGATGAAGCCAGCCTCGACAAGCTCAACCGCTGGGGGATGGAAGGCTTCAAGGTGGCGTCAGCGGATTTCACCAACCATGCTCTGCTCTCGAGCCTGGCTGCCACCGGCAAGCCCCTGATCTGCTCGACCGGCATGGCATCTGAGGTGGAGATCCGCTCGGGCATCCGTCATCTCCAGAACGAGGGTGCGGGCTACGTGCTGCTCCACTGCAATTCCACCTATCCCACTCCGTTCAAGGACGTCAACCTGCGCTACCTCGAGCGGCTGCGCGACCTGGCCGAGGCTCCCGTGGGCTACTCCGGCCATGAGCGGGGCATCGAGGTGCCGATTGCCGCCGCCGCCCTCGGTGCTGTGGTGATCGAGAAACACATCACCCTTGATCGCTCCATGGAGGGCAACGACCACAAGGTGAGCCTGTTGCCCGATGAATTCGCCCAGATGATCCACGGCATTCGCCGGGTGGAGGAATCGATGGGCAGCAGCGGCGAACGCAGCATCAGCCAAGGCGAAATGATGAACCGCGAAGTGCTGGCCAAGAGCCTCGTTGCCACTTGCGATGTCCCCGCCGGCACGGAGATCACCGAGGCGATGGTGGGCATCCAGAGCCCGGGGCAAGGGCTGCAGCCCAACCGCCTGGCCGACCTGCTCGGCAAGACATTGCCGGTGAGCAAAACCGCCGGCGACTTCTTCTTCCCCTCCGACCTCGAGACCCCGGCCGCCAGCCCGCGCGCCTACCGCTTCCAACATCGCTTTGGCGTTCCGGTTCGGTATCACGACATCGAGAGCTTTGCCGCCACCAGCAATCTCGACCTGGTGGAAATCCACCTCAGCTACAAAGATCTCGAGGTCAATCTCGATCAGGTGCTGCCGACGCAGCAAGAGATGGGTCTGGTGGTCCACGCCCCCGAACTCTTTGCCGGCGATCACACCCTCGATCTCTGCAGCGCGGATCACGATTATCAGCGCCACTCGGTGCAGGAACTGCAGCGCGTGGTCGACATTTCCCGTGACCTGCGCCGTCGCTTCCGCTGCCCCGAGCCCGTCCTTCTGGTGACGAACGTCGGCGGCTTCTCCGAGCACCACCATCTCGAGCGCACGGAGTTGCAACCGCTGCGCCAGCGCCTGATCGAGAGCCTTGAGCAGATCAACACCGCCGGCGAAGTGGAGATCATTCCCCAGACCATGCCCCCCTTCCCCTGGCACTTCGGCGGGCAGCGTTATCACAACCTGTTTGTCGATACCGCCTTCATCCAGGAGTTCTGCAACGACACCGGCATGCGCGTCTGCCTGGATGTATCCCACTCGAAGCTCGCCTGCACCCACCTCAAGGCCTCCTTCAGTGCCTTCCTCAAGGCGATCCTTCCCTTCACAGCGCACCTGCATCTCGCCGATGCCTCAGGTGTGGATGGTGAAGGCCTGCAGATCCACGACGGCGACATCGATTGGGTTCAGCTGTTTGCCCTAATGGACCAACTCGCCCCGCAGGCGACCTTCATTCCAGAGATCTGGCAGGGCCACAAAAACAACGGCGAAGGCGCCTGGCTTGCCCTCGAACGCCTGGAAAGCTGTATCGAATCCAGCCCGCAACGGCAGGTCGCGTGAGTCAGCTCAAACCGGAACGGATTGTGCTGCATTGCGGGCTGCACAAAACCGGCAGCACCTACATCCAGCGGAACCTGCAGACCAACCGTGAGCAGCTGCTGAAGCAGGGGGTGCTCTACCTCGGACCCAACACGTTCAAAAAGCGTTGCTCCGAGTTGTGGCGTCACCTGCAATGGGGCCGCTGGGACCGCAAAACGTCCAAACGCCTGAAATCACAAACCAGAACAACTCTGATGGAGTTGGCGGGGGAGCATCCGCAAAGCATTCACACCATCGTTCTGTCGTTCGAAGCCATTTTCGGCACACTGCGCAACGGCCTGGCGGAGCCACCCCGCAGAACAACTCCCAACAAGGAACGCAAGACGGGCTTGTATCGGTATGCCAAGTCCCGCACCAAACGGCTGATGATCGGGCTGGAAGACAGCCTTCAACATCAATCGATTGCCTGGACCGTCCTGTTTGCCAGCAGAGATCCAGAGGCGTTTGTTCGCTCCTGCCACACCCAACTGCTCAAGGAAGGGCGGCACACACCCGAAACCAGCAACTTCGGCACGTTCCGACAAACGGCCGATTTCTCCCACACCGATCCCCAACAGCTTGAGCAGACCCTCAGGAAACTGGGGGGCAAACGCGACCTGAAAGTCGTGAGCATCAACTATGACCAAGCCAGCGATCCCCAGGAGCCCAGCACCTTTTTATGGAATGTGCTGAAGCAGGCGCTGCCCCAGCAAGACGACCTGCTCAGGCAGCAGCTGGAAGCGAACACTGACAACGACAACCTGAACAAAACCACCAATCCGGGCCTGAACGAACGGGGGCTTGAACTGGCGATCCAGGCGCGACCGCTGTTCAGCCGCAGCGAATGGAAGCTATTTCGCAAATTCCTCGAAAAAAATTTCGCCAAAAGCCGCTAATCCATGGCCCAACCGCATCACTTCATCCGGATGAAGCGCCACAACCTGCTCTATGGGCGGGTTCCCAAGGCGGCGAATTCGTCGATCAAAGCGGCCCTATGTCGCCTGCTCAGCGAAAGACCTCCCAAAGGGACCAAAACGACATCTGACAAGTTCTGGCAGCACGAAACCAATCAGGAAACGGAACTGATCACCCTGCGCCGTGCCCGCAAGTACCGGCGCAGCCATTTCAGCTTCAGCTTCGTTCGAAACCCGTTCGACCGCCTGATCGCGGCGTACAACAACAAAGTGATCGAGATCGAGGCGCCACCTCTACCGATGCAGAACATGGGAATCACCCATGGCATGTCGTTTGACGCCTTCCTCGATGTCCTCATCGAGACACCGTTCAAGCACTACGACGTTCACGTTCTGCCCCAGAACCAATTGCTTTGCATCGGCAATCAGATCGTGCCGAAGTTTGTGGGACGCGTTGAACAGATCGACGACCACTGGGCGGAACTACGCGACATCCTGGCCCGCCGCGGCATCGATGTGATGGCGTCGTTGCCGCAGAAAAATGTACGGCGCAGTGATCGCGGCGGGCTGCAGAGTCACTTCACAAGCGATGCTCTGATCGAGAAAACAATGCAGATCTACGGCGACGATGTACGCCTTTTTTACAACGATGTGTCTGTGGATCACTTGATCCAGAACGCCCCCCTGCCGGGGATCAACCCCCTGCACAGCACGGGATTGAAGCTGTCGAACTGGCTCCGGTCCCATGGCTTCGGACGCTGATCACTCAAGCTGGCTGGAGGCCTGGCGTTGCCGTTCTCAGATCAACCGCAGCCTGCAGGGACGGCACGACCGGATCGCGGCGGTCTTCCGCTCTCAGTTGCCCACCTTCATCATCATTGGGGCGGCCAAGTCGGCCACAACAAGCCTTGCCACGGCACTGAGACGCCATCCCCAGATCCAGATCAGCAGGTCGATGGAGCCGAAATTCTTCGGCCGGCACTATCCACGCGGCTGGGAGTGGTACGCCAATCAATTTGAAGCGGATCCGCGGCGGCCCCTGCGGGGCGAAGCCAGCACGATGTACACCTCGTCCTATGGCTCCTACGTCAGAACGCCGGAGCTGATCCACCATCACCTCGGCCCCATTCCTCTGATCTACCTGGTGCGCCATCCCCTGCGACGGATTGAATCCCACTGGCGGCACTGGCGCGGACGCATCAAGGACTGCCCGTCATTTGATCGCCTCCTCAGCTCGCCCCGCCTGAGACAACGCGTTGTGGAGGCCTCGCTGTATCACCAGCAATGGCAGCGCTACGGGCGCTGGTTTCCGCAGCAGTCGATGCTGAGCATCACCACCGAGGAACTCAGCACGCACCCCCAAACCAGCCTGCGACGCATCCTGAGCTTCATCGGCGCAGCACCGGATTGCTCTGGGCTGCTGGAGAAGGGCGAATTACCGCGGATGAATCCGGCAGGATCGAAAGGGCGGCAGGACGTGGCAGCGCCGAGCTGGAGTGACGACCTCAAACAAGAAACGATTGAATTGATTCGCCCCGACAGCGAACGGTTTCTGGCGAGCACAGGCCGCCCCAGCACCACATGGGCCTGGGACTGAATCGCCCTGGAATCAACCGAGCTGATCCAGCAACTGGTCCAACGGCTGCTGGGGCTGCGCCGGGGAGCTGGTGATTTCCAGGATGCGACCACAGGCACGCGGCTGCTCCAAAGCATCCAGACAAACCTGCGCCACGAGACGCCGTGGAATGCTGTTGCTCTGTTGTTGATCCGCCGCCGTCACCAGCACGCCCTCCGTGGTGCAGCGGCTGTCGTCTTCACTGAGACCTCCCGGCCGGACCACGGTCCAATCCAGACCGCTCCGCTCCAGGCAGCGCTCACCCACCCGCTTCCAGATCAAGATCAAGCCAAACAGGTTGAGGGGATGCAGCCACCGACCGGCACAAAGGGAGCTCACCAGCACCACACGCTGCACCCCCATGGAGCGGCAAGCCTGAACCTGGGCCTGCACCCCCCAGGCATCCACCTGCAACGGCCCCGCCAGGTTGATCGAGGGTCGAGCCCCGGTGGCGATCACCAACGCTGTGCAACCTTGCAGCGCATGGAGCAACGCTTCGGCCGTGTCCAGCTCCAACCGATGCACCTCGAGGCGCCCCTCTTGCTCGGCCTGGGCCAGGGCAGGCGGCAGAACGGAAGCGGGGCGAACAATCGCTCGAACCGATCGACCACGCTGGAGAGCCTCCTCCGCGACCCGCCATCCGGTTTTGCCGGAAGCACCTGACACCGCCAGTTGCGTCATCCCATCAAGCCTCATCTCCGCACCAGTCAACAGGCCAGGGGCAAGGCCAGACCGTTCAGAATCAGCAGGACAGTTCCAGCAGCATGAGTACGGACCAACTCCGGCAATTTTTTGCTCACATCGCCCGAGATCCCGCGTTGAAGCAGCAGGTGTTGCAGGCTGTCAGTGCCGATGCTGCGGCCCTGATCGCCCAACAGCTGGGCTACGAAGTCTCTGGCGATGAACTGCTGCGGTTCTCCGGCAAAAGCGCATCGGGCGTCAGCGTCACCAAGATTCAGCACCCTGGCGAATACCACTAGAACGGCTGGAGCAACCCAGACCATCCCGTGGGGCATCACCGCGACCAACTGATGCAACTGCTTCGGGAGAAGCCGAGCGATCCCAGCCTGCAGGAGCTGATCAACCGGGTGGAAGAGGAGCAGCCCGCCGACCTCAACTGTTCAGCAGGCTTGTTGCGTGGAGTGTGGGAATTGCGCTGGAGCAGCTCCCAGCAACCCTGGCTGAGACACACCGCCGGGCTGGAGAACCTGCAGGCCCTTGATCCAGAACAAGGGTGCGGCTGCAATCTGCTGCGGTTGCGCGCCCCCTTCGCTGCCCTTGGGGGCATCAGCGTGCAGGCCGAGCTGCAGATCGCAGGACGCCAGCGCGTGGAGGTGCGCTTTCGACGAGGAGGCTGGATAGGACCCTCCCGAGCGGAGCATCAGCAGTTGAGCTGGATGCGTCAGGTTCAGCAGAGCACCCCGGCCTGGCTCGACATCACCGTGCTGGACGAGCAGCTGCGGGTCTGCCGGGGCAACGCCGGCACAACCTTCGCGCTGCTGAGGCGCAACGACCTCAACTTGAACGATCTCTTGGGCGTATGAGGAGTCGCAAACAAGGCTGGAATTTGCCAAGCACCTGAGCCAGAACCGAAGGGCTTGCATTCCTTCTGATGGCACGCCTTCTTCAGCTTCTGCAGGGGTCCAGCACCAATGCCGATCTCGCGGCATGGACGGCCGTGGTCTTTGCCTCAATCACAGCCCTGGTGGTCTGGGGTGTGTTCAACGCCTACCCCAACATGCTCTAGGGGCTCACACCTAGCGAAAAGGATCCTGCTCGTAAACGGTCAATCGCAGGGTGGGGCCCACATAACGCACGGGCTCTTCACCTTCCGCCAGCAGTTCTGTGGACCATTGATAAATGCTGGACTCGGGATTAAAGCCCCGGAACACAACATTTACGGTTTGCCCCGGCTGAACCGCTGGAGTGAGCTTGATGCTCACCAGCCCGTCGGAATCGGAGACAACAGCGGAAGCCAATCCGCTTGCTCCTTTCCTGCGCAGTGAATAGTCGCCGAAATAAACCTGAGGTTGGGAGCGTCCCCAGTCCCACTGATCAATGTTGGGCAGCTGTCGCAAGACAATTGATCCCAGGGCATTGCCTGCATCCTCAGGAACAACAACAGTAATTGTGGTGCGATTGCGCAGCCCTTCTGTTGCTTCGGGGTTATGAATCACCACCCGCGTCGGGGGACGATCAAACAACGATCGCGCCAACGAAGGCGCCTCCAACAACAGCATCGGAGCCAGTAAAAGCATCGAAAGCCACTGTCGCTTCACCCGATTGTTCCGACGGATAAGAAAACAATAGCCATGGCCTTCGGAACAACATGAGGCCACAGGCTCATCACTGAACCGGCGTCAGCAATGCCTTGCCGACAAGGATTCGACCATGCCGGCTTGGCCCTGAAGGGCATAGGCCTCAACTTCGCGACGGCGCTGCAGCGGCCCCAGAGACCGGGTGACATGCAGGACATGATCCGCCGTTGACGGGTTGAGGTGATGAGCAAAAAACTTGTCGACCTAAGCAGGGCTGAAGCCACCCTGCGCCTGCAACATCAAACTGATGGTGGACGAGGTCGGCGTGTCCAAACCATCCAGACAGTCCTGAACCACATGGATGGCCTCATGGGTCAACAAATCCAACTGAAACCCTGGCTCATCGCGCAGCCCCTGGGACATACACAATCGATTCACACCCATGTTGTATGCAGCTCGTTCGGCCCCGGGCCCACAACGCTCAAGCCGGTCAATAACAACACCAAGGCTCTGTAAACGGTTGATCAGACGGTCGGTCCGAACTGACAGGGACGCCAATGAGGCCGGAGCCACCCAAATGAGCATCAGCAGCGCAATGGGAAAGAAAACAGGGCAGACCAAAAACTGCGACGCACAAGACCCAGGGCAAGCCTAGGCCGCTAGCTGCGCCCACTCCCAACCGAGCCAGGACACACTTGCACGGCAAAACCTCAATCAACAGGCCATGACAGGCAGAAGAGGAGCGGGCCGCCACACAAGCCAACAAGGCAGCGCGACAGCAACCTGAGAATTCACCAAGAACACTTGCCACACAGGCAAACCACAGCTAGATAAAGAAAAAATCCGGCCAACTATGCCCAGGAAAGCCTCTAACGTCTTCTCAAAAATCATCAACGTCATCGGGGCCTTTGACGACCTCAATCTAGTAGACAATTCAGATACATTAATAGGCAATTTCAGGGCCAGAAGCAGAACAAATAAAAAAGGGATTAGCAATGTCAAAGCGGTTTTCACCTTCAAAGATGATGCCGTCAGCGGACTCGGCTTTAAGAAAGTGATATTCAAAGACAAGATAACAAATAGCTTTTTCGGCGACGCAGAAAACGCTAGAACAGTGAAATCTGGAAACAAAAAATTTGATTACCTTGATAAAGGCAAAAAAATAGTAGAGCTCTCAATAGAACCAGAATTCATTAATGAGTTTGAAAACGGCAAAAAGCTCAAAGGCTTCTTCCGCGCAAGCCTCGAAGATAACTTTATTGCCATGTCGACAGGCCAAAAAGAACAATTTCAGGACAATAAGTTTTTAACTGCCGATTTTGAGGAGCCTCTCATCTGAACTCTCCGAGCATCCTCAAGGGAACATACGTATCGAAAGAGATGTGATTGGCCGAAGCTCAATGCACAACGCCTCTATTGCCACGAACCAGTCGTGGTGCATCTCAGCCCTAAGACCTATCGTTGAGGTGTGAGAGGGAGACCTCTTCAGGCGTGGTTGCTTGATTTGGTGGGTGGTGTCACGACCTACTGCCTCTCTCACACCTCATCCAAGGCAATAATCAGCTGTAGGCCTTGGCGATCAGAGGGCCAGCCTGATCGTCTGTCAGCACTGGGGTGACCTCCCAATCGAGGCATTCGGCCCATTCCGCAGCGTGTTCATAGCAAGCGTCAGCGTTCTCAGCCTCCACGAGAATCCAACCTTCTACAGAGCCGGGGCCATGGAAACGCTTCCAGGACTTGCACTCGGGAAAGGGCGCACCGGTCGCCAGGAACTTCTTGGCAGCAATTTCGTGATAGCCGGTCTTGAAAGACCAATGCATCAAAAAGGTCATTAGAGCTGTTGTAACCACCAAAGACTCCCACACATCTGAAATCTGGTCTGCAGCTCCGATCACATCACCGCACAGATAATGAACAACGCCGCCAGCCTGCTTCAGCATCACCTAGCTCTGTTGTGACCAGCTCCCAAGCCAAGACCAGGGGGGAATCCACGAGGTGATGAACGAGCCATCGGTCTGGGGCAAGATCAAAACCACAACAACCGCGATAGCTGTACGACGTGGGTTCTCGGTCATTGGTGCAGGACGTGCGCAAACTCCTGCGGCACAACATTGCTGCGGCACATTTGATCACTGCCTTTAAC
Organism: Synechococcus sp. PROS-U-1; assembly: GCF_014279755.1. Lineage (NCBI taxonomy): Bacteria > Bacillati > Cyanobacteriota > Cyanophyceae > Synechococcales > Synechococcaceae > Synechococcus > Synechococcus sp. PROS-U-1. The sequence goes on from NZ_CP047951.1 coordinate 2,121,536, forward strand.
TCATCTGAACCGACCTGAACCCATGGTCGATGTGATGGTATTAGTGGAGTTTCCACACCTCCATCCAATGGTCCCTGCATGACCATTGGGCGCTGAATGCCGTCTGACTTCTTTCTCAACCGGAGGAGTCAGAACAGCGTGACGCACGCAACGGCCTGACTCCTCTGTTTCAGGGGAGGAGTCAGATCAGCGTTATCTGGCTGGAGACAAACATCAACGCCACCCCATTTTCATTATCTCGTCGTCAGCCAAAATGGCGTCGTGGCGAGCCGCTCGCCAATGGGCCATGGCTGAATTGGGCTTGAGCAGAGAGGCTGCGGATGGATAGCAATCCATATCACGCTTTTCTAAATATCGTCAGGCGAGTTTGTTGATCAACAACACATCTTCAATTACACACCTTCCGAAGTTGCACTTTTCCCAGTCCATCGCCACAAAATTAACAGAAGCCAGAGCTCCAACAACATTTGAGCTTCTGATTCACCAACCGTAGTCTATTTTAATCGAAGCAGGTGGCAAGACTGACTAGCGAAGCAAACAGGAATGCCCTAGTCCAAATCATCAAAATCGACCCAATGAATGCAATCGACAGGGCAGGTATCAATCGCTTCCTGTATTCGATCCATTGAATCGCCGTCCTGGCGAATAGCGCGACAACGACCGGTTTCTGGAACCATCACAAAAGTATTCGAAGCCACATGTGCACAATAACGACAGCCAATACAGTCAACTTCCTCAACCCAAACTGCCTTTTCGCGCAGAGAACCACCTAAAGACGGTTCGGATCCCGTACGAGAGTCAATAGACTGTCTAGGACGAGCCAAGAAAGCTGCATCAACTGGTTTTTCTGGCACATACATAAGCATCAAACCGACGCAAAAACTACATCAAATAGTGAACATTTGACGGAAGATCAAAAGAACCAAAGAAACACTTCCAGCACCACCAACAATCAACAAGAGGATCCAAAACTTGAGAAGACGCCCCTCAGGCTTCTCGTAGATAAGACGGGCTACAGTCATTGGACGACCAATTTTATTAAAGGCATCTATAGACATCATCAATCCATCGCGAATCAAACGTTCGCGCCAACTCTCCCCATAGCGAGGCAGTCGCTGATAGATAGGCAAGTCTCCCTGAGAACGACCTGGCAAGATTCGATTGACTTGTTCAGGTATCTCATCATTACCAAACCTCTCATAGTATTCAGGAGAGTTAAGTATGGAGTCGGCAAAAGCCGGGAATCCTTGCTCAGCAATAACAATCGACCAAGATCTTTTTTCATCAGCGCCATAAACAGGACGACCTAAAACTCGCCCCACAACCTGCTCTACAATCCGATCATTACTGTTGCAGGCAATATAGCCATTATAAAAACGCTCTGAAAGGAGCAAACCTCTTATAAAATCCCTCACCGTGATGCTTCCAGACTTAAATTGTGACTCAAGCGAAAGATCACGATCAGAAGACATCGCATGAAAAAAAATCTGGCGATAGCACTTTTCGATCATTTCAGATGCTAATTCTGCAGTTAAATCTGACCGGCGCCGAGGCAAATCGCCTGGTATGCCGTCAACCCTGGAATTTTGACTTGATGGATTGAATGGCAAGCGAGCCCTGGAAGAAAGGGAAGCCAATTAATTTGAATTGCTGTAGAATCTAGATGTATCATTGAGAAAACAGGGATCAAAACAATAAACAACAGTCACTCGAAAAATCAAAACACTGGCCACGCCAAAAAGAGACAAAAATTAGGCCATTTGTTACTTGCCAATGGTAATTTTGAGATCTGATTCAATTGCAGCGCAGTGATACGATCAGAAATCATTAAAATGAAAGATGGCATTAAGCGGATTTGAAGTTGCTATTGGTGGGATTACTTCGATCCCCGTGATAAGCGGCCTGATCTTTCTAGGCTACAAGTCGTTTGGCGAAAACTCTTTGGATGCAAGTAAGCTCAAATCCAAAAAGAAATCAGCAGCCAAAAAAGAAACATCTATATCTGAGAAAAAATCCCCTGCTTCAAAGAGTGAAACCTTAAAAACCAATACGAAGCCCCAGGTAATCATGAAGGAACGTAGGATTCCGACCAAGCAATCAACTCCAGAAAACGAAGCGATACCTACATCAAGCAAAAAGCAGCCAAAAAACGAAACAACAACTCCAACAACCGATTAAACAATTTTAAGAACAAACAAATTAGAGGCATCATCCGCAAGGATGATCCACAAATTATGGACAGAAAGCCCCCCCTTACAGTATTTCAACCAGGGAAATGCAACGATCCACCAAATAACATCAAACCAAGTCTGCCCTCAAAGTAAAAGAGCGTATATCCGAATGTATCCTTTCTTGCCTGGCTTGAATAATTTCAATCATGGAAAAGTTCAATAAATCAGCGTGACCACAATCAAAACAATGCCTACTCAAGAAATCAACAGGCAAGATGTAATTTTAGGCCAATGGACTTTCTGAACATCCTTGCTTGCATCACAGCAATCTTCTGGATTGCGATTGGCATCAGAATACACAGCAACTGGATCCAAACTGTATTTCTCAATGAGAGTAAAAAAATCAAGCAGCAAGCAGCATTGATTAGTGAGTTTGGCTATGGCTCGCTAAACACCCGCAACAAGCTTGCAGCGAAGAAGGGGCTGGTTTTCGCCTATTGGGATACACCCTTGCAGCAACAAAAAAATGAAAAATATTCTGACCATTTAAGGAGCCCAATCATTTTCCAGTTGGTCAATCTTAATCTGATAGCTGGAACGTCTATTCTGCTATTAATATTTCTGAGCAAAGGTCTTTTCGCAGGCATGGGGCTTATTTAAATACTGCTGGCTCAGGTCAAAGCAAATGTTCAATGGCAGCATCGCATTCTCCCCATCTGGGCGGATGATGGTACATAACTTTGATGACCATAGGGATAGTGCGAAAAGCGGCAACATTGCTACAGCTCTTTTGGTCAGTGCCATCGACTCATCGGAACGGCAGTGGACCCATAGACGGAGTGATAGTGGTCTTCGAAATTCTTTAATCAGACTTTCATCCAATGGTTAACCCTTGCCATTAGGCGCTGTGATCCCAATGACTCCACGGGTTTAAGATCTCTGGTGAGTCATTCAGCGTTAATCAGCTCTCTAGATTTTCTTATTGCTTGTGGCCACACCTAACGAACTTCAATATGTTGAGCTCTTGAATTACACTAATGCCAATGGTGAAGAGCTAGTTGGGCTCGCTGTGGAATTAGCTGAAGACCCCAGTGGAGGTATTCAAGTACGGGTACTTAGGGATTCAAATGTCGTTAGCTGTGTAACAGTGGTCCCCTTGAAAGAATGCAGAGTGGCCACCTCTCAACAATGCGACTGCTGCGAATAATCAGCAGCAATCACAACTAGAGCAACATTGGTCATCCCCGGCATGACCATCCGCACATGGCTGGGAGCAATAAATCTTTCCTTCTTTTTCGAAGGCTTTTTCAGGGGAAACACTGCAGCCACAGGGCTCACAAGCGCATTTCTGGTTTGCATTTTGCATGGAGTCGTCGATCAACTCCCCTCGTTTTAGGTCGAAAAAACAAGCAGCGCATCCCTCAACCGAGTGAGTTAAACCTCATCGCACCGGTCGAAAGAAAAACTACAACGTTGCCGCAGTTCATTTGGTTACTGCTGTTGCCTCATCGGAACGGCAATGAACTCATGACTGAGGTGAGAGTGTTGATGGAGGCCCACCTCCATCCGATGGCCCCTGCATGACCATTGGGCGCTGGGGACTGTTCCTGACTCCCTTCTGGCGATGCGGGGAGTCAGTCCAGCGTTTCATCCGTCAGTTGAGATTGCCATCGATGCAACGGAGTCGAGCCTGAAGTCCGAAAACCCCGATTGCGTTGGAGTGCTGTTTGCAGTCCATGTCCGCATGGGCAATTAGACGCAGTCCGAGCAAGCAAAAACCCCGGTTTAGCCGGGGTTTTCACTGACCTTGGACGGGTATTTATTTATAGAACCAACCGAGGCGTAACGCGAGGCTAAAAACAAAAGTTACTTAATCAGTGATACAGGGGCCATCCTCTCTCTCGCTAAGTCAACGAAAGAGAAGAGTGCATCGGCCCGTCGATCCCGTCCAAGGACGACAAATCCATCTTGGACCAAAAGGGCTCTTATTGATAGTGATAAACATTCTCAATTAGTGCAAATCCGTCACTAAGTATAAATACTTACGAAGGTTCAAGTGCCACCTTCCAGGGAATTCGCTCTACTGATCAGTTCGAAGTGACCTGGCGGATAGTGAGCACCGTCGCCAGCCTGTTTTCAGCATCTTGTTCTGCGCCTCAATGGCGTTGTGCCGCACGCAGATATGCACCAAGCAACGACCTGGCTCCTCTGTTTCAGGGGATGAGCCAGATCAGCGAAATTTCACCTCGTACCTCTCCCAGGTTCATTTGACACGCGACTCCGCGTCATCTGTAGCCCACGATCCCCTGGCCTGAACCGATTCTATTTTCGGAAGTTCCATCGCAGGAAACCTCCATCCAATGGTCACTGAAGGGGCCATTGGGCGCTGGTAACACCACTGACTCCCTTCTGACGATGCGGGGAGTCAGATCAGCGTTCAAAGCTCTCAAGATCGCCTCACCGCAATGGTGGCAAAGGGCTCAATTGGTATCAAATTTCGCTGAATCGCCTGGTGTCACTGACTTATTTGTGTCGTGTTCCGGTCCTTTTGAGAAGCTCGGGACGCGGACCCATGTCAGCGGCAACTGCTGGGTCCGTTTGTCTTGGCGAAAAGAAGGGCGACCACCCAGTCCACGTGAGAGAACTGAACGGTCATCCCCCCTCTCGTCGGGCGTTGCCTTCTCCGACCGTCAGGGTTTCGCAGACCTGACAACCCAATCCTGAGCCCAAAAGTACGCGTCTGCACTTGGTATGCAGTATCCGCATGGCAGCGACAGCCTTGGTTCTGAGGCGGGGGATTGGTGGCGCGGTCCTTGTTCGGCATGGGGTGAAATCTGGCCAGCACCGTCGCCAAACTGAAGCGTTGCCATCGAATGCCCGTGCCGGGAACCGCCACGACCAACGTCGAGATGACATGTCTTCAGGGTCTGGCGGATTTGGAAAGGCTGGAGGGGCCATGGCTTGATGGCCTGGCCACCGGTGACCCCGAAGTGGCGGCCACCACGGTGCGCTTGCTGCTGGCCCACATGACCTGGAACAGCAAGCGACTGCTGGGGGCGATGGTGCTGGCGACCAGTTCACTAGTGATCAGGAACCACTCTTTTCGCGTTGCTGACCGGGGCCAATCAACGAGGCCTCAAGGATTAACCCTTCAGAGCAGATGTAGTCGAGGATATTTGCCATTACATCTGAACAATCGATTGTGTCGAATTAAATGAACTGAACTCAGTTCCGACCAGAAGTAAAGATCCAATATCGGTATTGATCAATAGATCCGAACCCTGAGCCTGGATCGCATAGTTAACACCTGGTCGAATCGCAATTCTATCGCCCTCATTGGCCTCAAAATCCATCACACGGTCAGAGCCTCTTGAGAGGTTGAACACATCAGCATCATGGTTTCCGTAGAGCACGTCATCCCCCTGACCACCATGAAGCCAGTCGTTGGATCTACCTCCATAGATCACATCATCACCAAGATTTCCATAAAGTCGATCATCCCCCTGACCACCATGAAGCCAGTCGTTGGATCTACCTCCATAGATCACATCATCACCAAGATTTCCATAAAGTTGATCATCTCCCTGGCCACCGTGCTGCCAGTCATTTGATTTGCCGCCATAAATCAGGTCATCTCCAAGATTTCCGTAGAGACGGTCTTCGTCTTGGTTACCATAAATGTAATCAGCATCCTTGCCGCCATACAAAATATCTTCTCCAAAACCACCTGTAATGGTGTCTAAGCCTTGATTGCCATAAATCAGATCATCACCAGCACCGGCGTTAATTACGTCATCGCCTCTAAGTGCATAAAATGTGTCACCGCTTGATTCCCCACTCATATTATCATTACCATCTGAGCCGTAGTCATTTTCAATACCCCAAATGCTTTGAAGTGCTTGGATGTCTAGATCACTGAACCAGGTATCCCAGCCATCGGGGCTAATGTTGTACGACATGATTGTGTCGTCGGTGTTCCAATTGCTATTCCATGGATCCTCGTAAGGGTGAGATAGACCCAATGCGTGGCCAATCTGGTGAACAATTGTATTGGCATTAAAGCTATTCAAAGAGCTGCTTCCTGTATTTTTCCAATAGATATCCCAATAGGATTCAGAGCCTGACCCGTGATCATTGACCTCACCAACATCGCTACTGCCCCACTCACTGTAAGAATCAAGAGAATAAATATCGAACGTCGAACCACTCCAAGTACTTGATTCATTAAAATCCAAATCAATATATTCATCTACGCGATTAAAAATACTTTTTACGAAATCGCGTTCTTCCGAAGAATGCCCCAGAGAGTCTCCGTATGTATAGTCGTCAAAGACAGTATAGCCAGTCTCATTATGTATGTAGTACTCAAGACTTTCACCTCCGCTTGCATTTAAAGCATTTTTAGTATGAGCGCCAAAAGTAGAGCTTATTAAACCATCAATCGTTAAATCACCTCCTCGCTCTTGGTAATCATTAACTTGCTGGCCATTTGCACATTTAAGCCTGCAAGAATCACAGCCACAACTTCTATCATGAGATAGATGACTTGCAATGTCTAACGAATCAGAGAGAATATTTTCTGAATGCATTCTCTATATTAATTGAATACACATTAAGATATCATTGAAAACCGCAAGAAGCACCCTCTCTCAAGGAATCAAATACGAACTCTAGATTTCTTTTATGGTGGGCTTTCGCGTAGAGAGATAGAAAATTAGCCTACTGGCGCCACAGCATCAATAACGACAGGGCCATGGTTAGCCAAGCCGAAGAGAAGAACTGTCCCGAGGATTGCTAGCGACGTAATGACCAGTCGTCGCGCTCGATGAATGTCCAAGGGTGGCTTGAAGCGTGAATACGTCCACGCCCCTCTGCACAGCATGTGTGGCATTGCTTTGCCTCAGCTGGTGTGGGTGAACGTGGAACCCTGCGGCGCGTCCCCACTTCCGGCAAACATCTCCAATTGCTTGGCGTGTGAGATGCCCATCCCGCCTGGGACTAGGGAAGACGAACTCTTCATCAGTGCCGCGGCCAAGTCCTTGAAAGAGGCCAAGCGTTGCTTTCAATATACGAATAGTGCGCCGCTTGGATCCTTTGCCAAAGAGGCGAATCTGGCCTCCGTCATCGAGAGCCTCGATGTCTTTCCAACGGATAACCGCGATCTCCGAGACCCTGCATCCGAGCAAGTACGCACCTTTGATGAGCACGTAGTCGCGTTGGGCTTTGGGGTCGAGATGAGCTGCCCTGGTTATGGCTGCCATCAACAGCCCGAACTGCTCAGGAGTCAGCGGCCTTGTGCTCTTCTCAGCGTGGAGAAGCGATCGAGGTGGCATCGGATTGCGAGGCACGCCTGTCACTGCTGACCGACTGGGCTCAGACGCCCAGCGGTAGAGCGAAGTGATGGCAGCAATCCTGCGGTTGAAGGTTCGAGGCTTCATGAGTCCTGCCTCGACTTGTTCCCGCAGTTGGGACACCCAGTCCTGGCAGAACGCGGGATTGATCTCCCGCAAATGCAGATGGGGATGGTGGCGATCCCGCCAACGAGTGAACTCGCGGATCTCGAAGCGGTAGCCGTCTTGTGTCGCCTTGCTGCCGGTGCGGCTGCACTGGCTGATGAACCGCTTGATCAGCAGAGCGTCGCCCCAAAGGACGGCACCTGCTTCTGCGGCATCAAATAGTCGGGAGACGTATGCGAGCGCCTCTGCCTTGTCCATGCCGTCCAAGACGGGCGGCAGTGGTTTGCGTGCAGATTTGCGTGCAAGACCATCTGGAGCCTCCGTCTTAATTTCGGAGATCCCAGTGGTGGGAGTGTTTGAGGGGGCCTTCCAGCCCCCGCGAGTCATTTGGGTGATAAGGCTGACTTCACCCCATCTCCCCTAAGGGTCAGGCAGCAACAGGGGCTGCTTGACGGGAGAAACGAACGATGTTGTTCGCAGTTACGGGTTTGCTCTCACCGAGCAGGCTTCAGTCACCCTCCTCATGCCCCGTCGAAACCATTGCAGCCCCATAAAAGGGGAAATGGAGCTGAGCGGAATCGAACCGCTGTCCGAAACACTGGTGTGGATCACCTAGTCCGACAAAGCCGGACCCTGTCATTCTGACAGGAGTGGTGGCCTGGAGCACAACGCCCTTGGGTCGAACAAACCGGCTATCTGCTGTTGCAGTTGTTCCCCAGGGCCTGGAGGCGGCCGGCAGCGAAGAGCTGACCGACCTCGGGGCCCATTCCGTGAAGCCCGGCAGGCGTGCCGTCAGCTTCGACGCCGACATGGCCTGCCTCTACAGGATGCATTTGCAGGCACGGCTACCTTTCCGGCTGTTGCGTCAAGTGGCCTGCTTCCCCTGCCAAGGCCGCGACGACCTTTACGACGGCATCCGCCAAGCCCTCGACTGGGAACGCTGGCTGCATCCCTCCATGAGCTTCCGAGTGGATGTGACCGGAACGGCGCCGGGGCTGAACCACAGCCATTTCACGGCCTTGCAAGTCAAAAACGCCCTTGTGGATGCGCAACGGGATCTTTGGGGGGAACGCTCCTCCATTGATCTCGACGACCCCGACCTCTCCTTGCATCTCCACCTTGGCCGCGGAGACGCACAACTGAGCCTCGATGGCAGTGGCGGCAGCCTGCACCGCCGCGGCTACAGAGCCGCCATGGGGGTCGCACCCTTGAAGGAAAATCTGGCTGCCGGGCTGATCCGCCTGACGGGCTGGGATGGAACCAGCCCCCTGGTGGACCCCTGCTGTGGATCCGGAATTCTCCTGATCGAAGCAGCACTGGCAGCGTTGCAGCAAGCCCCTGGATTGGGGCGACGCTTTGCCCTCGAGGGTTGGGCTGATTTCCAGCCCGAACTCTGGGCACAGGAGCTCCATCGCGCCAGGCAACGCCGCAGAGGAGATCTCACGCTTCCCCTGCTGTTGGGAATCGAAGCGGATCCCGCTACTGCCGATCAGGCCCGCGCCAATGTGGAAGCCGCAGGCCTCAGTGGAATCATTCGCATCTGCACCGGCCCGTTCGAAGCCGAATCCCTGCCCGACGGCCCTGGAGTGTTGGTCTGCAACCCGCCCTACGGCCAGCGCATCGGAACCGAACAGGAACTCGATGCGCTTTACAGCGCGCTTGGACAATTTGTGCGCCGAGAAGCCTCCGGGTGGCAGCTCTGGCTGTTGAGTGGCAATCCGAAGCTCACGGGTGCACTTCGGCTCAAAGCATCGCGACGGATTCCTGTGAGCAATGGCGGCATCGATTGCCGCTGGCTGCACTACGACATTCGCTGATGCGTCAACACCAATGCACCGGTCTCAGCAGCCGTAGGCAATGAAGCTGCCGTTCAGGGAAAAGCCTGCATCGGAGTCAACCTTGATCGAGACATCAACGACGGGTGCCATGCGGACCAACGCGCTAGCCCAGCAGCGATAGATCTCGGCATGAATCGCCCGGGCGACGGGATCGGGGGCAGAAAAGTATTTCAACCATTGACCACTGGAACCACCCTTGCGCGCCGTCAACTGAGCTGCATTGCGCTCGAAGCCGCAATGCACCGTCGCCACAGCAATGCGATTGAACCGTTGGAACAATTTTTTGGCAAAAAAAGCCTGCATCATCCGATCGTTTTGACGAGGTTTGAGCAGATCCTCAAAGGAGCGTTTCGGCAATGGATCAGACGCATCCCCAAGGCGCTGGGCCTTTCGTTTCAGCCCTTTGGGCCAGTAGGACGCATCAATTCCCCGCAGGATTTGATAAAGATCAAGATGAAGCAAAAGGGCCGATGGCAGGGTCGACTCCCGCGACAACCGTTTCACATGGCTGGACTGAAAACAGGACTGCCGCTCCAAAGCAAGGTTGTAATCATCAACTTCACAGCCGGATCGATCCAACACCGACCCTCTGAATTCAGCCCTCAGATCATCACCGAACAAAGCAAGATCAGCCTGAACTGCTGTCTTGATAACGGACGACTTTCCAGAACCACAGGGGCCCGCCACCAGGAAGAGTGTCGGCTGTCTTGAGCCAAGATCAACACCTGAAGCACTTTGCTGATCAGGAAGCAGAGCCTGCCGAAAGCTTGGCCCAAACGGAAAACGCAACGATCACGGAACGACAACCCAAGCCAAGTTAAACGGGAGTTAATCAATCATTAACTCTTCTCTAGCTCTTGATTGGATGTCCAGACAGCCCACAAGCTCGAGTCGGTCAGACCCGCCCCATCACCGCACGCACGGTTTTCATCAACCCCTCCAGCGTCTGGGGCAGGAACGGCCCCTTCAAAACCTGCCCGCCGATGCGCAAACTGATGCCGGCAAGCAACAGATTGGCAACGGAGAGCGTCAGCAATGCCCGCGTTAAATCCAGGTCCCACTGGGCCTGAATCCAGAGCAACAACGACGCTTCAGCCGCGAGCAACGCCAGGAACATGGCTGTTCCTCCGATGGCGAGGAACAAACCTCCGCTGATCAGTCGGCGTTTTTCCCGATCCACCTCCTGCAGGGCAATCCGCACATGCAGGTCCATCACCGACGCCGCCAGAGCCGTCACCCGAGCCGCTGCTCCAAATCCACGCGGAGAGTTCTGGTCAGCCATCAGGAGCGCCGCCCTCCGCGAAGCATGCTGCCCAGCAGCAAACCAACGCCAAGGGCAACACCAACGGCCAGAAGCGGTCGCTGACGAACAGGCGCCTCGATCTTCGGACGCAGGGTGCTGTTCAATTCATCGAGCAGCTGCTCCAGTTGCTCTTCTAGGGGGTCAAGGCTGTCGGCCCAGTCACGACTGCGATCGCCAGCGCTATGCAGCAGCTCCTCCAGTTGCTCACGAACCCCTTGAGGCGTCAGACCGGTGTTGCGTTCGATCAAGCGCACCAACTCATCCACACTCCCCCTGGTGGCCTCGAGCGTGTGCTCAGCAAGATCTGGCCAGCGCTCCTGAATCGTGGGGAGCAGGCTGTCGAACCGCTCACGGAAGTGGTGCTCGAATCTGCCGTTGGACTGCGACGGTGTCGAGGCCATCAAAAGCCCGTTAAATCATTCCTTTCATCGTAATCAGATTTCTTACCGCTGCCTCCATAATCCTGAAATAGAAATTAAATCCAGAGGATAATGAAAATCAAAGGGATTTTCAAGAAACTAGCCAACGCCAAAGGGCTTTCGATCCAGCTTCAAACAACTGACGGCGAAATCATCGGGAAAACAAACAAAACCAAAAAGAATAAATTCAACTTCTCTATCAAGACGCCAAACAGAAACGAGGAAAAAATCGGGACCATCAACGTGGTCATTTCCGACAAAAACGGAAACGAAGCCAACTTCAAGAGCAAGGGCAAACCAGCCGACTTATCCCCTGACCAGCAAACCTTCGCGTTCAACGTCAATTTCAGCAAGAAGAAAGCCAAGTTGAAGATGAAGCCCGACACAGAACCAGCAGGGAAACCAGAAGCAACCTGGCAACTGGGAGACATCCGTAGCCTCAAGACGGCAGGTGTCAGTCCACATATTGAGGCATCAGACAACGGCTACAAACTCGCCTACCCATCAGGCGGCTTCACCAATATTGACGATCTGAGCCCTGGCTTTCAGCTGACCAGGCGAGGAACACTTGATCGAATTTCAGATCTAACAGTCGTGACATCTGGCGACGGAGTGCGACGTGGTTATTACGTCGAACTCAATCCATCAACCAATGAAAAAGAAATTTTCACCGCTGAGATTTCAGACGACTGGTTAACCCTCAGCAACCCAGTTTCCACCGGCTTCACGGATGGTGGATCGATGGCTTGGGGCGTTCCCGATGCCGTCCTACTTCCCAATGGAAACGTCAGGTTGTACTGGGTTGAAGATCCACCGGCAGGTGGTCGGGAACACCGCGAATGGATTGTGAGCGCAACATCCACCGACAGCAGTGGAACCTCATTCAAAAAGGATCCAGGCCAACGCACCACAGGCGGTTATGTCGACTTTGAGGTGCTCCAGGCCAAGGCAGGCGACTGGATTGCCGTGATGTCGTCCACACCGGAGACCCTGCCGAGCCAACCCCAGGGACTGTTCGTTGGCACCTCGAAGGACGGGCTGGGCTGGGATGTAAATCCCGAAAATCTGGCACCCAAATCGATGAGTTATCTCGATCCCACGGGGGTCGCCATTGGCCCCAATCAGTGGCAACTGGTGCTCGCTAGGAGCAGCAACAGTCTTGGCGATCGGGACTACACCCTGGTGGAGACCACCCTCACGATGAGTTAGCTGTGCCGCGATACGCCCTCCTGCGTCACACCGGAGCACCGGACGACCCCAATGGATGCCACATCGATCTGCTGCTTGAGGATGGAGACACCTGCCGCACCTGGCGGCTCGCGACCGTGCCGCAGCTGAATGAAGAGGCCCAACCGGCGGTTCCCCTGCCACCACATCGGCGGGTCTGGCTGGAACCGCGCCGTGCCGCCGTTTCGGGCAACCGGGGCTGGGCTGAACGGATCCATGCCGGGAGTTACAGCGGCGACCTCCCGACCGCCACGGATGCAGACGTGACCCTGGAGCTCCAGGGCGACCTGTGCGGCTTTCTTCGCATCACCAATGGATATTGCTTTCTATCGAACCCTTGAGCTTTTCGTGAGCTCCGCTAGTTTCGACCTGCTGACAGCCCCAGATCCTGTTGGTTCATATCAATCAGGTTGGGCTCACGCACTTCAAGTCGTTCGGTGGAGCGATGACCATCCCTCTTGAAGAGGGATTCACCGTTGTGACCGGCCCTAATGGCTCCGGCAAGAGCAACATTCTCGACGGCGTTCTGTTCTGCCTGGGTCTGGCCACCAGCCGCGGCATGCGGGCCGACCGTCTGCCAGATCTGGTCAACAGCGGCATGCTCAAGGCCGGCAAGGCCGCCGAAACCACAGTCAGTGTTCGCTTCGATCTCAGCGACTGGACACCCGACGCCGCCGAGGAGGGCCTGGATGCCCCGGCAGAAGGCCCCTGGATTCAACAGGGACAAACCGAATGGACGGTGACCCGCAAGCTGCGGGTGATGCCTGGGGGCTCCTACAGCTCCAGCTACAGCGCTGATGGGGTGCCCTGCAATCTGCAGCAGCTGCAAACCCAGCTGCGCCGACTCCGGATCGATCCTGAGGGCAGCAATGTAGTGATGCAGGGGGATGTCACCCGCATCGTCTCGATGAGCAACCGCGACCGCCGCGGCCTCATCGATGAGCTGGCTGGGGTTGCCCTGTTCGATACCCGGATCGAACAGACCCGCCGCAAGCTCGATGACGTGCAGGAACGTCAGGACCGCTGCCGGATCATTGAGCAGGAATTGCTGGCGAGCCGCCAACGGCTGGAGAAGGACTGCGCCAAGGCCCGCCAGTACCAGGAGTTAAGGGAACGGCTGCAGCTGGGACGCCGCCAGGAAATGGTGCTGGCCTTCGAGGCAGCCCAGCAGGCCCTGAAGGATCTGGCCACCCGCCAACAGGCTCTGGAAGCCCAGGAGCAGCGGGACGCTGCAGCCATCGCCAGCGGGCGGGAGCAACTGAGCAAGGCTGTGGCCGAACTGGAGCTGCTGCAGGAGCAGGTCAAAGCCCTGGGAGAAGACCAGCTGTTGGCGGTTCAGGCGGAACTGGCTGGCCTGGACACCAGCAGCCGCGAGCTGGAACGCCAGGCCAGCCTCCACCAGGACGAAGGCCAGAAACTGCAGGGACAGCGCCATGACCTCGCCACCCGTCGCCAGCAGTGGCAGCAGCAGTCCCGGGAGCTGGAACACGACCCCAACCAGGACGCCCTGAGCGCCGCTGAAGACAACTGCAAAGCAGCGGAAGCGGCTGTTGAGATGTCCCGCCGCCGGCTGTCGGATGTCGCCGGCCGCTCCGGCGCCTGGGTGGAAGAACAGAAGCGGCGCAGCGGACGCCGCCAGGAGTTACAAAGCAGCGTTGCTCCCCTGCTGGAGGAGCAGCAGCAGCTGCAGGAACGGCTGCGTCAGGAACAGGAACGGCTGGAGGAACTCACCCAAGAACAGCAACAAGACGGCGCCGACGGTGCCGCTGTGCAACAGCAGCTCGAAACCCTGGAGGAGACCTGGCAAACCCTTCTTCAAGCCATTGCCGATGGCAAACAGGAGCTCCAACAGACGGCCGACTCCCTGGCCATCCAACAGCGCACCCGCAGCCGGCTTGAGCAGGAACAGACCCGTTTGGAACGGGAAATCGCGCGTCTGGAAAGCCGTCGTGATGCGCTTCAGGAAAGCCGCGGCACCGGTGCCCTTCGCCTGCTGCTGGAGGCCGGCCTCGATGGCATCCATGGCCCTGTGGCCCAGCTGGGGGAAGTGGAGGATCGCCATCGTCTCGCCCTGGAAGTGGCGGCTGGGGCCCGTCTCGGCCAGGTGGTGGTCGACGACGACCGCATCGCTGCCCGCGCCATCGAACTGCTCAAGAGCCGTCGTGCCGGCCGGCTCACCTTCCTGCCCCTGAACAAGATCCGCGCGCCAGGGGGGGGTGGATCGGCCGCCTTCGCCCGAGGGGCACGCCCTGGGGGGGACAGTGGCGCGGGACTGATCGGCCGGGCCGTGGAACTGGTGCGATACGAGCCGGTGTACGACCAGGTGTTCGCTTACGTTTTCGGCGACACGTTGGTGTTCGCCGACCTGGCCAGCGCACGCCAGCAGCTGGGCCGCTCCAGGGCAGTCACCCTCGATGGAGAGCTGCTGGAGAAAAGCGGCGCCATGACCGGCGGCAGCTTCTCCCAGCGGAACTCCAGCCTCAGCTTCGGTCGCAGCAGCGATCAAGACGAGGCTGAACCTCTACGGCGTCGCCTGCTGGAACTCGGGGAATCCCTGGTGGCATGCCGAAGGGAGGAGTCGAAGCTGGCGCAACGGATGGAGCAGCAGAAACCTCAGCTCCGGCAGCTGGAACAGCAGCAGGCCGCCCTGATCGCCGAGCGGAATGCAGCCCGGCGCAACCACGGCCCCCTGCTCGAGCGCAGCCGCCAAAGGGCCGAACGGCTCAGCAAACTGCAGCAGGACCAGACCGAACAACAGCAGCGGCTCGAAGCGATCAGCACTGCGCTCATCCCCCTAACCGCAGAGCTTCAGACCCTGGATGAGGCGGAGCGCAACAGCGGCAACAACGACGATGCCGCGGCATGGGCCCAACTGCAGAAGGAACAGGAAGCCGCAGACCAACGCCTGGAGACGACCCGCAGCGAGCGCGACCAGCTGCTGAACGCCCGTCGCGAGCGGCAGCTGGCAATCGAACGAATGGGGGATCAGGAGAAGGCCCTGGCCGCCGAGGAGACCCGGCTGCAGGAGGCGGTGAAGGCCCTGGCCAGCGCCCATGGCGCCTGGCGTCAGCAGCAGAGTGATCTCCAGGAAAAGCGGCAACAGCTGGAACAGCAGCAGAGTGACCTGCAGGAACGCTTCGGCAGCCAGCGCCGGGCCCGGGATGCCGCGGAAGCCGAGGTGGGCCGGCAGCGCCAAGCCCTGCAGCAAGCCGAGTGGAATCTGGAACGGCTCAAGGAAGACCGCGAAGGCCTGATCGAAGAACAGCGCAGCGGTGGTGTGCGTCTCCAGGAGATGGAACAGACCCTGCCCGACCCCAGACCGGAGATCCCTGAGGCCTTGCGACTGGAGGGTCTGGAGGCACTACAGGCCGATCTGCAGGCGATCCAGCAACGGATGGAAGCGCTGGAACCCGTCAACATGCTTGCGCTGGAGGAGCTGGAAGCCCTCGAACAGCGCCTCAACGAATTGAACGAACGACTCGATGTGCTCAACAGCGAGCGGGAAGAGCTGCTGTTGCGGATCGAAACCGTGGCCACCCTGCGCCAGGACGCTTTTATGGAAGCGTTCACCGCCGTGGATGGTCATTTCCGCGAGATTTTTGCCTCGCTCTCCGATGGTGATGGCCACCTGCAGCTGGAGAACACGGACGAGCCCCTGGAAGGCGGCCTCACCCTGGTGGCGCATCCCAAGGGCAAAACCGTGCGGCGTTTGGCCTCGATGTCGGGGGGCGAGAAATCACTCACCGCACTGAGCTTCCTGTTCGCCCTGCAACGCTTCCGACCCTCGCCGTTCTATGCCCTCGATGAGGTGGACAGCTTCCTTGACGGCGTCAATGTGGAGCGCCTCGCGGCCCTAATCGCGCGTCAGGCCGAGGCAGCACAGTTCATGGTGGTCAGCCACCGCCGGCCAATGATCGGTGCGGCCCAGCGCACCATTGGCGTGACGCAGGCCCGCGGCGCGCACACCCAGGTGGTGGGTTTGCCGGATGCCGCCTGAACGATCGGGGTTTTCGCTGTGCAATCTGAACGTGACAGGCGGAACCCCTGCGCCACAATGGCCTGAATGTCCATGGCCGAGGGCCCGCGCTTGACCCCGACCCCTTCCCCGACTGACGCCATCACCACTGGCGTACCCAGCGATCGCCTCTGGTTGCGCTCCGAACTGATGGGCACCCAGGTGATCACCCGCGACACCGGCCGCCGACTTGGAGTGGTCGGTGAAGTGATTGTGGATATCGACAGGCGTGAGGTGGTCGCCGTCGGTCTGCGGGACAACCCGCTGACCCGTTTCCTCCCCGGTCTGCCGCGCTGGATGCCGCTGGACCGAATCCGTCAGGTGGGAGACGTGATCCTGGTGGATTCCGCCGACTCCCTGAGTGAGAACTTCAATCCCGAGCGCTACAGCCGGGTGATCAACTGCCAGGTGATCACCGAGTCCGGTGAACAACTGGGTCGGGTGCTCGGCTTCGCTTTTGACATCGAAACCGGAGAGCTAACCACCCTTGTGATGGGAGCCCTCGGCGTGCCCCTTCTTGGGGAGGGAGTGCTGAGCACCTGGGAAATGCCGGTGGAGGAGATCGTCAGCAGTGGCCCGGATCGGATCATTGTTTACGAGGGAGCTGAAGACAAGCTCAAACAGCTGAACAGCGGTGTACTCGAAAAACTGGGGGTGGGAGGTCCCAGCTGGGAAGAGCAAGAGCGGGAGCGTTACAGAGTCAACTTGGTGCCCGTGGAAAACCAGCTCACTTCCGGACAACCGCAGGAGCAGGAACAACGGCGTCTCCAGGCCTCGGAGGCCGAACGGTTTGAGGCTGATGCGGAACTGGAATACGTGGAACTGGAGGATCGGCGTCAGGAGGCGATGCAGCAACGTCGCTATCTCGATGAGCCCCAGCGGTATGACGAGCAGCGCTACGAGGAGCGTTCTCGCTTCGAAGAGCAAGAAAACACCAGAAATGAGCGACCACGGCCTTACAACGAGGAGCGCTCCCCCGCCTACAAGGAGCCAGCGCCATACGAAGAACCAGCGCCATACGAAGAACCAGCGCCATACGAAGAACCAGCGCCATACGAAGAACCAGCGCCATACGAAGAACAGCCTCCAAGGCGGGCCATGCCCGCCTCACGCCGTGCGGTTCAGCAGTCCGGCGAACCCCTAGATGTGGAGCCGATGGAAGACGCAGCTCCTCAGCGCCGGAGCCAAGATCTCGACGACCCCTGGTGAGCGGCCAGGCGTTCAGGACGCCTTGAAATCCAGAGATGCGCTGTTAACGCAGTAACGCTGACCTGTGGGAGCGGGGCCATCGGAGAACACATGCCCGAGATGGGCATCGCAACGGGCGCAATTGATTTCGGTGCGCACCATTCCATGGGTCAGATCCCGTTTGGTGGTGATCGCGTCGGAACTCACACCGTCCCAGAAGCTGGGCCAGCCGGTGCCCGAATCAAACTTGGCATCAGAACTGAACAGTGGCGATCCACAGCAGATGCAGTGGTACATCCCGGTGGCCTTGTTGTTCCAATAAGCCCCGGTAAAAGCACGCTCGGTGCCCCCGCAACGGGCCACCTGGAACTGCTCCGGCGTGAGGGATTGCTTCCACTCCTCTGCGCTGCGTTCGACCGAATTGGACGGGGTCATGGTCGTCGGAACCAGGGTTATGCAGCCTAGGAAGAGCTGAGTTCACGGGGGAGCAACGCCCTCACCTCTGCAGCCAGGGCAGCCACTGCCCCTGGATCCCCCCGCAACGCCTGGAGGTCCTTCCGCTGACCCTCCAGCCGCTCGGGGGCGTTGAGCCAGTCGCATGCTTCCTGCGCGATCTCATCCGGCGTGATCGCCCCCACCCGCTCGGGAACCACGAGGCGGCCCGCACTGATGTTGGGCCAGGCCATCAGACCGTTGTTGCGCAGACGCCAGAGGGTCAGGAGGACCCCAATCAGACGCCTCAAGCCCGGTAAGCGCGCCAGCAGTCCAAGCCCACCATCCCAGGCCTGCATCACCTCAAGGTGCTGGGTGGGAACAATCACGATCATCGGCACAGCGAGTGCTCCGAGCTCGGCCGTGTTGGCACCGACCGTTGTCAGGGCAAGGGAGCACTGGCTCAGGGCCCCGTGGGCCGGATGCTGCCGTAAGAGACGAATCCGCGTCCCCGCCGCCGTCACCAACTCCGTCACCAATTCATCCTGGTCAACCGACGCGACGGAGGCGTTGTAGCGGGCAGCAATGGGATTGGACCCACTGGCAAACCTGAGCAGCTCCGCCACGTCTGTGGTGGGAGCCAACGGCAGCAGAAAGCGGCATTCGGGTTGCAATCGAGCCAAACGGTCTGCGGTGTCGAGCAGAAAAGGCATGCCCACACACAGCTTGGCCTGCTTGGAACCCGGCAGCAGGGCCACCCACTGACCTTCAGGCAGGGGATCCTCCTGGCGAGCGAATGACGACAAATCCGCCATTAGATCCCCAACCACACGGCATCGGGATTGATAACGAGCAGGAAGCTGGCGTTGAACCGCCTCCGACATGGCCGCGATCCGATCGTTCCAGCCCGGCCAACGTGCCACCCATTCGGCATAGGTGATATGGCGATACCCGAGACGAGCCGAGAGCAGAACGGTCCAGAACTGGTCCCCCCCCAAGAACACCACGACACCCCGCTGGGGCCAGGGCCCATACCGCTGAGGGCGCAACAGCAGGGACCAAAATCGCCGTGCCGGAACGATGCGCTCAAACAAGCCCCAGGGCTCCGCCGCCACGCGCTCCTGCCCGGTGGCATTGGGGCAGGGGACGAGGACCAGATGCAAGGCCGCCTGGGCGGTCGTGGACCGGGGACGCAAACGGAGGCAGGCGTGCAACCGTTCCGCCAGCGGGCGAACCCAGGTGGTCAGCTCACCAGGACCATTCGAGACAAGAACAACGGCCGGTCCAGGTTCTGCTGCGCGGGGGCGGGCCAAGAGAAAAAAATGCGGATGGCGAGACTTGAACTCGCAAGGCCGAAGCCACACGCCCCTCAAACGTGCGTGTCTACCAATTCCACCACATCCGCGTGGTCGACTTCACCACTCGGGTGTTGTCGAGGAAAGATCATACCGGGCGGGGTCTTTGCTTTCGGCCTGATCGGTCGGCGCTGATACGATCCGGCGTCAGGCCTGAAGATGCTGCGGGATGCCCATCGGCAAAGTGCTGATCGCCAACCGCGGCGAGATTGCCCTCCGGATCATTCGGAGCTGCAGAGAGCTCGGCATCGCAACGATCGCGGTCTACAGCTCAGTCGACAAAGATGCGCTCCACGTCCAGCTCGCGGATGAGGCGGTGTGCGTGGGGGAAGCGCTGAGCAGCAAGAGCTACCTCAACATTCCCAACATCCTGGCGGCCGCCACGTCCCGGGGCGCTGACGCCATCCATCCCGGTTACGGCTTCCTGGCCGAAAACGACAAGTTCGCCGAGATGTGCCGTGATCACGGCCTCACCTTCGTTGGACCATCACCCCACGCGATTCGCTCGATGGGGGACAAGTCCACCGCCAAAACGACCATGCAGTCGGTCGGCGTTCCCACGGTGCCCGGTAGCGAAGGCCTGCTCAGCAGCACGAGCGAGGCGGCCGCCCTCGCCCAGGAGATGGGCTACCCCGTGATGATCAAGGCCACCGCCGGCGGCGGTGGACGGGGTATGCGGCTGGTTCCAGATTCAAGTCAGCTGGAGAGCCTGTACAAAGCGGCACAGGGCGAAGCGGAAGCCGCCTTCGGTAACCCCGGCCTGTACATGGAGAAATTCATCGACCGGCCCCGCCACGTGGAAGTTCAGGTGCTAGCCGATCGCCACGGCAATGTGGTGCACCTTGGGGAACGGGACTGCTCCATTCAGCGCCGTCACCAGAAACTGCTGGAGGAGGCCCCCAGCCCAGCACTGGATCCCGAATTGCGTCGCCGCATGGGCGATGCAGCTGTTGCCGCCGCCCGAAGCATCAATTACGAGGGCGCCGGAACGGTGGAATTCCTGCTGGATCGCAGCGGGGGCTTCTACTTCATGGAGATGAACACCCGCATCCAGGTGGAACATCCGGTGACCGAAATGGTCACAGGCGTTGATCTGATCGCTGAGCAGTTACGCATCGCCGGTGGCGAATCCATCAGCGTGCAGCAAGAGGAGATCCAGCTCACCGGCCATGCAATCGAATGCCGGATCAACGCGGAGGATGCACGCCACAACTTCCGGCCCGCCCCTGGACGAATCACTGGATGGCTGCCCCCCGGAGGACCAGGCGTGCGGGTCGATAGCCACGTCTACACGGGCTACGACATCCCTCCCTTCTACGACTCCCTGATCGGCAAGCTGATCGTCTGGGGCAAAGACCGCGCCCACGCCATGACCCGGATGAAGCGCGCCCTGAACGAATGTGCCGTGACCGGCATTCCGACAACGGTGGAATTTCATCTGGAGATGCTGGATCGACCGGAATTCATTAACGGCGATGTCCACACCAAGTTCGTCGAGCAGGAAATGCTCCCCTGAAGCAGGCCAGAGGGAACCAGATCCCTCTCAGGCTATGGCCTTTGCGTGCATCATCAGTTGGGACAGCAGCCCTTGCTGACCGACAAGCAATTCACGCAAGAGACTGATCAAACCGACCCAGATCACCGGGGTGACATCGACCCCACCGATCGGGGCGATCACGCGGCGACTGACCGCCAGCACAGGCTCTGTCGGCCAAGCCACCACAGGCCAGGCGCCCTGACTCAAATCAACCTGGGGGTACCAGGTGAGCACGATGCGAAGCAGGAACGCCAGGGTCCAGGCTGCCAACAGCAGACCAAGGAGAAGATGAACAACTGGCAGGACCTGCAGCAGCAGCGGCGTCACAAAGCTCAAAGCAAATCGCCCTGTCATCGTAGAAAGCCGACATCGCTCCTTAGGATCAGCGCGGCTTTGATGCAGACAGCAGCAACCCCATGACCCCCTCCCTCTCCAACTTCCTGAGCAGCCTCGTTTGGGGAGGTGTGATCGTCGTGGTTCCTGCGACCATCGCACTGATCCTGCTGAGCCAGACCGACCGCCTCGACCGCAAGCTCTGACCTGCCCCTGGCGGCACTCGTAGACTGAGCCCCAAGCGGGAGCAGAGTTTTGGTTAACGCCAGTCTCAACTGGGCCAGCATCGTCGGCATTGTGCTGGCCGTCGGCGGTGCTCTGCTCTATTTCATGCGGTCGTTCAAACCCGCGCTGGCCCGGGATTACGACGTGTTCTTTGCAGCCATTGGGCTGCTTTGTGGCGGCATCCTTTTTTTCCAGGGATGGCGCCTCGACCCGATTCTTCAATTCGGCCAGTTCCTGCTGGCGGGCACAACGGTGTTCTTCGCCTACGAAAGCGTGCGCTTGCGAGGCGTCGCGACGGAGCAAGCCCGGCGATCCGCTTATTTCGATGACGAACCCGCCCCGGCCCGCGGCGGCGGTTCCGGCGGACTGCGCGGCGGCTGGGATGACGGTTACGACCGTTTAGATGAACCTCAACCGCTGCGGCGACGCTTCTCAGCCCGCGATGACGCCCGCGACGACGACACCGAAGAGCGGCCTGAGGAAGACTTTTACCGACCGCGCCGCACCAGCCGCGCCGCCATCCCCGAGGAAGCGGCCAGCCGCCGCTCCTCGGGCCCGGACCAGGCCGGTTCTGGCTGGGACGAAGGAGATGAGCGCTCCCGCCGCATGGCCCGCTTCCGAGCCGGCGAAGCCCGTGAAGAGCGGCGTCCCGATTTTGGATCCAGACGAACGGAACGGAACGACCAACGCCGCGGCAGCCGCCCCATGGGCCGCTCTGACCGCCCTGCGGGCGAACCCGCCCCGTCCGGTGCCGAAGATGCCGCCTTCAGCCCCAGCCGCAGCGCATCACTGAACCGAGGGCGCCCCGGCACCAACCCGGTTGCAACGACAGAATCCAGGCTTTCCGGTGAACCGCCGCTGGCCTCGAACCGCCCCACGAGTAGCCGTCAACCCCCCCGCAGCTCCAGGCCATCCTCGAGCAGCCCTCGGGACAACAGCTCCCGCTTTGACGACTGAGTCACTTGCGTCGCCCGCTGCTCATCCTGCTGGCCAGCCTGGCGCTGGCCGGCTGCAACGGTCGCAGTGAACGGGCCGGAGGCGCCCTCCTGTTCGGCAGCAGCCAGCAGGCACCAGCCCTGAGTGGAAGTGGTGAATGGCTGGCGGTCGTCAGCGATCGCCGCGGACGTCCCACGGTGCAGCTTCGCCGCCTCAGCGACGGAGCCGTTGTGACTGTTCCGCAGCTGAGCCGTCACCAGCCCCACAGTTCCCCCTCCCTGAGCTGGAACGGTCGCTACCTGGCCGTGATCACCCAGCGCGGTCGCCGCAGACTCGCGGTCATAACCGACCGACTGAATGGACGGATGCACCCCCTGCCACTGCCTGGGGGACGGGAGCCGGTGCTGCTCAGCCTGGCGCCAGATGCACAGCAAATCGCCCTTCAGGTGACAGATCAGGGCCGGTGGCGCGTGGAGCTGTTGGATCTGAGTGATCTTCTCGAGCCGGACCGGCCACCGGGGCAAAGCCTCTCCACGCCAGCGCTGTCTTCAGAACCATGATCCGCATCGCTCTGATCTGCAGCCTGGTGCTGGTGACGGGCTGCAGCAGTCCAAGACCGACACCCCGACCCGACCTCAACGGCATGCTGCGCCAGTCGATGAACAGCCGACGGGACCCATCGCTGGGGGGACGCTGGTTGGCCAGCCTGGGGCAACGCAATGGGCGAGAACGGGTCGAGCTGATTGACTTACGGGATCGCAGCCCCGTCCCGCTGCCGGGGCTCAACCGTGCCGACGCCCAGCCGATCAGCGTCAGCGTCAGTGCCGATGGGCAGCGCTTGGCCGTCGTCCAGCAACGGGAAGACCGCACGGAGCTGGTGCTCTATCGCCGCAACGTGGGGGCAACACAACGGCTGCCTCTGGATCCACCGGGCGTGCCCCGCAGCGTCAGTCTTGACGGTTCAGGCCGGCGTCTGGCGGTGCAGGTGAGCCGAAACGGACGCTGGGATGTGGATCTGATTCGTCTGCCCTGATCAGGGCAGCAGCCCCGCCCAATGCAGAAAGGTGTCGCCGCTGAGGGCCTCGATCAAGAGCACAGCAACAAATCCAACCATGGCGAAACGGCCATTCACCCGCTCCGCATAGCCACTCCAACCGAAAGCGGGCACGTCATTGGTGGTGGCGGACGTCTCCGGAACAGACGTGGGATCAGGCGTCTCGCTTGTGGAGGTCATCCGGCCGGTTCAGGAACGTTCGAAGTCATAGCTGGTCGCCGGGATCAGCCGCCAGTCGCGATCTCCACTCAACTCGAGAACGGTGTCATGGAACTCCTTCAAGGTCGGCCGGTGACCAACGCTGATGAAAGCCACCTCGCGTTCGCGCAGCAGCGCATAAAGACGGGATTCAGTGTCGACATCCAAGGCACTGGTGGCTTCATCAAGCACCACGACCTTGGGGGAATTCAGCAGCAACCTGGCAAATGCCAGCCGCTGCTGTTCTCCCAAAGAGAGCAACCGCGGCCAGTCCTGCTTGATGTCGAGATCGGGATAACGCTGCATCAATTTGCCCAGCATCACCTGATCCAAGACGGCCCGCAGCTGTTCATCGCTGAAACGGGCCTGATCCAATGGGTAACAGAGCTGTTCGCGGAGCGATCCCAGAGCCATATAAGGCTTCTGCGGAATGAACAGAAGGTCCCCCTGCCCTGGGGAATACACAGTGCCTGTGGGTGACCCCCATAACCCACTCACAACCCGCAGCAATGAGGTCTTGCCACAGCCAGAGGGCCCGACCACAAGCAAGCCTTCAGAGGTGTCGAGCGAAAAGCTGAGATCGCGCACCAGCACGTTGTCGGTCCGCGGTGTTTTGACCGTGACCCCTTGAAGCGCCAAACGGTCGGACGGCACAATCCGCGGAGCGAAATCACTCCACTCCTCACGATCCAGGTTCGAGATATTCGACTGGAAACCTTCCAGCCGGTTAATTGATGCCGAGAATCGGGCCAGCGCTTCGATGTTGTAGATGATGAAGAACAGTGATCCCTCAACCAGGTTGTAAGCAACATTCGCCTGAGCGAAGCCGCCGTAATCCATCTCACCCGCCAAAATCGGCGTAGCAAGAATCAGATAAGGGATGAAATTACTGGCGTAGATGCTGGAACGCTGCAACACACGCAGCAACACCTCCCAGACGATCAGAAGATTAAAGTTCTCAACAACAGTGGCCAAGCGACGCGTCACCTCCTTGGCTTCCTGCTGTTCACCTGCATAGAAAGCAATCGATTCGGCGTTATCCCTTACCCGAACAAGGCCGTAGCGGTAATCCGCTTCGAAACGCAACTGAAAATTGTTCAGACGCACCAGCTTGCGACCGGCAACAATCATCAAGACCGAAATAGCAGCGGCATAGGCCAACAGAGCGAAGGTCAAACCCTCACTCACCGAATAAAGGATGAGGATATTGAGAGAAAAGGTGAGAATTGAATCGAAGATATTGAGCGCGAAGCCAAGGGCTTGAGCCGTGAAATCACGAACATCCTCTGAAATGCGCTGATCAGGGTTATCAACGTTGGTCGCCGCCTCATCGTTGGGGTTGAGGACGTAATACGCCCGATCCCGGAGGTAGTCGTCCACCAAACTCAGCGACAACCATTCCCGCCAGAACAGACCCAGCTTCTGGGTGAAATAAAACTGCAGACTGCGAATCGGCAGGGCAACCGCAAAACAGGCGCCATACACCCAGAGATTGCGGTAGGACGCATCCCCGTCCTTGGAGATCAACGCATTGGTGAGATCCCTAGCGATGAATGTGATGCCGGCATTGATGCCGTTCACACTCAACAGCATCAGGATGATCAAACCGAGAAACAGCCAAGGCAGCCAGCGGCGGTGCCGCAGCTGGCCCCGCACGGAGGCGAACACCACAGCCCCCAGCACGAACAGGGCACTGATGCCCGTCCCCCATCCACGGGACCAGAGCATGGCCAGGGAGGACTGGACGCCACCGAGGTACTGACCGGTCAACTGCGGCAGCAGCCAGGACAGCCCATTCATCAGTCCGGTGACCAGGAACAGCACGATCCCGGCCACACAGAACAGCAGGCTCACCAGAAGTCCGATGAACTGCCAACCGTTGTCTTCGGTGTATGGAAAGAAGTAGGGCTGCGAAAGTCGACGCAGCTTGGCGGCCTGATCCCGCAGGTTCTGAAGCTGGTGGGTCATGCCACTGCTGAACTGTGCTCAGTCTGGCGGCCATTGCGCTGCTTCGCCGTCAGCATCAGCCGGGGGGCCAGGCCAGAGAACGCCCACCGATCACATGCACATGAAGGTGAAACACCGTCTGGCCAGCACCGGCACCGCTGTTGATCACCGTGCGGAAGTCGTCCAGCCCCTCCTGTTTGGCGACCCGAGCAGCGACCAGCAGCAGATGGCCCAGCAGGGGAGCATCCTCTGCAGCACCGGAGCGCAGGCTCTCGATCGGCTTGCGGGGAATCACCAGCACATGAACCGGTGCCTGGGGGGCGACATCCCGAAAGGCCAGGCACTGCTCATCGCTATAGACCTCATCGCACGGGATCTCGCCGCGAAGGATCTTCCCGAAGATCGTGTCGTCTGCCATGGGCCTTGAGAACGAAGGAACAGCCATACCGGTGTGACAGCAAGGGCATGAATCTCCTGCGTCACCCACTTCAGAATGCTGGCACGTTGTCTCAGTCCATCCCTACAAGGTCTGGAGGCCAGGCCTGTGGTGGTGGAAGTGGATCTCGCCCCAGGCCTGCCGGGCGTCCAGCTGGTGGGTCTGCCAGACAAGGCCATTCAGGAGTCGCGGGAGCGCGTCCGCTCCGCCCTACGCAACAGCGGCTTCCGCGGCCCCCTGGTTCGCGTGGTGATCAACCTTGCTCCGGCCGATCTACGCAAGGAAGGCCCCTCCTTTGATCTCCCGATTGCCTTGGCGCTGTTGGTTGCCAGCGGGCAGCTCGCCCGCCCTCAGCTGGAAGGCCTCTGGTGTGCTGGCGAACTGGGGCTCGACGGCAGCCTCAGGCCCTGTCGCGGGGTGATCGCCCTCGCCGACCAGGCCCATCAGCAGCAGGCCCGAGCCCTGGTGATCCCTCCCGCCAATGCCAGCGAAGCCAGCTTGATTGAGGGGCTGCCAATCCACACCGCGCCCAACCTGCGGGAGCTGGTTCGGCAACTCAAAGGAGAGCAACCCTGGCCCGTCATCGGTTGCAGCGGCTCCCGAGCATCAGGCCGCATCAACAGCCCGGAGCCCTTGCCATCCATTGAGACAAGCCTGGCTTCACGGGGCTTGGCCCTTTCCGCTGCAGGCGGCCACCATCTCCTGCTGGTGGGTCCCCCCGGCTGCGGCAAGACCCGCCTGGCCCATCACTTGCCACACCTGCTGCCGCCCCTGAGCCGGAAGGAAGCGCTCACCATCACACGCATCCATTCGATCGCCGGACATCTCCATGGCATCGATCAACTGCAGCAGCAACGCCCCTTTCGATCGCCCCATCACAGTTGCTCCGCAGCCGCCTTGCTGGGGGGAGGACGCTCGCCCCGTCCAGGCGAACTCAGCCTGGCCCACGGTGGTGTGCTCTTTCTCGATGAGCTAGCGGAATTTCCGCGAACAGTGCTGGATCAGTTGCGGCAGCCCCTGGAGGAAGGCGCCGTACAGATCAGCCGCTCCCAGCACAGCACTGTCTTCCCCGCCTTGATCACCTTGGTGGGAGCTACCAATCCCTGCCCCTGCGGATGGCATGGCGACCGCGACCATGGCTGTCGCTGCAGCATCAGCCAGCGCCAGCGGTACTGGCAGCGGCTCTCAGGCCCGCTTCTGGATCGGCTCGACCTACAACTGCGGCTCGAACGGCGCTCCGCCAAGGAGATGGCGAACGTGCTGAATCCTCACGGCCCATCGAAAGTCTCCGAGTCCTGGTGCAGCCCGGCACGGATTCAACGGGCCCGCCAGCGGATGCAGAGCCGCAATCCCGCCGGCTGCCGCAATGGCCGACTGTCGGCAAAAGCGCTGCGGCAGAGCGGAGCAATCGAGACTGCAGCGCTGGATCTATGGGAACAATTGATCCAACAACGCGGCCTGAGCACCCGCAGCAGTCTTCAGCTGTTGCGGGTGGCACGGACCATTGCTGATCTGAACGATCAGTCATCTGTTAGCCGCAATGCCGTGGCGGAAGCGAGCTGCTACCGCTGCACCGATCTGCTGAGGGGATCTGAACCTCAGTAATTGCGCGCCCGCTTGTCCGGTGTATCCCGGTAGGGCTGGGTGCCGATCGGCGGGGGCTGGAGATGGCGGTCGTTGAGCGACCCCAACGCATGGGTCATCGCTTCACCAAACCAGTTGAACCATTGAACTACCGTCGATTTCATCACAGCCTCCTGGGTCTTCCTTCAGTGTGAGTTCACTGACAGGTCTCGACAACAGGTGTTTTGACCGGTTCTGCGCCCAGCTCAATACGACGGAGTCGGTGCACTCTCGATCTGTTCAGTCTCCGCCGGTGCACTGCTTGGGCTGGAACTGACTGCCGGTGCAGTGACTGACGGTGCACTGTCCCGATAGACGTAGAGATGACCCAGGCTTTTCTTGCCGTAGGCCCGTCGCTTCAAGGTCCAGCCGGGCTCCAGCTTCAGCTGAACAAAGCCACTGGCGGCCCCACCCGCCCTGGCAACAAGCAGGGTCGGCTGAGAGGGATTGCGGGTCGGTGTGGCCAGCAACTCGATATCCCTGCCGGTGTTCACCACGCTGAGCCTGTAACGGGTGCCGAGGTCATCACCACCGATGCGCAGGGAATAACCGTTGCCATCGATATAGCGGTTGCAGACCCCGGTGAAATCGAACTTGGACAGCAGAGGATCGACCATGGCCGGCGACCCAGTGCCGACTGCAAAACACGGGCGTTTCGTGGTCCGCTGCTCATAGATGTTCAACTGCGAGCGTTCGCCCTGGCCAATGGGGGCCGACACCAGAACGAAGTTGCTCAACTCCACGGGCACCGCCGTGAACAGCGAGCCCTGAGCCAGGGCTGCTGGTACCGAGGTCGCCGCAAAAGCAAGGGCAGCAGCGGCCACGGTTCGAAAGCGTGCCATCACGTCCATGGAGGAACTGAGCGGATCGTAAAAGTGATGCCTGGATCGGTCGCCCCCGATCAGGCCGGTTTGTTTAGGCGAATGGCGACCAGCAGCGTGCCAACAGTTCCGGGGGCAGCCAGGGCCAGGATCCAGCTGGTGGTTCTGACCCCAAGGTCGGGATCGCCATATGCCAATTCAAAGACACAACCGGTGCTGGCAATTCCGAGGACACAGGCAAGGGCCAGGAAAACGCCGGCGAGGGGTTTCATCGGCATGGATCAGGCGACGCTCCGAACGTGCTGGTGCTCGAAGCCCTTCTCTTTGAGCTCCTTCTGCAGACCGGCTTCATCGGTGACGCGATCGACGAACAACACACCATTGAGATGGTCCATCTCATGCTGAATGCAGCGGGCCATCAAGCCATCGGCTTTCATCTTGCGGGGCCGACCCATCTCATCGCGAAAACTCACTTCAATCGCGGTCGGGCGAACCACATCGAGGTAGACCCCAGGAATGCTGAGACAGCCTTCTTCATAAGTGTCGAGCCCGGCGCTGGCCGAACTGATTTCCGGGTTGATCAACACCAATGGCGGTGTAGCCGCATTCTCCAGATCAAGATCAATCACGAGCAGCTGCTGGTGAATTCCCACCTGGGGAGCCGCCAAGCCGATGCCCTTGGCGGTGTACATGCTGCGCAGCATGTCTCGGGCCAGCTCCCGCACCTGCTCATTCACCTTGCCGATACGACGCGCCGACTGGCGCAGCACCTCATCGCCCAGGGTGTGAATCTCCAACGGCGGCGTCTCAAGAGCGGTTTTGGGGACCAGCATCGTGTCCCGCGCCTGGTCGGCCTGACGGGCCAACTCTGCAAAGCTTCCTGCCAAGGCCAACGCTGCGTTGATACAGCATGGTAAGCGGCCTGAATCAGCCGCCATGGGAGCCGTTCCGTTATCCGCGCAGCATGCCGTCGGCCGTTTGCCGGGGCTCAAGGAACCGGCACTGGTCAGCGGGCCCAACGCAACGGTGTGGCTGATCTGGCTGGAACAGCGCCCCCAGGAGCGCGGCCGCACCACAGCCTTGATTCGCCGTTTCGGTGATTCAGAAGCGGAGCCCAAGGAACTGACACGGGCCCCAAGCAATCTGCGCAGTCGCGTGCATGACTACGGCGGCGGTGTGCTCGCTGCCGCGGTGGATCAAGACAGGCTGATCCTGGCCTGGATCGACAGCGGCTGTCTCTGGCGTCAGGACTGGCACCTGCCGCAGAACGGAACAGACCAACCCGCTCCGATGGAACCAGCCCAACGGCTCAGCCGGGAGGGCGACTGGGAGCTGGCGGATGGCGTGCTCGATTTGCCGCGGCAGCGGTGGATTGGCATCCGTGAAATCGAGGGTCGTGACCAGCTGGTGAGCCTGGCGCTGAACAAGGCCGATCAGACCCCGCTGCCACTGCATCAACCGGCGGACTTTGCCGGCTACGGCTGCATGAGCCCCGATGGCCAGCGTTTCGCCTGGGTGGAATGGCAGCAACCCGCCATGCCATGGGACTGCAGCAGTCTTTGGTGCGCGGAGTTGAGCAACACGGGCGACCTGATCCAACCTCGACAGCTGGCCGGGGGCAACGGCGTCTCGGTGTTTCAACCCCAATGGCTGCCCAACGGACAACTGCTCGTGGCGGAGGACAGCACGGGTTGGTGGAATCTGATGATCCAGCCCCATACCGATGCCGCCTGGCAACGGCCCTGGCCGATGGCAGCTGAAACGGCCATGCCCCAATGGATTTATGGGATGAGCACCACGGCCTGGGATGGCGAACAGCTGATCGCAGCCGTGTGCAGCCGCGGGACCTGGTCATTGCAGCAGCTCAGCTTGGATGGAACCGTGCAGCCGTTGATGCAGCCGTTTGATGATCTCGCGGGGTTAAGCGCCTGCAACGGTCGCGCCGTGGCCGTGGCCAGCAACAGCACCAGCGTCGCTGGGCTGCTGGAAATCGACCTGCGACCAGCCACCCCGCTCTGGAGCCACAGCCCGGCCATGCCCGCACCTTTGGCGGTTGAGGACATCAGCGTGGCCGAACCGCTCTGGTTTAACGGCTACCGAGACGAACGCACCCATGCCTGGTACTACCCCCCCAGCGGCAACACGCCAGGGGCCGCCCCACTCCTGGTGAAAAGTCACAGCGGACCAACGGCCATGGCCCGCCGCGGCCTCAGCCTGGCGATCCAGTACTGGACATCCCGTGGCTGGGGAGTGGTGGATGTGAATTACGGCGGTTCAACAGGATTTGGCAGGGATTACCGGGAGCGGCTCAACGGTGGCTGGGGGGTAGTGGATGTCGAAGACTGCGCAGCAGCAGCCCGGGCCTTGATCGCGACGGGTCGCGCCGATCCCGACAAGATCGCCATCGAAGGCGGCAGTGCAGGTGGCTTCACCACCCTGGCGGCCCTTTGTTTCACCGATGTGTTCCGGGCGGGTGCCTGCCGCTATGCGGTGTGTGATCTCACAGCCATGGCCGAAGACACCCACCGGTTCGAAGCGCGCTACGTCGATGGCCTGGTGGGTCCATGGCCCCAAGAGCGCACGCTCTATGAGCAACGATCACCTCTGCATCACGCAAATCAAATCCGCTGCCCGGTGCTGTTTTTCCAGGGGTTAAAAGACAAGGTGGTGCCTCCGGAACAGACCGAACGCATGGCCGAGGCCCTGCGTAACAACGGAATCCCGGTGGAGGTGCGGCTGTTCGAAGACGAAGGCCATGGGTTCCGGAACCAAGCCACCCAGATCGAGGTTCTGAAAGAGACCGAGGCCTTTTTCCGACATCAACTGGGCCTTGCAGAACAGCGCATCTGAACACCAAAGAACGCACGCAAATCACGACAGATCAAGACAAACAAACAACCAATTACAAACTCCCCATAAGATCAAAATGCTTCGATATTCAGACCATGCTTCAGCGGTGGCGCAGAGAATTTGTTGAGTTCTTCTTCACCAAGGGCAATGCTCTAAGCGTTGCCATCGCATTCATTGTGGGCCAGCAATTCACAAGAATCGTCGACTCAATCACCAAAGACCTCTTCATGCCGCTGTTGAACCCATTGGTCTCCAGCGGAAGCTTCAAAGACCTCAAGATTGCCTATTTCGGGGGGGCGATTGAAGTTGGGAACTTAATTGACACGGTGATTGAAGCTCTGTTGGTGGCCTGGGTGCTGTTCCTGATCCTCAAGGGGATCAAAAGGATGGAACGACAAAGCGCGGCCGAGCCCGAAGCCAGCGAAAGCTGAATTACCAGATGGTTACAACCCACACAACCGGGTTCAGCAAATGTGATGGCTTAAGCGAGCAACCAACAGGAACGTTCAACCTGTGCCCCATGGAACGGATGAGACTGAAGCGGGTCTGAGATGGTGAGCAAAGCTTCCTGAGTATTAATGCGGATCCTGCGCTATCGCGGCAACAGCTACGCCAGCCCTGAACCCATCCAGGCTGCCCCCCGCCCCGGCGCACGCTCCTATCGCTGGGTGCAATACGCCATCAAGGCCAACGACGTTGTAGCCATGCAGCAACGCGAAGCAGGGTCGAGCAACCATCACCTCGCCGCCTGAGCCTGATCAGCTGTGCTCGCGCAGGAAGGCGACCGTGGAGGCGAGTTCCTCGCTGAAGCGGTCGATCTCCTCAAAAGTGCTGGTAAAGCTCAAGCTGGCGCGCGCTGATGCGGAGACGTCATACAAGCGGTGCAAGGGCTGACAGCAGTGATGACCACTGCGGATGCAAATTCCAGACGCATCAATCAGTGCGGCAATGTCATTGGCATGAACGCCATCCACAAGGAATGTGGCGAGGGCACCGCGTTCAGGCTGCTGATCCGGCGTGGGCCCTAGCACCCGGACGCCATCAATCGCCTGCAGCCGGTTGAACAGATGCCGGGTGAGCTGCGCTTCCCAGGCCTGAATCGCCTCCAGACCCACCGCCTGCAGATAGCGAATCGCGGCCCCCATCCCCACCGCTTCTCCAATAGCAGGGGTCCCCGCTTCGAACTTGTGGGGCAGCACCGCCCAGGTGCTGTGATCGAGGAAAACGTCTTGGATCATCTCCCCGCCGCCCAGGAAAGGAGGCATCGCCTCCAGCAGAGACTCCCGCGCCCAGAGGAAGCCCATACCGGTGGGGCCGCAGAGCTTGTGGGACGAGCCGACCAGAAAATCGGCATCGAGAGCCGCAACATCAATCGGCTTGTGAGCCAGGCTCTGGCAGGCATCGACAAGCACACAGGCGCCAACGGCATGGGCCGCGGGGATCACCTGATCAAGAGGATTGCAGCAGCCCAGTGCATTGCTGATGTGCACCAGGCTCACCAGCCGGGTGCGCTGGCTGAGCTGGGCCTGGAAATCTTCCAGATCCAGCTCGCCAGATTCAGTGATGCCGACATGCCGCAACACACAGCCCGTGCGCTGAGCCAGCAGTTGCCAGGGCACCAGGTTGCTGTGGTGCTCCATCACCGTGAGGAGGATTTCGTCTCCTTCCTTCAGGTTGGCGTCACCCCAAGTGCGCGCCACGAGGTTGATCGCTTCACTGGCATTGCGGGTAAAGACGATTTCCCGGGCACTGGCGGCACCGACGAAGGCCGCAGCCGTGCTGCGGGCTGCCTCAAAAGCATCGGTGGCACGGGCACTGAGCTGGTGGGCGCCGCGATGCACGTTGGCGTTGTCGCAGCTGTAGTACTGCTGCAGCGCCTCCAGCACCTGGCGGGGCTTCTGACTGGTGGCGGCGTGATCGAGATAAATCAGCGGCCGGCCGTCGGGAGCCAGCTGCTCAAGAATCGGGAAGTCGGAACGGTATCGAGAGGATAAATCCACGAAATCCACACCAGATCGTGCTTTTGCGGTGATTGTCATCGGGCAAGGCTGCCCATCACGCGCTCCAGGGGACGCCAGGCCTGCGCAGCAGCAGGAAGCTGCTCGATCACCTCCTGGCAGGCCCCGCGCAACAGCAGCGCGGTCGCCTCCGCCGCGGCGATCCCGCGACTCTGGAGATAGAACAACTGATCGTCCTGGAGCTGAGACACGGTGGCGCCGTGGGCGCAGCGCACATCGTCCGCCACGATTTCCAGCTCGGGCTTGGTGTCGACCCGGGCGCGATCAGACAGCAGCAGGTTGCGGCTCAACTGCGCCGCATTGGTGCGCTGGGCATCGCGGGGAACACTGATGGCACCGTTGAAAATCGCGTGGGATTGGCCACCGGCCAGGCATTTCTGCAACTGATCCAACTCCCCTTCAGGCCCGTCAAAACGCACAGCGGTATGGGTGGCCAGCTGCTCTTCGGCGCCGGTCACCGCCAAGCCCTTGAGCACGGTCTGCGCTTGTCCATCCACCTGCACCACCCTGGGCTCCACCCGTCCAAAGCTCCAGCCCTGAACGACCGAGGTGAGGGCATAGGAGCTGCGGGGCTCCTGCTCAACCGCCAGATGCGCCATCAACGACGAAGCGCCATCAGCCGTAGCCAGCACCCCATGCCGCAGTTGCGCCTCCTGCCCCAAATGCACTTCCAGCACGTGGCTGTGGGCGGACGCACCCTCCGCCAACAACACCTGCAGCAACTCAAGCTCCGCCTTTTCCTCGAGCAGCAGTAGCACCCGGGTGGCGTTCAACCCGGCACCCGCCGCGAGGACCAGTTCCAGCGAACCCACGCGCCCCCGCACCCTGAGGGCCAGGATCTGCTGCGCTTTGGCGTGGTTGAACTCCACCGGCCAGGCCTGGGCGCAACCGCAGCAATCAAGGGTGTGACCGAGGGCCTGCTTCAGCTCATCAGCATTGAGGACCGTGATCCCCTCCGGGAGGAGCTGCCCTGCCAAGGGATCGTCAGAACCGTTGAGCACCAGACGGGTCACCCCCTCCAAGCTGGGCGGAAGTGGTGCTGAAATCTTTGACGCACTGGTCGGCAACGCCGACACAGCCGCAAGACGCTTGAGGTCGGTGAGCCGCCAGGACTCTTCCCGGCGGCTGGGCAGACCGAGGTGCTCCAACGCGGCGCGACCGCGCTCCTGCACCGGCGCCAGCACACTGCTCCCCATGATCAAGCAGCCCCCTGAGTGGCCAGCTCCTGATCCACCCAGTCATATCCGGTCTTCTCCAGCTCAAGGGCCAGTTCCCGTCCGCCAGTGCGCAGGATCTGGCCCGCAGCCATCACATGGACATAGTCCGGGGTGATCTCATCAAGAAGACGCTGGTAGTGAGTAATTAACAGCGTGGCGTTGTCTTCCGTCGCCAATTGGTTCACGCCGCCGGCAACGATGCGCAGGGCGTCGATATCGAGACCCGAATCGGTTTCATCGAGAATCGCCACCACAGGCTCGAGCAAGGCCATCTGCAGGATCTCGTTGCGCTTTTTCTCACCACCGGAGAACCCTTCATTCACACTCCGCTCGAGGAAGGCGGGGTCCATCTGCACCACCTTGAGCTTGTCATGCACGTGATCCTCAAAGGCAAACGTGTCGAGCTCCTCCTCCCCCTGTTTCTCCCGCCGAGCATTGGTGGACACCCGTAGGAACTCCAGGTTGCTGACGCCGGGGATCTCAACCGGGTACTGAAATCCGAGAAACACCCCCAAACGCGCCCGTTCTTCGGGCTCCAGGTCAAACAGATCCTGACCGCGGTAGCGAACGGTGCCGCCCGTGACGCGATACGCCGGATGCCCAGCCAACACCTTGGAGAGCGTGCTCTTGCCACTGCCGTTGCGGCCCATCACGGCATGGATCTCACCAGCCCGCACCTGCAGATTCACCCCCTTGAGGATGGGCTTGTCCTCGACGGAGGCATGCAGGTCTTGGATGTCGAGCAGCAGCTCAGCGTCAGGGCGAATCACGGAAGGAGGCGTTGGAAAACAGAGACAGGGTGGAGACAGGGATCAGCCCACGGATCCCTCGAGTTTGAGGGCCAACAATTTGTCAGCCTCAGCGGCGAACTCCATGGGCAGCTGGTTGAAGACGTCGCGGCAGAAGCCACTGACCATCATTGAGACGGCTTCTTCAAAACCGATGCCACGGCTCTGGAGATAGAAGAGCTGGTCTTCGGAGATGCGACAGGTGCTGGCCTCGTGCTCGATGGCCGCCTGCGGCTGCTGAGAACGGATATAGGGGTATGTGTTCGCAGCAGCCTGATCGCCAATCAGCATCGAATCGCACTGGCTGTAGTTCCGTGCGCCCTTGGCATTGGGCCCCATCTGCACGAGGCCGCGATAGCTGTTGCTGGAGCGTCCAGCGCTGATGCCTTTGCTCACAATGGTGGAGCGGGTGCGCGGTCCGACATGGACCATTTTCGTTCCGGTATCGGCCTGCTGGCAGTTGTTGGTGAGTGCCACGGAATAGAACTCACCCACCGAATCAGCACCCTGCAGCACGCAACTGGGGTATTTCCAGGTGATGGCCGAACCGGTCTCGACCTGTGTCCAGCTGATGCGGCTGCGAGCGCCGCGGCACTGGCCGCGCTTGGTCACGAAGTTGTAGATCCCGCCGACACCGTTTTCATCGCCGGCATACCAGTTCTGAACCGTGGAGTACTTGATGGAGGCATCGTCGAGGGTGACCAGTTCCACCACAGCCGCATGAAGCTGGTTGGTGTCAAACATCGGGGCGGTGCAGCCCTCGAGGTAACTCACCGAGGCACCTTCTTCGGCCACGATCAGGGTTCGCTCGAACTGACCGGTGTCCCCAGAATTGATCCTGAAATAGGTGGACAACTCCATTGGGCACTCCACCCCCTTCGGGATGAAAACAAAGGATCCGTCGCTGAACACCGCTGAGTTCAGAGCGGCGAAGTAATTGTCGTTACTGGAGACAACCGTGCCGAGGTAACGCTCGATCAGCTCGGGGTGCTCTTTCACCGCTTCACTGAAAGAACAGAACACCACGCCGTGTTCCGCCAGCTTCTCTTTGTAGGTGGTGGCGATCGACACGCTGTCGAAAACAGCATCCACAGCGACATTGCTAAGGCGCTTCTGTTCGCTCAACGGGATGCCGAGCTTGTCGAAGGTCTCCAGGAGCTTCGGATCCACCTCATCAAGGCTGGCCTTCTTGTCCTGCTGCTTGGGCGCGGCGTAATAAACGATGTCTTGGTAGTCGATCTCGGGATAACCGAGGGCAGCCCAATCAGGCTCCTCCAGGGTGAGCCAGTGGCGGAAGGCCTTGAGCCGAAACTGCAGCAGAAACTCCGGCTCTTCCTTCTTGGCCGAAATCAGACGAACGACCTCCTCGCTGAGACCCTTGGCGATTTTGTCGGTCTCGATCTCGGTGACAAAGCCGTACTTGTACGGCTGACTGACGAGATCCCGTGTGGAGGTACTGGTCATTCAGTTCAGCCGACGGTGGCGTTAATCGTTTCAGTGGAGATGGACTGCGTCTTGTCAGGGCAGGCGAAAGGATTGTCCTCAGTGAGGAAGAGCATGCAGTGGCATTCCTTGCGTTCACGCATCGGAACACAGGGGCAGTTCCAAAACGCCTGGGAGACCTCGGCCTCTTTGTCGTCGTAGTGCCGGCAGGGGCACAGAGCGCCTCCGAGGTCGTCCTTGTGACGCGCGAGACCTTTCAGAACAACAGCGGTGACACTGGGATCAGCACAGAAGTAGGTGCCTGTCCGCTGCGCGTAGGTTTGAGCGAACTTGCGGATCACCTCCAGGCTTTCTGCTGTCGGCTCTTGAGGGGCGTCGGACATGGAAGTGGAGGGAGCGGCGAATTACGAAACCCCGCGGTTTCCTTATGGGAAGCCTAGGCCAACAGGCCTCCGGTCAGCGGGCTTCCCATTGTGACCCGCAACCCGGCCGACATCCCGAGGCAATTCGATGGCATCGTGTGGGAAGGTTTCGCTTCTTCATGAGCGCCTCGGCCCCTGCCAGCACCCGCGACGCCGTGCTCTCCCTGCTGATGGAGCGCGGAGAGGAAGACGCTGGCAATCTGGCCGGCACCGTGGGTATTTCCGTGCAGGCCATGCGCCGGCACCTGCGTTCTCTCGCCGAAAGTGGCTTGGTGCGCGCCAGCAGCAACTCCAGCGGCCCGGGACGTCCCAGCAACCGCTGGTGTCTTACCGACCAGGGACGGGCCCAGTTCCCAGACGGCAGTGACCGCTTCGCCCTGGGGCTACTGGATTCGATGCGCAGCCATCTCCCCGAAGCGACCGTGCGTCAGCTGCTGAACCAGCAGGCCGAGTCGAAAGCCAGCCAATACCGAGAAAGCCTGGGCGATGCCTCCCTTGAGGCTCGCCTCGAACATCTGGCACGGCTGCGGCGCGACGAGGGCTACGTCACCGTTTGCAGCAGAGATGACGACGGCGTCAGCTGGCGACTCGAAGAGGCCCACTGTTCGGTGCAACGCATCGCCGAGGAATTTCCTGCGGTATGCGACCAAGAATTACTACTGATCCGGCAGACCGTGCCGGACTGTCGAGTCGAACGCGTGCATTGGCGGCTTGAGGGCGGTCACGCCTGCGGCTTCCGGATCACTCCACTTTCCGAGGGCTGATGGCCATCGACCGGGCGACGATTGAACAGATCGATGCAACCTTGCTACCCCAGCTGGATCGCCATCACCTACGGGTTCTAAGCCACTGTCTTGACAGCTTTCAGGCGATGGCAGGACACGAGGCCACAGGCGCGATCCCCGACGAAGACCAACAGCGCCTCTGGTGCAGGCAGCAACCCCTCGTCGCGGACGACCCCGCCTTTCTCGAGACCCTGCTTGAGCAGCTCAGGGCTGCCGCCAATCAGCTCGATCAGCTGGCGATTGAACTGGGCAAGCCACCCTTGGCGCTGACCCTCGACGATCTGATCAACGCCGCCGAAGCCCGCTGCCGTGGCTGACATGGCTGTCGTGACTGTCGTCGTCGAGCTGCCATCATCAATTCATCTGTTTAACGCGGGCGATGCTTGATATCTCTGACGCCCTCAGCTTCTTTCGCCTGAGCTGTGGCCGGTGGACCTCCCAGCGCAGCCAGCATCATCTGCTGCATCGCCGCGCCGAAGCCGGAGCCTCCTTCATCGTCGTGGAAGAACTGCTGAAGGGAGACGAGCGACTCGCTGAGATCGCCGAGCGAAATAACGAGAGCGTTGAGCGAATCGTCGGCGGCTGCTGGGTGCGCTGGAGCGGATCAATGGCCTGGGACCGCGCCGGTGAATCCCACGAGGACCAGACCATGTTCGGACTGATCCCCGAGGACGAGACGGGGCGACGCGGACTATTGCTACGGGATCGCGGCTACGCCGAAAAAGCGCCGGTAGCTGGCCAGTTCCGCATGGATGACGAAAACGGCCTGATCCTCACCACCGATTACGAAATGATGAGCTCCCTCGAGCGCTTCTGGTTCGCGGGACCGAACCTGCGGCTGCGCACCAGCACGGTTCAGGGGCTCTCCAACAACGCCTCCTTCTGCATGGAGACCCGGCAGCTGGATAACGCGCCGGAGTCCAGCCATACCGCTGAAGCTGCCATCAGTGCAGCAGGCCTCGCCCCGTTCGGCTGGTAAGCAGAAATAC
Organism: Synechococcus sp. PROS-U-1; assembly: GCF_014279755.1. NCBI lineage: Bacteria > Bacillati > Cyanobacteriota > Cyanophyceae > Synechococcales > Synechococcaceae > Synechococcus > Synechococcus sp. PROS-U-1. Next base: position 2,160,562 of record NZ_CP047951.1, read on the forward strand.
TTAGAAGAAGTATTACGGCATGTAATCGCTGCAACACCTGCTGAAGGGGGCAAGACCGAGCACTTCTACGATCCCGAACAGTGGATGCTGTAGCTCGCGTGGCCATTCCTCTTCTGGAGTACGCACCGATCACCCAAAACTCCCTCAGGAGTGGTGTTCCAAACATTCGCGTTGGCTCCGAGGAAGGATCAAGGGCCTACTCCATTGAGATTGCCGACGACCGGGACAACTTCGACACGGTGGTTGAGAGCGGCTACCGCCAAATCTTTTTCCACGCCTTCGAGACAGATCGGGACGTCAACCTTGAGTCCCAGCTCAAGGATGGCCAAATCACCGTTCGTGATTTCATCCGCGGCCTGGTGCTCTCCGACACCTTCAAGCGCACCTTCTACGGCTTCAACAGCAACTACAAAGTTGTCCGTCACCTTTGCGAACGGATCCTTGGTCGCAAAGTCAACGGGAAAGGCGAGGAGCTGTCTTGGTCGATCGTGATTGCGACCAAGGGCCTCGAGGGTCTGGTTGACGTTCTCCTCGACAGCACTGAATACCTCGACACCTTCGGCTACGACACTGTTCCGTACCAGCGGAACCGTGTGCTTCCCGGCCGCGAGCTCGGTGACACTCCCTTCAACATCACCACCCCTCGCTACGACGAGTACTACCGCGGAATCCTGGGCTTCCCTCAGCTCATCTTCACCGGTGGTCCTGCCAAGAAATTGCCGGAACGCGCAAAGATCCGGAAGGGTGGTTCCCCTTCGGACTACATGGCCTGGGTCAGCGAAATCGGCAGTCCACGTCGGGTGGGTGGGAGCACCAGTGCAGACATCGACTACCTGGCCAAGGTTCCTTATCGCACCCTCGGCCGCTGAGTCCGGAACCAAGCACAATCAAAAAAGCGGGGCTGAAGCCCCGCTTTTTTTGTGTCAGTGACTGTGATCCCCGGGATCGGAGCCCAACAAGTGGTCAGGATCCACTGACCCTTGGGCCATTGCCGGCTCGAAAAGGAATTTTTCAGATCACAATGATCCCAAACGAAACCTGGAGTTTTTAGGCGTGTCTCAAACACTGTCATCACTGGCACGTCTCACCCTTCGTCAACTGCGTCAGATCGCCAGTGATCTGGGAGTGCCGCTCTACAGCCGCAAGAGCAAAGAGACCCTCGTTGACGAAGTTGCCCTGCGTCAGCAAAAGCGTGGTGGAGACCTGAAAGCCATCGAAGCGGAGCTCAACGCACCGGCCGTGAGCACGAGCGATACCCGCGTTGTGTTCCTGCCCCGTGATCCCCAATGGGCTTATGTGTTCTGGGAGATCTCAGAAGCCGATCGCAAGGTTGCTCAAAAGGAAGGAGCCAGCCGTCTTTGCCTCCGCCTCGCCGACGTCACCGGCATGGAGGACGGCAACGCGCATCCACACACCCTTCAGGAAGTACCTGTCGACAGCCACAGCACCGAGTGGTATCTACCTGTACCTCTCTGCGACCGGGATTACAGGGTCGAACTCGGCTACCGCATCGGCACCACCTGGATGTCGCTGGCGTTCTCATCAGTGGCCCGCGTGCCGGCTCTCCACCCCAGCGAGCAGATCCTCGATCAGTTCGTTCCCTTCAGCCTTGATGCTGCCCCCGCCGAACCGGCAGCCGCCGCCCCCGTCGCACCAACTGAGTCGAGCAACAGTGGCCTGCACGAGCGGCTTTACCAGAGCGCGACTGTTCACTTCCGCAGGCGTCGGGTCGGCTCCGAAGAATTCCAGGAAGGTTTCGATACCTCTGGCGACAGCGCCGGCTTGAACGACTCCGGTGCTGGTCTCTGGGCCAGCGGCCGCAATGAGTCCGGCTTGGGTGGCGTGGCACCTCGCCAACGCTCGTTCTGGCTGGTGGCCGACGCCGAACTGATCGTGTACGGCGCCACTGACCCTTCGGCTCGTCTCACCATCGGAGGTGAGGAAGTTCCTCTCTCCACCGACGGCACCTTCCGAATTCAGGTCCCCTTCCGGGATGGCGAACAGATGTATGCCATCGAGGCCACAGCCTCTGATCGAGAGCAGAAGCGGAACATCACGCTCAATTTCAAGCGTGAGACCCCTGAAGACAACAGCAACCCCGCTAGCGAAGCTCGCGCCGAGTGGTTCTGAACCCTTCTGATCCCAAAGCTCCAGCCTCCCTGCGCTGGTTCGTAGCCATCACCCCCCTCGCGGGGGCGATGGTTTTTCCATTGGTCGTGCCTTTGGTCATGGCACGGGTGAGTATCGGAGCAGGGGTCGGTGTGGCCCTGGTTCTGAGCGGGATCTGGTTTGTTGCGATGCTGAAGACATCGGAGATGCCCCACTGAAACCCGGGGAACTCTGATCAAGGCAAAAGGCTTGATCAGGATGCTGTATCTCAGATTGGGGCTGATCACGACGATCTTGTTCTGCAGTGGCTGCAGCCAGGCAGGGTCTGTCATGGGCGAGGGCCCAACACGACTGGCCTTGCCGGAGAAGATCGATGTGGTCTTCAACCACAACACCAGATCGCGCTACCGCTCACCCCTCACAGGCAACTGGCGAGATGGTGACGACCTGGAGCAGTGGCTGATCTCAGCCATTGATGCCTCTAATCAAGAAGTGCTGGTGGCTGTTCAAGAGCTCTCCTTGCCAAGACTTGGCAAGGCACTGATTGCTGCAAAAAAACGCGGTGTGCACGTGGCAGTGGTGCTGGAGAACAATTACAGCTCAGCCTGGAGCGAGCAACGGCCGAGCCGATTGAACCAGCGCGAACGGCAGCGTTGGCATCGGTTGAACCGGCTGGCCGATCGCAATGGAGATGGCACAACCAGCCCTGAGGAAGCCTTTCAAGGTGATGCCGTAGCCCTGCTCAAGGCGGCCGGGATTTCTCTCCTTGATGACACCGAAGACGGCAGCAGCGGCAGCGGCCTGATGCACCACAAGTTTCTGGTGATCGACCAAACATTGGTGATCACAGGAAGTGCCAATTTCACCAGTTCTGGTGTGCATGGGGATGCGGGCCAGCCATCCAGCCGCGGCAATGTGAATCACCTGCTTCGGTTCAACAGCCCTGAGCTGGCATCGGTGTTCCGCAAGCAGTTCACCCAGATGTGGGGGGATGGCCCTGGCGGCAAGCAAGACAGTCGCTTTGGACTGCAAAAAGAAAGCGAGGGCACTCAAAACGTGCGGGTCGGCAACACCCAGGTGAACGTGCTGTTCGCACCTCATCCCAAAAGGAACCAGGAGCACGGGCTCAACCTGCTGGCTGAACAGCTGAGGCGCGCAAAAAAGAGCATCGACATGGCCCTGTTTGTGTTCTCCGCACAGCAATTGACGAACGTGCTGCGGCACCAGATCGAACAAGGGGTTGAGATTCGGCTGGTCGCCGATCCCGGATTTGCCAGCCGCCCTTTCTCTGAAGTTTTGGATCTACTGGGAGTCACCCTTCCGGATCACACCTGCAAAGTAGAAGCGGGCAACCAACCCTTGGCTCAAGGCCTTAAAGGCATCGGCACCCCACGCCTCGCCCGCGGCGACAAGCTGCATCACAAGTTCGCCGTAATCGATCACCGCACAGTGATTACAGGATCCTTCAACTGGTCACCCTCTGCGGCACACACCAACGACGAAACCCTGCTGGTGATTCATTCACCCCAACTTGCCAAACACTTCACCCGCGAAATGGATCGCCTCTGGGACACCGCAGAGCTGGGGATCACTCCGCACATCCAACGCAAACTCGACCGTCAAAAGATCAGATGTGGGGATGGGGTGGAGAGGGGGTTAAAGGACTGAGAGGAGGGGAGAATGGCTTGAGAGGTGGCTTAGGTGTTATGCAAAAGCATGCTCAAACCCAGAAGAAGATGGCGTATAATAAACTAACAAAATAAAATTCATGGCAAGAATAATTGTCAATTCAGACCCCTCATATCAAAGAGGAGATGTAAAAGAAAATCGATCACATCCAGGAACCAACGGCGACGATAAATTCATAATCTCCTCAGACAGCCATGGCTACCCACAAGCAAATGACGACGAACAACTCTCTGGGGGAAGAGACACCTTCTACCTAAATACAGACATCAAAGCAAAGAACAAGACCCCACATCCATACCAAGAAGGGGGAGGAATAGCCTTTATAAAAAATTTCGGAACAGATGACCAAATCGTCATCCCGAAAAACACATCCTTCGACAATATCCTCATATTTGGGTATGGATATTCGCATAGACCATATGTGAATACTTACACAACGGGTTTTGAAATTGTGCATGACCCTCACGGCTTGTATTGGTCAATATTCGGTGGTGAAAGCATGTATGACATGAGCTGGCTAGAGGGCAATACTCGAATAATCGGACTAACCTCTCGAAATACTGCCTGGCATGGTCCACCAGATCCGGAACCCGATCCAGAGCATGGAGATTCAAGAGCCATAAGCGCAAAACTAAATCAACTCAGAAATCCAGAAGAATGGGAAGCGATCAAAAAAACTCGCCAAGAAGAGCTCAAGCAGTCAGAATTATTCAAATCTGGCAGGCATATATATGCAGCTGACCGGCTCGCAGAGATAGAGACAGTTTCATCGACAGAAAAACCTGCACTAAGAACAGTCATGAAGCAAATTATCGACACGCAGGGAACAAGCCTTTATGAATATGCATTCAACAATAAATCCAAGTCAAACCATAATGATACAGATAGCCGAAAATTAAATCCAATACATGCCCCTAAAAAATTCAACAAAAAATCAGCGGACAAAATCTCCAATTTCAATCCATCAACTGACACTCTAGAAATTGGTGCCGATAGCTTCGGGATCGATAGCTCTGCCAAATTTGCTGCTGCTAAGAACAAAAGGAAGATCAAGAAGCTAGCCAAGAAAGACTTCGACTTTCTCTATAACCAGAAAAAGGGTGGGCTTTACTTCAAAGAAAATGGCGCAGACAGAGGTTTTGGTGACGGTGGCATCATTGCCATCCTTAAAGGTGCTCCTGAGCTGACTGCCAGTAACTTGGAGTTCATCTGAGTCACTTAGCCACCCCTCTCCGCACCTCTAACGCAAACTCGACCGCCAATGGACCCGCTGCGGGGATGGGGTGGAGATATGAAGAAAATCGCTGGAGTACCACTAAACTCCAACAAGTACAGACAAGCGAAGTGACTGGATTTGGCGGGCCAGCAAAAGGGAAGGCAAATAAATCCTCAAGAAAGCCGCAGCTGAATTTTCAAAAATGGTTCAACCAAGCCATTTTTTCTCATCAAACAGGACGACTCAGAGAGGCTGAGTCGATTTACAAAAAAATGATCGATGCAGGGACATCCGATCCCGCCGTTTATTGCAACCTTGGAATTATATGTAAAAACAGCGGAAGAATCCAAGAAGCCCTTAAATATTACGAGCACGCTTCAGAGCACGAGCCAGACGACCCAAAAATTTTTAGCAATATCGGAAATCTATACCGAGAAACTGGCGAGCTTGATCAAGCACTTAGATACACCTTAAAGGCACTTGAGCTCGATCAAAAGTCATCGACCATCCAAATGAATTTGGGCGGGATTTATCGGGACCTTGGAGAGACAGATCAAGCCCTAGGAGCCACCATCGCATCCATCGAGCTTGATGCAACCAATATCGAGGCAGTGCAGAACCTTAAAAGCCTTGCCAGCAATATCAAGATCAGCTCAGCGAATAAAAATTCAGCCAGAAAAGCCTACGAAATACTGCTCAATCGCGATGACTTCTCCCACCGCAAGCTATGCCCACTGTTCATTCAACAATACCTTGCAAACATCCAAAGAGCTGCTCAGTTAAATCCCATCATTTCAGATCAAAATCAGGCTTTTCATGAGCTTGCCTCTGAATGGAGATTCAGAAAGTCACTGACACTAATGATCCCGCCCCATCAGGAGATTGAAGAATTTCTCACTCGCCTAAGGAAGGAATTTCTGGTTTACATCCAAAACAATGGTGCCATACCCAAAAAATTAAAACCTCTCCTTGAGGCACTGGCAACACAATGCTTCCTCAACGAGTATGTCTATTGGCAATCAGATGAAGAACAACAATGGGTCAAGGGTCTGATCGGCGAAATTAGAAAAAGCAAGGAGAAATTTAATCAATACTTACCCATCATTGGCTGTTATACACCAATCCATAGCATCACCGCTCGAGGAGAAGACTTAAACAATTACCCCATCAATAGTGATGAAGGCAGAGCTTTTATCGAAACCCAGTACAGAGAATATGAGGGAGAGAAGGCCATCAAAGCCCAGCTCAGCGCAGGCCAAGAAATAACCGATACGGTCTCACTTGCAGTCCAGCAAATGTACGAAGAAAACCCTTACCCCCGATACCAATACGCAGACCACACTCAACCCCATTTAGCAAAATCAACGATTGAGTTCATATCACTCGAAACAACAATCGCAAATCCCCCGTTCACGACTGAGATCTCGGCACCCAATGCAAAGCCAAATATTCTGATTGCTGGATGCGGATCGGGGAACCAAATTATCAATGCCAGCCGCTATAAAAATGCACACATTACTGCCATTGACATCAGCAAGAATAGCCTGGCCTACGCAGCACGTAAGTGCCAGGAGTACAATATGCACAATATTCAGCTCCAGCAACTCGACATTCTGGATGTAAACCAGCTACAGGATGTCTATGACTTAATTGAGTGCAGCGGAGTCCTGCATCACATGCACGATCCTGCCAAGGGCCTGGCGGCTCTCAACAGCAAGCTCAAGCCCGGCGGCTATATCAAGATTGGCCTTTACAGCAAACTTGCCAGACAGAAAGTCTCATCAGCACGCGCCCTGATCCGAAACCTGGGCATTCAAAGCACGCCCGAAGGGATCAGAAGCTTTCGAAAGCAAATATTTAACGACGGTCAGCATGAACTAAAAACCATATCAACTCTCGTAAATGATTTTTACACGCTCTCCGAATGTCGCGACCTTTGTTTTCACATTCAAGAGCATCAATTTACAACGGCATCACTTCAAAACCTTTTGAGCCCCGAACATCTAGTTTTTTGCGGGTTCATGCTTCCAGAGTCAATCAAGATGGCTTACCAGCATCAGTTTCCTGACGACAGCGATGGAACCTCTCTTGGCAATTGGGGAGAATTCGAAGAGCACAATCCATCAACCTTTCAGAGCATGTATCAATTCTGGGCCTACAAGCCGTCGCAGAGTTCTTTCCCTTAATGCACTCGCATCAAGACAATCAAGAAAAAACAAAGAAACCGCCAGCAAAGAAGACTTCACCATCTTCTATTCCCAAAACAAAATAAGCCTTGACCCCAATCAAAGCTGCTCATGCAAAGGCTTTCAAAAACAAGCCATCATCAAACGAACTCTTGACCTATTGTTGGAAAAATCTTGACATTGACTACACAAAAGTAAGTCAGAATGATCACATGACATCCAAGATCACACGCGTCCTGCTGCTGCTCTGCATCACCAGCCCTGCGATCGCTACAGAGCCCTACGTGCCCTGGCCCAGCAAGGACCAGTTGCAGGGCATCGAACGTGCCGCTTACACCTGTTCACGCGACAACACAACCGAAGCCTGCGCACGCGTCCGCCAGCTTGCTGATCCTCTGATGGATCATCCAAGGCTGCCCGGGCTCTGCAAAGACGTGCTGTGGTCCTTAATGGACGAAGCCAAGGCCGCCAGCACCAACGACTACCGCCGCAAAGACACCATTACCAACACAGCCCGGCGCATCCCCAGGGTCTGCGCCGAACCGGTCAAGAAAAAGGAGAAGCCCAAATCACGTCAAGCGTGAGCGACGGCTTCAATCAAAGTCAAAGCTGAACCGCTGACCCTGCATCAGCGTGGCCACTTCTCCCCGAATGGCATCGAGAAGCTCAACGCTCACGTCGGGGTGCTTCTTGATCTCGTCCACAAACATCTGCACATCCGCAGCGGTGAGACCGTGGCTGGAGATTCGTGAGTCCACCTTGCTGCGGAACGTCTCCAAAAGACTTTGTTGATCAGCGTCGAGTGGCTTGGAACCGGGATGGGTGACGTCCATCGAAGAAACAGAGACAATCAGTTCGATGTCGCCGGATCACCGAGCAGATCAAGCAACGCCTCCGATGTGGCGAGCATCTCGCCCATGCTGAGTTCGCTTTCCTGACCGGCAATTTTCGAGGCCAACTCGCACGCCGTGGAGGAGTGGCCGGAGACATCGCAACTGTTGGACAACCGCACGATGGCATTGGAAAGCTTGCCGCGCAGGCATTCCTCAGAACCTGACTGATTGATTACAGCATTGGCGGCCGTGAGCGCCTGCTGAGACGCCTCAGGCAGGGGCAGAGCCCGCTTCCAGCTCTGCGATGCACCGACAGAAGGCCCCATCCAAGCGGTACTGACGATAAACAGCAGCAGAAGGCGATGCATGGTCGTCGGCATTGGTGCGTGGCTCAGGGTAGCGATGTCAACTGGTCGCGCCCGACGCAATGTGAATGGATTTCCGTGTTTAGGTTCCGCATAGAGCCCCCATCCGTCGTGATGACCACCTCGGCCCCTGCGGAACCGACCCAACGCCAGGTGCACCTGGACGCCCCCTTCACCGACCAGAAGCCAGGCACCTCAGGCCTGCGCAAGAGCAGCAACCAGTTCGAGGAACCTCATTACCTGGAGAGCTTCATCGAGGCATCGTTGCGCACTCTTCCAGGCGTGCAGGGAGGAACCCTGGTGCTGGGTGGCGATGGACGTTATGGCAACCGCCGAGCCATCGACGTGATTCTGCGAATGGGCGCAGCCCATGGTCTGAGCAAGGTGATCGTCACCACCGGCGGCATCCTCTCCACACCGGCCGCCTCCAACCTGATCAGGCAACGCCAAGCCATCGGCGGCATCATCCTGTCCGCCAGCCATAACCCTGGCGGTCCAGAAGGCGACTTCGGCGTGAAGGTCAACGGCGCTAATGGTGGCCCCACCCCTGCCTCCTTCACCGATGCGGTCTACGAGTGCACCAAGACCCTGGCGCAATACACGATTGTTGAGGCCGCAGCGATCTCCCTCGATGCACCGGGTCTGCACAGCATCGGTGCCATGCAAGTGGAGGTGATCGACGGCGTCGACGATTTCGTCACGCTGATGCAGGAGCTGTTCAACTTTGATGAGATCCGCGATCTGCTCCGCAGCGACTTCCCGCTGGCCTTTGACGCCATGCATGCCGTCACCGGGCCCTACGCCACCCGATTGTTCGAAGGATTGCTCGACGCACCGGCGGGGAGCGTGCGCAACGGCGTTCCCCTAGAGGACTTCGGCAAAGGCCACCCCGACCCCAACCTCACCTACGCCCACGAGCTGGCTGAACTGCTGCTCGAAGGCGACGACTACCGCTTCGGTGCCGCCTGCGATGGCGATGGCGATCGCAACATGATCCTGGGCCAGCGCTGCTTTGTGAATCCCAGCGACAGCCTCGCGGTGCTGACCGCCAACGCCACGCTGGCTCCGGCCTATGCCTCCGGCTTGGCGGGTGTGGCCCGTTCCATGCCCACCAGCGCAGCGGTGGATGTGGTGGCCAAGGAACTGGGGATTGACTGCTTCGAAACCCCAACGGGCTGGAAATTCTTCGGCAACCTGCTGGATGCCGGCAAAATCACCCTCTGTGGTGAAGAGAGCTTCGGCACCGGCAGCAACCACGTGCGCGAAAAGGACGGCCTCTGGGCCGTGCTGTTCTGGCTGCAGATCCTGGCCGAACGCCGCTGCAGCGTCGCCGAGATCATGGCGGAGCACTGGAAGCGCTTTGGACGCCACTACTACTCGCGCCACGACTACGAAGCCGTTGCCAGCGACGCCGCCCATGGTCTCTACGACCGCCTGGAGTCAATGCTGCCCAGCCTTGTGGGCCAGGCCTTTGCCGGACGCACCATCAACGCAGCCGACAACTTCAGCTACACCGACCCCGTTGATGGTTCCGTGACCACGGGCCAGGGACTGCGCATCCTGTTGGATGACGGCAGCCGCGTGGTGGTGCGCCTCTCCGGCACAGGCACCAAGGGCGCGACGATCCGCGTTTACCTGGAGAGCTACGTGCCCAACAGCGGCGACCTCAACCAGGATCCCCAGGTCGCCCTCGCCGACATGATCAGCGCGATCAACGACCTGGCGGAGATCAAGCAACGCACGGGCATGGATCAGCCCACTGTGATCACCTGAAGCCGGTGATCACCTGAAGCGGACCAACACAACCGAGAACCAAAAAAGCCACCCGTTGGGTGGCTTTTTTAGGGATTGCTGAACGGCTCAGCGACGACGACCGCGATGGGAGTTGTAGTGGCGATAGGCCGGATCGGTGGCCTCTTCCTGCAGCTGACGCATTGTTTCGATCGCAAAGCCACCCAAGCCTCCCGAGGTGATCACCATCAGATAGAAAAGACGCAAGCGGCTTAAATCGATCTCGGCCGGGCTGTTGTCGATCAGCACCTTGAGGAAATAGGCCACAGCCAAGCCAAGCCCTGCGCCAATGGCCACCGCAATCAGGACGCGCATGCCACTGAAGGGCTTGCGCTGATTCAGCTCAGGCTTCTGCTCAGACATCAGCTTGGTTGCGGGGTGGGAGTAGAGCCATCCTCAGGAGGCTTGGCATCGGCTTGTCCCAACAAGGTCTTCATCACCACGTAGAAGACGGGAACCACCAAGGTGGAGAGGAAGGTGGCCACGAGCAAACCTCCAAACACGACCAAACCCAAGGACGACTGACTCTGGGCACCAGCTCCTTTGGCCAACATCAATGGCAAAAAACCGGTGAGGGAGGAAATCGCCGTCATCAGGATGGGCCGCAGGCGCGACTTGGCCGAGAACGTTGCCGCCTCCATTGCTGAGGCCCCTTCTCCCATCTTCTGGTTGGCCAGGTCAACGATGAGAATCGCGTTGCCACCTGCAAGACCAATCAACATCACCAGTCCCACCTGGGCATAGATGTTGAGCACCTGACCGGCCGCCCCTAGGAACACAAGAGCTCCCAGCAGGGCCGTGGGCACCGTCAGCAGGATGATGATTGGATCGGTGTAGCTCTCGTACTGGGCGGAGAGCACCAGAAACACCGCCAGGATGCCCAGGGCGAAGATCACAACGGCAAGAGATCCAGCCTTCACTTCCTCTCGGGAGATGCCGGTCCAGTCGAAGCCAAGGCCTTGATAGGTGCCCGCGTTGAAGATCTGCTTCATCGCCCCGATCGCCTGACCCGAGCTGTTGCCCTCCTTGGGGGTGCCGTCAATCTTGATCGAGCGATAAAGGTTGAAGTGGGGAATAACGCTGGGGCCCACCGTCTGCTTCACGGTGAAAAATTCCGAGAGAGGAATCTGTTCACCCTTCCCATTGGCGACATAGATGGCAGACAACCGCTGTGGGGTGGCCCGGCTCACCTCATCCGCCTGCACATAAACCCTCCGCACCTTGCCTTCCTGGAAGGTGTCGTTCACATAGCGACCACCGAAGTTGATGCTGAAGGTCGACATGGCCGAACCGAAGTCGACACCGAGGGATGCCATCTGCTCCCGGTCGACATCAATCTTGTATTGCGGCGCCTGCGGCGAGAACAATGAATAGACCTGATTGAGGACGGGATCGGTGTTGGCCGTCTGAATGATCTGCTGGGCAGACCCGAAAAACTCATTCAGGGAATACACGCCGCTGCTCTGATCCAGCAGCTGGAACTCGAAGCCGCCACCAGTGCCGTAGCCGGGGATCGATGGGGGCTCGACCACAAAGACTCGACCGCCATCAATCGCGCCATACAACTTGGCGTTGAGACGCTTCACCACAGCACCCACGGTGTGGTCATTACCGGGACGTTCATCCCAATGCTTCATCCCGATGAAGAACAGACCCTTGTTGGGGGCGTTGCCATCGAGGCTGGCTCCACTGAACAAAGCAGCTGATGAGATGTCTTCTTCCGAGCGCATCACTTCGGCCACCTGACGGTTGATCTCAAGGGTTTTCGCGTTGGAGACCCCATCAGGAGCCTGCACGAAACCGATGGCATAGCCCTGGTCTTCAATCGGCACAAAACCACCGGGAATGCGGGTAAAGGCGAATCCCGTCAACAGGATGCCCGCCGCCAGGGCCGCCATCACAATCGGACGAGCCTTCAGCACGCCATCGAGGATCGTGGCGTAGCGCTTCTCAAAGCCGCCATAGAGACGGTTGAAGTTGGTGAAGATCAGGGGAACGAAGTAGCCCACAACGCCACCGATGGCGGTGAACAACACCACAGGAATCGGATTGGTGAAGATCACCCCGGTGGTGATCACGCCCACTGCAGCACCACCCGCGGTGAAGGGAAGACGCAGCGGCAGGCTGGTGATCTTGCCGGCGATGAAGCCGATTACAGCACCGATCACCGCGGGGATCAGAGCGGCGGCGGCTCCATTGCCAGCACTGAGCAGGCCGTAGATGAAGCCAAGAACAACACCGGCCGTGGCGTACTGATTGCGGCTGAGCTCCTTGGTCTCGCGGGACAGCAGCAGGGCCGAGAGCATCGGCGAGAACGTCAACGCGTTGAAGGTGGAGATACCAATCGAGAAGAGGATCGTGGCGGCGAACTGCTTGTAGATCGTGCCGGTGGCACCGGGGAAAAACAGCACCGGCAGGAACACCGCCATCTTCACCAGAGACGTGGCGATCACAGCACCGAACAGCTCATCCATGGTTTCCATGGCCGCCTGCACGGATGTCATGCCCTCCGCTTTCTTGGCCGAGGTGTCTTCCACCACCGTGATGGCGTCGTCCACCACCAGACCGGTAGCCAGCACCAGACCAAACAGGGTCAGCTGGTTGAGCGAGAAGCCGAAGGCCAGCACCAGGGCGAAGGTACCGATCAAGGCCACTGGAATCGCAATGGCGGGAACAAGCGTGGCCTTCCAGTTCTGAAGGAACAGGAACAGAATCAGCACCACCAGAATCACCGCATCCCGCAGGGAGTTGGTCACACCTTTGATCGACTGGTTGATGAAGTCGGTGGTGTCGTAGATCTTCTGCACCCCGAGGCCAACAGGCAGGGTTTTCTCGAACTCGCCCAGCACCTCCTTCACACCGTTGGACACCTCAATGGCGTTACTGCCGGAGAGCTGGTAGATGGCAATACCCACCGAAGGCGTGCCGTTGAGATCCATGGCATCGATGCCGTAGGTCTCACCACCGAGCTCCACACGGCCCACATCCTTGAGCCGAACAAGACCACCGGCATCAGTGGTTCTCAGAATGATGTTCTCGAATTCCTGGGTGCTGGTCAGGCGACCCTGCAGCTGAACGGTGAAGGTGAATTCCTGACCTTCAGGAGCAGGAGCACCGCCGATCTGGCCGGCAGGAACCAGGCGGTTCTGACTTTGCAGCTTATTGACCACATCGGTGGCCGACAGGTTGTTAGCAGTCAGTTTTTCTGGATCAAGCCAGAGACGAAAGGCGATCTTCCTGTTGCCGAAGTAGGTGACGTCGCCGACACCCTTCACCCGCTTGACGTTATCGGTGAGGTTCTTATCGAGATATCCACTGATCGTCTCCACCGAATATTCGGTCTTGGAGGGGTCTTCGTTGACGAAGTTGTAGACGAGCAGAATCGAGTTGGAGGCCTTGTTGACCGTCACACCCGACTTGCGCACCTCCTCGGGCAACTGCGGCTCCGCCAGGGAGACGCGGTTCTGCACGTTCACCTGGTTGATGTTGCCGTCAGTGCCGCTTGCAAACGACACCGAGATCGAACTCACACCGTCCGACGAGCTGTTGGAGGTGATGAAGTCCATGTTTTCCACCCCGTTGATCTGCTGCTCGAGAACGGAGGTCACCCCCTGCTCAACAGCAACCGCATCGGCGCCCACGTAGGTGGACTGCACCTTCACCGTTGGCGGAGCAATGTCTGGAAGGTTTTCGATCGGCAGGATCGGAATCGCGATCAAACCGACGATCACGATCAACAGGCTGCAGACCGTGCTGAGAACCGGCCTGGTGATGAAGTTATTGGAAGCAGACATCGTTCAACCTCAGTTCGCCTTGGCGGGTTGCACCTGCACGGGCATGCCGTGTTTCAGGTTGAGCAGATTGGTGGTGACCACCATCTGATTGGCTTCAAGACCTTTGGTGATCGGGTAGAGCTGGTTCTCCAACTCGCCCACCGTGACCGGCGTTTGCAGGGCGAACTTGGCATCAGCGGGCAGCTTGCCGGCCTTGATTCCCTTCTCCAGGGTCGCTATGTCGGCTTTGCCGGGATTCTCCTTGAGCTCCTCAAACGTGCCAAGGCGGAACACGAAGCTTTGGCCCGAGGTCTGGGTGACAGCGGCAAAGGGAACGGCAAGTTGCTCCTCGGCCTTGATCTGAACCCGAGTGCGAAGACGTTGACCATCCCGCAGCTTTCCATCCTCATTGGGGAAGACCGCCTTCACCAACAATCCCTGGGTCTGCTTGTTGACCCGGGGGTCGATCGAGCCCACCTCTCCGGTCGCCAGCAGGTCGTAACTGCCCGGCGCACTGAGCAGCACCGGCTGCCCAAGGGACAGACGAGAGGAGAACACTGCGGGCACCTCGACTCGTGCTTCGAGTTCGTTGTTCTGGACCAGGCTGGTGAACACCTGGCCCTGCTGAATCACATCGCCCACCTTGACGGTCACGTCAGCCACCATCCCCGGCGAGGGAGCAATCAGGTTGTTGTAGTTCAGCGTTGCTTCGGTGGATTTCACCTTCTCCTCAGCAGCGATGTACTGAGTCCGGTAGCGGTCGAGCTCCTTCTGGGAAGCCGCTCCGGTTTGGGCCAGATATTGATATCGCTCGTAATTCACCTTGGCGCTACCTGCCTTGGCCTTGTCTTCGGCAAGCCGGGCACGTTGCTGCTCTTGGTCGAGAACCACCAACAACTGGCCGGCTTCGACTTCGTCACCCTGGCGAATTTTCAGATCAAGGATTCGGCCTCCCGACTGAGCAGCAAGCTCGACGAGATTGCTGGCTTCCAGCGTGCTGACGGTGTCGACTCCCTCGGTGAATTCAGCCATCTGGGTTGAGACGGCCTGAACCTTCGGCGGCGGCGGCTTCGGGGCTTCGCTCTTGCAGGAACTGACCGTGATCAGGGCGGCGAGGGTGAGCAGGAGTCGCTGCGGGTGACGCACGGCAAAAAGGCTTTGCCCCGGATTATGGAGTGTTCCTGACAGCCTGGCCGCGAAGGGTTTGCAGCTCTGGAAACCGGATCGAACAAAAGCGTTCGATTCGGACCAGCTCCTGCGCTGATTCAGGACGTCAGGGACACTGGGTCAACGCCGATTGTCCGTTGGGTCAGGACCTCTTCGCTTTTCACGGTGAGCAGCAACGGCGGCGGCTGGCCCCCTTGGCCGACCGAATGCGTCCGCGCACGCTGGAGGAATTTGAGGGTCAGAGCGGGATCCTGGCGGACGGACGGCTCCTGCGCCGCGCCATCAAGGCCGATCGGGTTGGCAACCTGATCCTGCATGGACCGCCGGGGGTCGGCAAGACCACTCTGGCGCGGATCATTGCCAACCACACCCGCGCTCACTTCAGCAGCCTCAATGCCGTGCTCGCAGGCGTGAAGGACCTGCGGATCGAAGTGGATGCTGCACGCCAACGGCTGGAACGGCATGGATTGCGCACGATCCTGTTCATCGACGAGGTGCACCGCTTCAACAGTGCCCAGCAGGATGCCCTGTTGCCGTGGGTGGAGAACGGAACCGTCACCCTGATCGGTGCCACCACGGAGAACCCCTATTTCGAAGTCAACAAGGCGCTGGTCAGCCGCTCACGGCTGTTCCGTCTGTTGCCACTGGAGCCGGAGGATTTAAAGCGGCTGCTGCAACGCGCCCTTGCTGATGGCGAACGGGGCTACGGCGACCGGTCAATCTTCATCAGCAGTGATGCCGCCGACCACCTCGTGGACGTGGCGGGCGGCGACGCCCGCAGCCTGCTCAACGCCCTTGAACTGGCGGTGGAAAGTTCGGAGCCCGATGGCGAGGGCGTGATTCAGATCAATCTGGCCATCGCCGAGGAATCGATCCAGCAGCGGGCGGTGCTCTACGACAAGCACGGCGATGCCCACTACGACACCATCAGTGCCTTCATCAAATCGCTGCGGGGCTCAGATGCCGATGCGGCGATGTTCTGGCTGGCGCGCATGGTGGAGGCGGGCGAGAACCCGCGCTTCATTTTCCGGCGGATGCTGATCGCAGCGGGGGAAGACATCGGCCTGGCCGACCCACAGGCCATCGTTGTGGTGGAAGCCTGTGCCGCTGCCTTCGAACGGGTGGGACTGCCGGAAGGGCTCTATCCGCTGGCCCAGGCTGCCCTTTACCTGGCGGGTACAGAAAAGAGCAACAGCGTTCTGGGCTTCTTTGATGCCCTGAAAACGGTCCGCGACGCCCGACAGCAGGACGTTCCCGGGCATTTGCGCGATGCCAACCGGGACGGAGACGCCTTTGGCGACGGCGCGGGCTACCGCTACCCCCACGCCTATGCCGAACACTGGGTGGAGCAGCAATACCTCCCTGCTGCACTGCAAGGGGAGGTGTTCTGGCAACCCGGCCAACTGGGATGGGAGGGGGAACGGCGCGACCGGATGGCGGAACGCCGGGCGGCACAACTCGCCGCGGCCGCGGAACTGGCGGCCGACCAGCCCTTGCTGCTCAGCAGCGGGCCCGACCGTCCCGGTGTGGACCGCTGGGTGCAACGCCAACTTGGCCAGGAAGGGGAACGACTGCAGCGCCTGCGCGAGCGGCTCTGGCGCGACATCCCCTGGACCCGCAGGGATCGGGTGCTGCTGTTGGGGATGCGATCGCTGATCTGGGCCATCGATCCCTTAAGGGCCGCGCCAGAAGGTGGCGTGACCGTGCTCTGCGACAACGAAGCGGACCGCAACCGATTGGACGCACAGCTGAATCTGCTCGAACCGGAGCATCGACCTCAACTGCTGACTGGCAACCTCGATGCCCTGCCCGCAAGCCAAGCCTTCGACTGGATCGGCGGAAGGCTCGCTGCAGCTGACCTGCAAGCACCGAACTGGACAACGCTGTTGGAGGGGATCAACCGGCATGCCCAACCGACGACGGGGTTGCGGCTGCTGCTGAGCCGTGCAGAACTGGGTCCGGCCGGTGCTCTCCGACAGAGCGGAGGCGCAGCGGAGCTCTTGAGCCCTCTTGTGGAGCAGGAACAACGCTGGCTCGAACTCCAGCAGCGCCCTGAAGAGCTCTTGGCAAACGCAGGCTGGCAGCTCAGTTGCGACGCTTGGCTGGAACATCTGACCTTGCCGGGGAGCACAGATCTTGCGGACCGATGGCTTGCCGAGGGGTCGCCTTACCGGCAGGCCATGGGCGAGATCAAAACGGAGGTGCTTGCAGAATTGCGCCGGACGTTGAACGGCCTTGGCGACGGCGGCCTGCGACTGCCCATGCGCCATCAACTGATCAAAGGCAACCGAATCACGCCATAAAAAAAACCCCGGCCGTAGCCGGGGCAATGAAACAGGGCTCAGGGCCTGATCACCAGAGGGGACGGGCAGGAGCGACGTAAGCGGGACGAGCAGCGGGCTCGGGCAGCACGGAGTTGGCCTGCACGCAAGCGGGCAGGAAGACGTACCAGGACAGCAGGGAGGTGCACTGGGCGTCGCCTTCGCACTTGTCGGGGGCGCAGACGTTCTGGATGCCGTCGTAGGTGCCGCAGGTGTCAGCCAGGCGGAAGTCCACAGGCAGCTCAGCCATGATGCTGGCGGAGGAGATTTCACCGTCGATGGAGTCGGCGATGATCGCGGAGCGCAGGGCCACCACGGAGGTGGACTTCATCTTCCAGTAAGGGAAGTAGGAACGGGTCTGATCCTTCAGGAACTTGACGCCGTCGTCGGAGTACAGGAAGCGGGACACACCGACGATGTCGACGGCGTAGGTCTTGGTCATGCCTTCCTGGATTTCTTCGGCAGTCCAACCGGAGTTGTTGATGCCGGCATCCAGAGCACGGTCGGTGACTTCACCGGTGGTCAAGAAAGTCTTGAACTCAGAAGAGGTGGTGGTCCACACAGCACCGCCGGTGTTCCAGCGGACGGGACGCTTGGTTCCTGCTTCAGCAGGAACTGCCAGAGCGGCGAGGGAGGCACCGGCCAGAAGGCCAGCGGCGAGACGAGAAAACACGGACGACAAAGAGAGCACGTCAATTCAAAAAATAGCTCCCAAAAGAAAAATCGCCAACAAGAACAAGCCCCTTAAAAGGCCAGCACCACACGAATAACCGGGATTTCGCGAGAACAGTCTCGCGAGACTCAATATTTCAGGTCGATTTGTACCTTCTCCTCGCCAAACGAAAGCAGAAATCTCTGGTCAATTCAAGTGAATCCTTTGCCATCCGTCCGGGCAGCTGTCTTCATGCACCAGACCCACGCCATCCCGTTCACCGCGGCAGTGACGCATCCGAAGGCGACCGCCCCAGCGCTCCACCTCGGCCAGGTAAGCCTCCGTGCCGTGATGAGGCTGAATCCAAAGACGGGTTCGAACGGCATCACCCTCCACCGTTGCAACCAGCTGTGGACCGGCAGAAAGGCCAAGATCCTGCAAGGAGCCTGCGAATTCACCCCAGTAGTGGCGTGTCATCTGAGCACGGGTGAAATCCATCAGCAGTGTTTCGGCTTCACTGCGTTGATGCAAAGTGATTTCGCGCTGTAACAACCTTCGGCTGAGGTTCACCTGCGACGGCCGTGGAACGGCTTGATCCAAGGAAAGACCATGACGAGGGGCGACGAGCGCACTCACCCCGATGGCCAACAGACCGAGAGCAGCCAGGGAACGTCCGATTTGATTGGTTCGGGTCCGCGACTCCATGGCCGACCAACTGCAAGTTGGTTGCAACGTAGGCAGCACAAACAGTCTTGTCCCGACCCGGGCTTGTCCGGAACGCCGTACGCTGCCGCCACTGCCAAAGCCCAGTCTGTGAGCCTGCAAATCGGCGACGCCGCCCCTGACTTCACCCTTCCCGATCAAAACGGTGATTCCGTCAGCCTCGCTTCACTGCGCGGACAGAAAGTTGTTCTGTATTTCTATCCAAAGGACGACACCCCTGGATGCACCAAAGAGGCCTGCAACTTCCGCGATCGCTGGGATCAACTGAAGGCCAACAACATCACCGTTCTGGGCATCAGCAAAGACGGAGCCACCTCCCACGGCAAATTCATCAGCAAACACGAGCTCCCCTTCACGCTGCTCACCGATGTGGAGCCCTGTGCCGTCGCCAGCCTTTATGAGAGCTATGGGCTGAAGAAATTCATGGGGCGCGAATACATGGGGATGATGCGCCACACCTTTTTGATTGATGAAAACGGCAAGCTCGAGCGGATTTATCTCAAGGTCAAAGCAGCGACCATGGCCGACACCCTGATCAGCGATCTCAACTTGAGCTGATGCCCGCGGCCAGATCCAACAGCGCTTGCAGCTGAAGATCACCCTCCACCTGCAACAACTCAGAGGCACCTCTCCAATGCGTCTGCAACAGGTTGGCGTCACCGCCGCAGATCCACACCAACCCTCTCGAGTGTTGCTGGGCTTCCGCGATGGAGGCCAGCAAGGCCTGCAGCACACCACGCTGCATGGCCGCCACCGTCTCTTGTGGAAAGACGTCTTGGGGGAAGACGTCTTCAGCAAACTCCGAAGTTGATGGAAGGCCGACAGTTCCCTCCGCCATGGCCCTGAGCTGAAGCCGATACCCCGGAATCAGCTGCCCTCCGGCAAAACAACCATCTGCATCCAACCGGGTAAGGCTCAACACGGTGCCTGCATCCACCAGAAGCAGACCCCTGGAACAGTCGAGCTGTCGCTCCTGGCTGCATCGCCAGGCCATCCAGGCCCCGAGAGCTCGATCCACACCCAACCAGGGCGGTGCTTTCAGCAACGGAACATCCTCCAGAAGAATGCGCAGGTCCTGGTGAGCCCTGAGCTGCTCGGGCACCGGCCCCACCGCCGCCCAGATCGGAGGCTCGATGCCAATGCGCTCGGGGTCTGGGGCCCCGTGGTCAACCTGGACTCCGTTCTGATTGCGCTGGGCCCAGTGCCAGCGACTGTTGCCAATCAGAAGAGCGCGGCCGCCGCCCCGTTCAGACACCTTCACTCAGATGCCTTCACCCATCAGCCCTTCAACGGCGTCCTGGGGGAGATGGATTCCACACTCCTGCTTCAGCCCCCCGAATCGCGTGTCGCGGCCACTCAGATCGCCCACGTCTGGGCCACTGGAATGCCAGTCCCCCACGGTGGAATAGCCCTGCTCGAACAACGGATGCTGAGGGAGATTGTTCGATTGCATGTAGTAATAGACATCGCGCTGGGTCCACTCGAGCAAGGGTCTTAAGGACCAACGCTCCCGAATCCGGTCCAACGCCGTCATCGAGCGGCGGTGATCGGTCTGACCACGCCGCACGCCGCTGGCCCAGCAGCGCGTATCGAGGTCATTCAGCGCCTGCTCCAGAGGTTCCACCTTGCGGATCCGGTGGTATGTCTCCATGTCGTCGACGCTGCCGGACTCCCAGAGCCGGCCATGCAGGGCCTCCATCCGTGCCGGAGACATCTTGCTCTGACTGACCACCAGACGAATCTTCAACTGATGGGTGAGCTGGTCGGCGTAGGCGTAGGTCTCCGCGGGGAGATATCCGGTGTCAATCCAAATCACCGGAACAGCGTCACCCCCCTTAAGCGCGCTCAGCATGTGCAGGAGCACAGCCGATTGAATCCCGAAACTGGTGGTGAGTGCAAAGCGATCACCAAACTGATCCAACCCCCAGGCAAGACGCTGCTGCGGCTCCATGGTCTCCAGCAGCTTGCGCCCATTACGCAAGTCGTTTTGCACCGCCATGGGCACCATTGCGTCGGGGGCCTCCGTCATCACGCCATCTTCCCCTGTCGAGGGCCCGGGTGTGCTTCCTATCGTCTTGAAACCAGCGGCCTCTTTCATGCGTTCACCCTCGTCCACGTCGGATGCCGTGGTGATCGTTGGCGGTGGATTCGGGGGACTGTTCACAGCTCTTGCACTTCAGCGACGGCAGCCCGGCTGCCCCATCGTTCTGATCGAACCGCGCGATCGGTTTCTGTTTCAACCGCTGCTCTACGAACTGCTCAGTGATGAACTTCAAACCTGGGAGGTCGCTCCCCGCTACGACCAGCTGCTGAACAACGGCATCTGCTGGATTCAAGACACCGTTGTTCGCATCGAGCAAACCTGCCAGACCATCGAACTCGCCTCGGGCGACCGGTTGGGCTGGGCCCAACTGGTGCTGGCGACGGGCTCCAGACCGAATGATTTCGGCATTCCAGGCGTGCAGGCGCACAGCTCTGGCTTCCGTGATCTGAAGGATGTCGGCCGCCTGAAGCAATGGCTCAACAGTCTGGGCCAACAGCGTGATGGAAACGCGGGTCTGATCGTTGTTGGCGCTGGTCCCACCGGCGTGGAACTGGCGTGCAAGATGGCTGACCTCATCGATGGGGCTGCCAGCGTTCGGTTGGTGGAAATGGGCGATGAAATCCTGCCCAGCAGCACGGCGTTCAACCGGGAGAGGGCCCAGGCAGGGCTCGAACGCAAAGGGGTGGTGGTCCAACTGAACACCAGCGTGAGCGAAGTGACGTCCAGCACTGCCGTTCTGGCGAATGGTTCCGTGCTGCGTCACTCCGGATTGATCTGGACTGCAGGGAGCAACCCCTCCATACCAGCGATTTCACCCACACCTGTGCTGGAACGGGGGCGTCTCGCCGTTGACGCGGACCTGCGCATGGTGGGCAGCACCAACAGCTTTGCTCTTGGGGATATTTCAGCCCGGCCAGGCAGCCCGTGGCCCGCCAGCGCCCAGGTGGCCATGCAACAGGGAGATGCCACCGCCGCAGCCATCGCGAGCCTGCGGATAGGGGAGGAACCGCAACCCTTCCAATTTGAAGATCGTGGCGAAATGCTCAGCCTCGGCGTCGGTGACGCCACCCTGACGGGCATGGGGCTCACCCTGGCCGGCCCGCTGGCGTTTCAGTTGCGCCGGGCCACGTACCTGACCCGCTTGCCTGGGCTCTCCCTGGGACTGCGCTCAGCAGGCGCCTGGTTGCTGAGCCGTTGAAGCAATCCCACCTCGGCGGGCGCTGCCGCGGTCTGCGCCCCAGCCAGCAACACCAGCTGGAGCGATTGAGCCATCGCCGTCATCCCGAAGACTGTGGCGCCGACCTGCTGAGCCTCGAACGACTTGCGGATCTGGTGCTTGATTTAGAGATGCCACTGCACCTGGTGCTCGATGGACGTGGCCTCTGCCGCCTGCTCTGGCTGGGCCCCCTCACCGGAAGCGATTCCCCGCTGCAGCACCTGCCAGCAACGCCGCGGCGCAGCAGCGGCGGGTGGCGCCTGATCAGCTGCCCCTTCTCCCGCAAAGGGCTTCACCAAGATCCCCGCGACGCCGTGGTCGCCCTCGACCTTGCCCCCAGGCACTGGCTGCGCTTTGCGCCATGCCCCGCGGCCGATGGCGGCCGCCCGGCCGAACTGCTCATCCCTGATCCACTGCAGCCCGATGGCTGGAGGGAGTTCGAGCAGGGCGACCTGCGCGACCTGTGCACGCTCACCCCAGACGAGCCCCAACATCCAACCGTCAAAGCCGCGGCCGGAGAGGAACGGGTGCTGCTGCTCACGTTGATCAGTGGCGATGAGCAGCGCGACCAGCGGGATCTGGCTGAGCTGGAAGGGCTGGTGCGCAGTGCCGGCGCCGTCCCGGTGGCCCGGACCAGCCAGCGCCGGGGCCAGGCCAATCCCCAGACACTCTGGGGATCCGGAAAACTCCAGGAAGCCGCCCTCGAGATCCGCCGCTGCCAGGCCTCCCTAGTGATCACCGACCGGGAGCTCACCCCGGTGCAGGCTCGCAATCTGGAACGGCTGCTCAGCTGCCCGGTCTCCGACCGCAGTGAGCTGATCCTGGACATCTTTGCCCAGCGGGCCGGCAGTGCGGCAGGGCGGCTCCAGGTGGAACTGGCCCAACTGCGCTATCGGTTACCGCGGCTGCTGGGGCGTGGAAGCAGCCTGTCGCGACAGGGCGGTGGCATCGGCACCCGCGGCCCGGGGGAAACTCAGCTGGAAAAAGACCGTCGTGCCATCAGCCGTCGCATCGAACGGCTGCTGCGGGACCAGCGCCAACTTCAATCCCACCGCAGCCGACTGCGGGATCAGCGGCGTGGTCTGCCGCGGGTGGCCCTGGTCGGTTATACGAACGCTGGCAAATCCAGCCTGCTCAATGCCTTGTGTGGCAAGCGGGCCAGTGATCGCGTGCTGGCGGAGAACAAGTTGTTCGCCACCCTGGATCCCACCACGCGCAAACTCGACCTGCCCTGCCCTGGGGCGCGCCCCCAACGGCTACTGCTCACCGACACGGTGGGCTTCATTCGCGATCTCCCCGCCCCATTGGTGGAAGCCTTCCGCGCCACGCTCGAAGAGGCACTGGACGCGGATGTACTGCTTTTGGTTCTGGATCTCGCCGACCCCGACTGGCAAGGCCACCTGGACACCGTGCATCGCCTGCTCGATGACCTCGGCAGCACCGCCCTGCGCCGGGTCATCGCCAATCAAATCGACCGTTGCGAGGCAACTGCCATCGAAGCGATTCATGAGCGGGAGCCCGATGCCCTGTTCCTCTCCGCCGCTCGGGGGGACGGGCTGAAGGGGCTGCAGCAGTGGCTGCGCGAGCAATTTTTTGATCCCGGGGCAGAATCCCCGCAATTGACGACCGGCGAGACGCCGCCATGGCCGAGCTGATCAACGTTCTTCAGAACCCACAGGCGTTGATCACGCTGGCCGTGCTGGCTCTGGCGGTGGTGTTGTTCATCACCGGGGTGATTGCTCCTGAGCTCACAGGACTGCTGAGCCTAAGCCTATTAATCGCAACTGGAGTGCTCAACCCACAGGAGGCCCTGGCGGGGTTTGGCAGCCCTGCGCTGATCACCCTGTTGGGCCTGTTTCCTGTCTCCGCTGCACTGTTCAAAAGCGGGGCCCTGGATCGACTTCGGGCCCTCATCGCCTCGGAACGGATCCGTTCGTCGCGCCGTCTGATCGCCCTGATGGCCTTCGTTATTGCCCCGGTCTCAGGGGTTGTGCCCAACACGCCCGTGGTGGCATCCCTGCTTCCCGTCGTCGAAGGCTGGTGCCAGCGGCGTGGCATTTCGCCATCCCGGGTGTTGCTGCCGTTGTCGTTTTCAACGGTTCTGGGGGGCACCCTGACGCTGCTGGGCAGCTCGGTGAACCTGTTGGTGAGCGACATCAGTCAACAACTTGGATATGGCTCGCTCGATCTGTTCAGCTTCACTTTGATCAGCTTGCCGGTCTGGCTGGCAGGGGCGATTTATTTGGTGTTGGCTCCAAGGGTCCTGCTGCCGGACCGTGGTGCCAGCACGGATGACCTCGGTGGCGATCCCAAGGACAGCAGCTATTGCACTGAAGTGCGCATCCCTTCCGACTCTGAGCTCGTGGGGCGCTCTCTGCTGAACAGTCGACTCCAACGTCGGTTCGACGTTGATGTGCTGGAACTGCAGCGCGGTGGAGAGCGACTGCTGCCACCTCTGGCGGACCGTCGTCTTGAGGCCGGCGATCATCTGCTCTTGCGCGTCACCCGCCCGGATCTGCTGCGGCTACAGCAGGATCACACGGTTCAGCTCACGACCCAGGGCAAAAACGCGGGTTTCAGCCTGAACACCGAAGAAGCCAGTGGTCAGAAAACCGTGGAGGTGTTGTTACCGGCTGGCTCCACCCTGGCTGGCGCCAGCCTGCGGGAATTGCGATTCCGGCAACGCCACAACGCGACAGTGCTGGCCCTGCGCCGCGGCCAGGAGACCGTCCAGGAGCGCCTGGGGCAGGTCATCCTGCGCGAAGGAGATGTGCTGCTGCTTCAGGCACCAATCGACTCCATCCGCGGCCTGCAAGCCAGCAATGACTTGTTGGTCCTGGATCGACTGGAAGATGACCTCCCCACGGTGCGGCGCAAGCCCGTGGCGGTGAGCATCGCCATCGCGATGCTGCTGCTGCCCAGCCTGACCCCGATCCCTTTGGTGGCCGCTGTGCTGTTGGCCATGGTGAGCGTGGTGGCCACAGGCTGTCTGCGCCTCGGAGAACTGCAGCGCTCGATCCGGCTGGATGTGATTCTGCTGCTGGGCTCTCTCACAAGCTTCAGCGTTGCCATGCAGAGCACGGGCCTTGCGGACGCCATGGCTCTGGTGCTCCAGCAGGGGCTGGCGGGCTGGCCGAGCTACGCCGCCCTCATGGTGATCTTCATTGGCACCACACTGTTGACCCAGGTGATGAGCAATGCAGCCTCGGTGGCGCTGTTGGCACCTGTGGCTGTGCAACTGGCGCCGTCCCTGCAGATGTCCCCCACCGCACTCCTGATCACGGTGCTGTTCGGGGCCAGTCAGTCGTTTCTCACCCCCGTCGGGTATCAGACCAATCTGATGGTGTTTGGTCCTGGCCGGTATCGCTTCTTGGACGTCACCCGCTATGGCCTCGGCCTGACGGCGATCATGACCTTTTTGGTGCCGGCCTTGATCCTCTGGCATTACGGCGGATCCTGAACAACACTGGGCAGATCCCACATACGCCTGTGCCGATCGGAAGGGCCATTGAACGCAGCCAGGGCTGGCATCGTCGGCTCACGGTTCCCCAGTTCACCGTGGTGACCGGTTTGCTGGTGGTGCTGATCGGCACGCTGCTTCTGGCCACTCCGCTCTGCTCCTCAAGCAGCGTTGGGCTCTGGGAAGCGCTGTTCACAGCCACGTCCGCCATCACGGTGACGGGACTGTCGATCATCGACATCGGCACGGACCTGACGACCTTCGGTCAGGCGGTGCTGGCCCTGATGATCCTGGCCGGGGGGCTTGGCCTCATGGCCATCACCACCTTTCTGCAGGGCTTTGTGGTGCAGGGGACTGCTCTGCGCCGCCGCCTGGACCGGGGCCAAGCCCTCGATGAATTCGGCGTGGGGGGCGTTGGTCGCACCTTTCGCGGCATTGCCCTGACGGCAACGCTGGTGATCCTGCTGGGTGCCGTGATCCTCTATCACTTCGGCTTCGACGACATTCCCAACCAAGGAGAACGTCTATGGGCCGCCGTTTTTCACAGCATCTCGGCCTACAACAACGCAGGGTTCGGGCTCTGGAGCGACAGCCTCGAGCGCTACCGCAGCAATGGTGTGGTGAATGCCGTCGTAATGCTGCTGATCGTGACGGGGGGCCTGGGTTGGCGGGTCACCAGCGATCTGAGCACGCAGCTCCTGCGCAGAGGGCGAGGACGACGTCGTCTAAGCCTGCACTCCCGCCTGGTGCTCCGCACCAGCTTGCTGCTCATTGCCTTCGGAGCAGGAGGTCTGGCCCTGACCGAATGGTTGAACCAGGGCGAAATCTTCACGGGCATGCCCTGGCCTGAGCGCTGGCTGACGGCCCTGTTCGAATCCGTCACGGCGCGTACGGCTGGCTTCACCACCGTTCCGCTCTCGCTGGAAAGCGTGACCGAATCCAGCCTGCTGTTGCTGATGGTGTTGATGTTCATCGGGGCCAGCCCCGGCGGCACCGGTGGAGGGATCAAGACCACCACTGTGGCCGCCTTGATGGCGGCCACGCGCTCCACCCTGCGGGGCCGGGAAGCGGTGGTGATCCGCAACAGAACCATCGGCGACAAGGTCGTTCTGCGGGCCGTCGGCATCACGGTGGGCTCCCTGCTGTTCGTGATGGCCATGGCTCTGCTGATCAGCATCGCCAGCAATTTGAACGGCAAGGATTCATTCACCTTTATGGAAATGCTGTTCACCTGCGTCTCCGCCTTTGCCACGGTGGGCCTGGATCTCGGGGTAACCATTGAGCTTCCCCGTTTCGGCCAGGCTGTGCTGATGGTGGGAATGTTTGTGGGACGACTGGGAATCCTGCTGCTGCTCAGTGCGATCTGGGAAGCGATGACCCAGGAACAAATCCACATGCATCGCCAGAATCGAATCGGTTATCCCAACGAGGATCTGTATGTCTGAAGGCTTTCAGCGGGGGATCCGGCGATGAAGGAGTGGTGGCAGTGGAGCCCGATCCAGGGCAGCGATCGCCTGGGCTTCGCGATCATCGGCGTCGGCCGTTTCGGCATTGCTGTTTGCCGGGAGCTGCTTCAGAACGGCGCGGATGTTCTGGCCGTGGACCGCTCGGAACGGGCGGTGGATGAATTGCGTCAAGTGGAGCCCAGCGTGGAGGCCCGCGTTGTCGACTGCACCGACGAAGAGGCCCTTCGGGAGGCCGGCGTGCTCGAGATGGGAACCGTGGTGGTAGCGATCAGCGAGCCGATCGAGGCGAGCATCACCGCAACGTTGATCGCCAAAGACAGTGAAGGAAGCCGGGTTCGCCAGGTAATCGCGAGGGCGACAAGCGACCTCCACGAAAAAATGCTGAAACGGGTGGGTGCCGACAGGGTGATCTTCCCCTCGCGTATGCAGGGAGAACGCCTCGGGCTTGAACTGGTGCGCCCCAACCTGATGGAGCGCTTGGCCCTGGATGAACAGCACTGCATCGAGGAGATCAAGGTTCCGGAACCGTTTGTGGGCCGGTCGCTCCGGGATCTGAATCTGCGCAAGAACTTCCGGGTCAACGTGCTGGCGGCTGGACCACAAAGCAGCTTGATGGTGAACCCACCGGCGTCCCATGTGCTGGAGGAGGGTCACCTACTGGTGGTGATGGGGCTAGTGGACGATCTGCAACGCCTGCCCAAGATCTGAGCCGATGCACTGCCTCGGGCTGATGAGCGGAACCAGTGCTGACGGTGTCGATGCCGTGCTGGCACGCTTCGAGGGCACGGCCCAGCATCCGCAATGGTCCTTGCTTCACCACCACCATCAGCCCTACCCAGCTGAGCTGCATCAGCAGGTGGTGGCTGCCGGCCAAGGCAACCCGATGTCAGCGTCCCTCTGGCTGGACCTGGCGGAAGCGATCACGATGGTGCAGGCGGAAGCGGTGCAGGCGTGCGATCCAGTCGGCAAAGCGGAAGTGATCGGCTGCCATGGTCAGACCGTCTGGCACCGTCCCCCGGCCGATGGAAGGCGGGGAGCTAGCTGGCAGATGCTGCAAGCACCGCTGCTGGCCCACCTGCTGCAACGGCCTGTGATCCATGACTTCCGGGCCGCTGATCTGGCCCTTGGCGGCCAGGGAGCACCCCTTGTGCCTCGGGCTGATGCGGCGCTGGTGGGGCGCACAGAGGGCTGGCGGGCGCTGCTGAACCTCGGCGGAATTGCCAACCTCACCCTGATCCCCCCCCGCAGTGGGGCAGACCGCCATGCCGCAGTTTTGGGATGGGACTGCGGGCCAGCAAACAGCCTGATCGACCTGGGCATGCTCCGCTTCACCGACGGGGCCCAAAACTTCGACAAGGGAGGCGCAATGGCCGCTCGGGGCCGTGCGGACGAGGCCTGGATCCAACGCTGGCTCCAGGAGGAGTATTTCCAGCTGGCACCGCCGAAATCCACCGGACGGGAGTGCTTCGGGAAGGAGGACCTCAACCGACGGCTGCATCAGCTGGATGCAGCCTCAGCCCCCGACGCCATGGCAACCCTGACAGCCTTTTCCGCCGCTGTTGTCGCGCAGGATCTGGAGCAGCTACGCCAGACAAGCGGCATTGCACCAATCGAACTGTTCACCGCAGGAGGTGGCAGCCAAAACCCGATGTTGATCAACGAATTGCGCCGGCGCTGCCGTGGTGCCCAGGTGGATGAGAGCAGCACTCTCGGGGTACCGGCAGATGCAAGAGAGGCCCTGGTCTTCGCGCTGCTGGCCTGGTGGCACGAGCGGAACCACCCCGGCAATGTGCCTGCGGTGACAGGGGCCAGTCGCGAGACCGTGCTTGGCGTGCGGGTGAATCCAGCCTGACCAGAACGACCTAGATCTAACCAGGCCGATGAAGACGCAATCGCCGTGGGGCTCCCCGCAGACGGCGGGGCTGTTGCGATTCCAGAGCCGACCGCAAGCGTTCCTCGCGGGTCGGAACCGGAGCGGACGCTTCCAGCTCCTGCTCATGGCGCTGCACTCCCTGCTGGATCAGCACCCGCGCCATGTTGCTCACCGTGCGGGATTCCAGCTCAGCCATGGCGGTCAAGCGGGCGCAGAGATCTTCAGGCAGAACAACCTGAATTCTCGGGGACTTGGGCTTCCCGCTGGATGAGGTCTGACGGGTGGGCACGACCGGATCCCCAGAAAGAGGCTCAGCTACTTAAAAGTGTACAGAGGTGGTCAAGGGTAGTATCCATGACTATGGTGGGGGCACTGGTCCTCCTCGGAGTACCCCATGACACAAGCCACATCTCGCTCCCGTCGCAGCCCAGCCGGATCACGCGCTCGGTCTCGACGCCCCCGTCGCAGTGCTGAAAACAGCGACGTGCTGGTTTCAGCTGTGGTCAGCACTTACCTGCTGACACACCTGCACCACGTGTTGCAACGGGCCGAATACAGCGCCTCCCAGGAAGGACGCAACACCCAGGCGGCCAACTATGCGCAGTTGCGCAAGGTGCTCTGCATGGATGCCCGCAGCATGGAAGACGCTTCGGCCCTGGGGCAGCACGATGACGGGATCGAACAGGCCGCCTGACAAGACCTTCGGCTCTGAATAGCGTTTGAGCAGTTGCTCAGAGCGCGATGACTTCCAACGCCGCATCGCTGTACGCCCGCATCAGCAGCAATTCAGAGCAGACCCAGGCATTGTTCCGCCAGGCCCTGCAGGATCCCAACGGCGCCATGGCCAGCATCTGCAGCTTGGGCGACGAACTGGGGCTGCCGGTCACGGCCCAAGAGGTGCGGGAGCATTTGGCCAGCCTCGACGATGAAGACAGCACGCGCTGGCTGGTTAAAGCGAGAGGCGGTCTTTGAGCTCGGGCGCGTCGGATGTCAGGAACGCCTGGGGCTCGGCGCGCTGACGGCGTTCGTAACCACCACCGCCGGCCCAACTGAAGAAAAGCAAATAACTCACAACCGCCAGGCCTGCAGCCACCACAAGGGCGGCCAGCTGCTCCAGTTTCAGCATGGCGACCACCCCTTGAAAACGCCCCTAGTTTGCCGACAGGGATGATGGGGAGCAGGACGCCTTCCGCCGGTGCTGCGACTCGAAAACGTCAGCAAGATTTACCCCACTGGGGAAGTGCTTCGCGCGGTGACCTGGGAGGTCAAACCTGGGGACAGGATTGGACTGGTGGGGGTCAACGGCGCCGGTAAATCCACCCAAATGCGTCTCATCGCCGGTCACGAGGAACCGACCAGTGGCCAGGTGGTGCGTCAGGGAGAACCCCGCATTGCTTACCTCCAGCAGGAATTTGACGTGGACCTGGAGCGCACCGTGCGCCAGGAGCTCTTTCAGGCCTTCGGCGAAGCAGCCGAGGTGATGAACCGGCAAAAGCAGGTGGAGGAGGCCATGGGGTCGGAACGCGCTGCGGAAGATCCCGAGCATCTCGATCAGCTGATCCAGCAACTCGGACAGCTGCAAAGCCGTTTCGAAGCGCTGCATGGCTACGAACTCGATGCCCGGATCGACAAGCTTCTGCCCACGATCGGCTTCACAGCTGAGGGGGCTGAGCTTCAGGTGAAGGACTATTCCGGGGGGTGGCAAATGCGCATCGCCCTGGGGAAAATCCTTCTGCAGGAGCCGGATCTACTGCTGCTGGACGAACCGACGAACCATCTGGATGTGGAGACCATCCAATGGCTGGAGACCTACCTGCTGGAGCAGAGTGCCGCTCTCGTGGTGATCAGCCACGACCGCACCTTCCTCGACCGGGTCTGCAATCAGATCGTCTCCACCGAGCGTGGCGTGTCCCGCAGCTATCTGGGGAACTACACCGCCCACCTGGAGCAGAAACAGATGGAACGGGAGGCCACGCAGGCGGCCTTCGAACGCCAGCAGAAAGACATCGCCACCCAACAGGCCTACATCGATCGTTTTCGCGCCAGCGCTACGCGCAGCACCCAGGCCAAGAGCCGTGAGAAGCAACTGGACAAAGTGGAACGGGTGGAGGCACCGATCGAATCCGTGGCGGGGCCGAGTTTCCAGTTCCCGCCCGCTCCGCGCTCAGGGGCGCAGGTTGCCCTGATCGACAACGTCACCCACAGCTATGGAGACAAGATCCTGTTTCTGGGGGCTGAACTGGAGGTCCAGCGGGGAGACCGCATCGCCTTCGTGGGTCCCAACGGCGCAGGCAAGTCAACCCTGCTGCGCCTGGTCATGGGGGTGGAACCCCCCGATGAAGGCAGTGCCCGACTGGGGGAGCACAACGTCATTGCGGGCTACTTCGAACAGAACCAAGCCGAAGCACTGGATCTATCGAAGACCGTGATCGACACGATGTACGAAGCGGTCCCCGACTGGACCCAGACCCAGGTTCGTTCGCTGCTGGGCAGTTTCTGCTTCAGCAACGACTCGGTGTTCAAGGAGGTCGGGAAGCTCAGCGGAGGAGAAAAAGCCCGCCTGGCACTGGCGCTGATGTTGCTCACCCCCTGCAACCTGCTGGTCTTGGATGAGCCCACCAATCACCTCGACATTCCGGCCAAGCAGATGCTCGAGGACGCCTTGATGGCCTACGAAGGAGCTGCGCTACTGGTCTCCCACGACCGTTATTTCATCTCCCGCGTGGCCAACCGGATCGTCGAACTGCGAGAGGGCGAGCTGGTCCTGTATCGGGGTGATTACAACTACTACCTCGAGAAAAAAGAGGAGGAAAGGGCTGCTGCCAAGGAGAAAGAACTGGCTGCAGAGCGAGAGTCCAAGCGGAAAGCCAACAAGGAGAAGCAGAAAGCACGCGACGCCCGCCGCAAAAAGGCGGCCTGACGAGCATCGGGCCGCCCCAGCAAAAACTTCATACAGCCTTAGGCAGGAAGACTTATTTCTCTTTACCTGTTGTTTTCGTCTGCATAGGCTGACAAAACTGATCCCCAACCCCAATGAGCATGGTTCCCGGCCAAGGCAGCACCGAACCCGTTGGCGGTTCATCAGACCCGGGCCCGGTACCCCATGAGCAGACCTGGGACGCCGTGGAAACCTATTTCCAGTGCATCACCACCTGTTCGCTCGACGATGGCGAATGCATCACCCAATGCGTTGAACAACTGCGGGACGCGGACGACGCTTGACGCCTGACGCCTGGATGCAAGGCTTCAACTTGAGGCCAAGGCCGACAAATCGACAGGCTTGACTTCGATCGTGATCTGCTCCTGACCACGTCGCACTCCCAACACAACCGTGGCCCCCACACCACGGCGGTCGATGGCACTGACCACGGCTGCAGGGTCAGCGACAGGCTTGCCGTCGAACGTCGTGATCACGTCATCCACTTTGAGCCCGGCGCGGTCCGCCGGTCCCCCAGGCTGGACAGAGCGAATCACGGCTCCGGGCGGCACTTGGGATGTCGGTGTGGGGCGGGGCACCGGGGACAGACGAATGCCGATCACCGGGTGACGGGCCTTGCCGCGGGTCACCAACTGGTCCGCAATGGCACGGGCACGATTGACGGGGATGGCAAAACCCAGACCCGCCCCAGGCCCTGATCGCACCAGAGTGTTGATCCCGATCACCTCGCCATCGGCATTGAGCAGCGGCCCCCCGGAGTTGCCGGGATTGATCGCTGCATCGGTCTGGATCAGATACAGACGCTTGCCAGAAATCCCGAGCTGAGCAACGTTGCGGTTGAGATTGCTGATGATCCCCAGGGTCACCGTGCTCTCCAGCCCATAGGGGTTGCCCACTGCAATCGCCCAGTCGCCCACACTGAGTCGATCGGAATCGCCCAGATCAGCGACAGGCCAAGGGCCGGGACCTTCAAGACGGACCACTGCGAGATCAGTGAGGCTGTCTTTACCCACCACCCGGGCAGGCACCCTTCTCCCATCGGACAGGCCCACAGTGAGTTGATCCGCCCCCTCCACCACGTGAGCATTAGTCAGGAGTAGGCCCTTGGCATCGAAGATGACTCCACTTCCTTGACCACGTTGAACCCTGGAGCGCGGACCCGCAGAGCGTGGAATCCCGAAGAAGTGGCGAAACATGGGATCCCGCATGAGCGCCGGGGGCACACCCGCAGCACCGGACTGCTTCACGGTCCGAGCCGTCTCCAGGGTGACCACAGCCGGACCACTGCGTTTGACGGCGGCAGCGACAAACGAGTCGCGACGGATCGCAGGGCGCGCCTCAGCCTGCTGAGGACCAACAAGCAAGGGAATCGACGAAACTCCGGCCACCAGCAATCCCCCCGCCAGAGCGGAAGCGGCAAGCGAGCGGGACTGGAACGTCATCACAGCTGCACGGCGATCGGCTGTCTCAACGCTACGAAGAGCCGATGCAAAAACAGCCAAGATCCATGTCAAAGCTGTGACCGCATGCAACCGGGCTCCCGATAGCGTGAGAATGCATAGATTCAGTTGAATGGGAGGGTCATGCTCGGTTCGCTGTTTCCGCTTCTCTATGGGGCCTTGTTCGTGGCCCTTCTCTGGCAGGCCTTCCGTGTCATGAGCAAGGGTTTTCGTGCTGCCAGTGGTCCGATCAGCGGTGGCCCCATCAGCGATCCCAAGGACCGCACTGGCCAGGTCACCATCCACCCGGAACTGCTGGACAGCGAGGGACGCATCACCGAAGAAGACCTGCTGACGGTGCGCTTCGGCGGTGACGATGACGAGACCTCGACGGCCGCTGGACCCGGCACTGAATAAATTGGGCGCTTGGAGTCGACAGGGGTCGCCTGAGTGGATCAGAGAACACGCATCGTTGCCGCGGTCATCAAGGGCATCAAGCTGCCCCCCCGGTTTCGGCTTCGGCTGATGAAAGAAGATCCGGTTCGCTTGGAATTGAGCCTGACTCCCGCTTACGGAAAGGACCCCATCACCGTGGGACTTGTCGAATCTCTTGATCTGGTGGCCCGTCGTGACCGGGAAGGCAGGATCCCCCGCGACCTTCAGGGCACCTGGGACTGGACCGTCCGTCACGGCCAGGTGAGCACCGGTGGCTGGAACCCTTATCTCAAGGAGGCGCTGCAAACCATGTTCGAGACCGGCCTTCCGGCGATCGTGTTCGAAGAACTCACCGGCGAGGAGTACCACCCCGTGGACGGAACCCGCCACGTGCGTTGATCGAGGCACAGCGTGTGTAAAGGCGTGCGAATGAATGCAGCGAGGCGAAAACCAAGGGGCTAGACCGGAATCAATTCGGCCTTTAAGAAAGTCTTTATGGCCTCCCTCGTTGTTTCCATCGGGCCCCTTGTGCGGTTGCTGGCCGCTGTTGGCGCCATCAGCAGCCTGCTTCTGTTGGGCCTGATGAATCTCGTCCCATGAATCGAGCGGCAGCACCGGTTTGAGCCAGTTCCCGATCGACGCCCTGCTGGCGCGGATCTGCTCTGAAGTTCGCCCGGGACAAACAGTTCTGCTGCAGGCGCCACCCGGGGCAGGCAAGACCACACGGGTTCCCTTAGCGCTGATCGGGGCCCTGACGGAAGGGCCGGGGGTCTTCGCAGGGAAGCAAAAAATCTGGATGATTGAGCCGCGGCGGCTGGCCACCAAGGCCGCCGCCGCCCGCCTCGCCGCCAGCCTCGGAGAAGACGTGGGTGGCCGCATCGGCTATGCCGTACGCGGGGAACAGAAACGATCCAGCCGCACCCAGGTGGAGGTGATCACCGACGGCCTCTTCCTGCGGCGCCTGCAGAGCGACCCCTCACTGGATGGGGTGGGCTGCGTAATTTTCGATGAATTTCATGAGAGGGGGCGTGATGCGGATCTGGCCCTCGCGCTGCTGCGCGAAGCGCGTCCGCTGCTGAATCCAGACCTGGCGTTGATGTTGATGTCCGCCACGCTGGATCTGTCCGACCTGAGAGAACGCCTGCCCGAAGCGACAGTGCTGGAAAGCCCAGGCCGCTGTTACCCGGTGGAGACCCATCACCAAGCGCCACGACCGGACGAACCCCTGCCTCGACAGGTGTTACGCGCCATTGAGCACCATGCCCTCGAGCAACCTCAGGGAAGCGGTGTACTGGTCTTCCTGCCTGGGCTCGCAGAGATTGAACGCTGCAGGCAGACCCTGACCGAAGCAGCGGCTCTGCAGAACTGGCGCATTCAAGTGCTGCATGGGCAACTCCCACTGCAACAACAGAGTTCAGCCCTCCAGCGCTGCGATCCGAACCAGGACGGCAGCATCATCCTGGCCAGTGCCATTGCGGAAAGCTCCCTCACAATCGATGGTGTGCGGCTGGTGATTGACAGCGGCCTCAGCCGTCAACTGCGCTACGACCCCAACACCCAAATGGAAGGCCTGGAGACGACCGCCTCCAGCCTGGCCAGTGCGGAGCAGCGCAAGGGCCGAGCCGGCCGCCAATGCCCAGGCAGCTGCATCCGCCTCTGGTCGCCCGCGGAGCAACAGCGACGACCACGCTTCCACCCCCCCGAACTACTGCTGGCGGATCCCCAGCCCGTATTGATGGAACTGGCCCAGTGGGGAGCTGGACTGGGGGATGAGCTGCCATGGCTGGACCCACCACCTGCAGCCGCCATGCAGGAGGGACAGCACGGCCTGCAACAGCTCGGCCTGCTGGAGCAAGACGGCCGCATCAGCAGGCGGGGACGGTTGATCGGCGGCCTGGGCGTTCACCCCCGTCTCGGCATGCTGCTGCTGGAGGCCCATGAACAGGGCGCCCCCCAGCTGGGGTGTGATTTGGCGGCAATCCTCAGCGAAAGGGATCCCTTCGATCGCCGCCAAATCGGTAGCGATCTCGAGGCCCGGCTCAACAGCATCCAGCGCCATCCATCACTGCGAACGCTCAGCCAGCAGCTCCGCCGCCAACTGAATCGACTTGGCCCGTCACCCCAGAACCAGGGATCGTCCGTCAGCGCCGGCGATCTGATCCTGGCGGCCTTTCCGGAATGGCTAGCGCAAGAGCGACCGGACCAGACCGGTCGCTATCAGTTGCGCCAGGGACGCGGCGCCGTGCTGCTTCCCTGGGATCCGCTTCAGGGGAGCCCGGCCCTGGCCGTCGCCAGGGTCGACATGGGCGACAGAGACACCCGCATCCAGATGGCAGTGGCCCTGAGCCAGAGCACCCTGCTGACCATCGCTGAGCAAGACGGCCATTGGCAGGACTTAGTCAGCTGGGATCCTGAACGCCAGAGGATCCGCGCCGAACGACTGCTGAAACTGGGTGAATTGGTGGTGCGCCGCACGCCACAGCCTTCGCCAGCAGCGCCGCTATGCCGGAGCCTGCTCATCGAACAGCTGCAGAAGAACTCCAGCCTTGACGCACTGCCCTGGACGGACAGCAGCCATCAACTGCGCCAACGGCTGGAATGGATGCATCAGCAGGTGGGCAGCCCATGGCCGGCAAGGGATCTCACGACGCTGCTGGAGCAGGCTGACACCTGGCTTGGTCCAACCCTGGAGGGCTGCCTGGGTTGGGGCGACATCAGCACAGCAGCACTGGAAGAAGCGCTCTGGGGCGATCTGGACTGGAGCCTCAGACAACAGCTGGATGGGCTGTTGCCGCGTCGCGTCCCGATCCCAGCCGGCCGGCAGGCCACACTGCTTTACACGGGCGACGAGGTCATCCTTGCCGTGAAATTGCAGGAGATGTTC
Source organism: Synechococcus sp. PROS-U-1 (assembly GCF_014279755.1). NCBI lineage: Bacteria > Bacillati > Cyanobacteriota > Cyanophyceae > Synechococcales > Synechococcaceae > Synechococcus > Synechococcus sp. PROS-U-1. The sequence goes on from NZ_CP047951.1 coordinate 2,197,142, forward strand.
GGATGTGACGACGGGCCCCACGTGCTGAATGGTCGTATCCCCGTCACCCTGGAACTGCTCTCACCGGCAGGTCGTCCCCTGCAACGCACCCGGGATCTCAAAGGCTTCTGGCAAGGTAGCTATCAGGACGTGCGCCGCGAGATGCGAGGGCGCTACCCCAAGCACCCCTGGCCCGACGACCCCCGCCAGGCACTGCCGACCGCCCGCACGAAACGCAGGTCAAGCGGAGGGCAGGCGTAAACAATGCAAATGGATCCCCCTTCCTGTAGCCGTTAGCACTCGCAACAAAACTCCAACCTTTGTTACATTGTTACCAAACCAAATCGGTCCTCCCCCATGTCTGACAACGCACGCTTCGGTTTCGTCAACTTCGCTGAGACCTGGAACGGTCGTCTGGCCATGCTGGGCATCGTGATCGGTCTCGGCACCGAGCTCCTGACCGGCCAGGGCATCCTGTCCCAGATCGGCCTCGGCTGAGTTCCGCACCGCGGAATCTGAGAACCCCTCGGCTGACCGGGGGGTTTTTTGTTGCCTCGCCGACTGTCATCACTGATGCATCAAAGTGGGTGCATTCCATTGAGACAGTCGTTGGCACCGCTTTACGTTCAGAACAGACGCGACGGATCAAGGCTGCTCAGCAGTGCCTTGGTGATCTGCACGATCGGTGCCACCCAGATTCACCAGCACTGGGGGGTTCTTGTCACCAGCATCTCCGCCGTTGTCTGCATCTACTGGGGTTACGCCTACAGCCGCCTTGAGCGTTGATCGTCTTCCGACTTACTCCGTTGCTGAACTGAACACAGCCATCGGAAGCCTGCTGGAACGTGGCTTCGCGCCCCGTTTTTTGTTGGAGGCAACGGTCTCAAGGCCCCAGCTGAAAAAAGGCCATCTATGGCTGACCCTCACCGACGGCGCCGCCAGCATTTCCGGTGTGGTGTGGGCCTCAAAACTGGCCCAGCTCAGCTACCGACCTGAGGACGGTGACGGCGTCACGGTGGTGGGGAAGCTGAATTTCTGGGCCGCGAGGGCCAGCCTCACCGTTCAGGCACTGGACATCCGCCCCAGCCTGAGCACCGTGCTCAGGGACTTCGAACGGGTGCGTCAGCTGCTGGAACAGCAAGGGGTGATCGACCCCAACCGTCAGCGGCGACTGCCGAGCCAACCATCGACCATTGCGGTGCTCACCAGTGTGCCCAGTTCCGCCCTGGCCGACATGCTGCGCACCGCGGCTGAACGCTGGCCCATGACGCAACTGATCGTGGTACCGATTCCAGTGCAAGGCGCAGTGGCCTCCACGATCATCGGCACCCTGGAGGGTTTGGCAGAACGGACTTCTGAACTAGGAATTCAAGCCCTGGTGCTGGCACGCGGTGGCGGAAGCCGGGAAGACCTGGCGGTGTTCGATGACGAGGCGCTCTGCCGCGTTCTGGCGAGCTATCCAGTGCCTGTGGTGACGGGCCTCGGCCACGAGGATGATCTGACGGTCGCAGATCTGGTCGCGGACCATCGCGCGGCCACCCCCACGGCAGCGATCGTGGCGCTGCTGCCCGACCGCGATGCGGCGCGTCAGGGGCTTGTGCAACGACAGAGCCGATTGAGAGAAGCGCTGCTGGGGCGAATCCTTCGCGAGCGCCAGCGGCTCCAGGATCGGGCCTTTGTGCTTGAACAACAATCTCCCCTCGAGCGAATCAGGCGCCACCGCCATGAGCTGGCGCAGAAACAGCTGTTGCTGAAGGCGCTTTCGCCGGAACGCTGGCTGAAACGCGGGCTTGCCCTTATCAGCAACACCGCCGGCGACACCATCCCAGACCTTCAATCCGTCAATATCGGAGACCAGCTCAACATTCGGATGAGCGACGGAACGCTTGAGACACGGGTCGATCAGATCCAACGCAATTCGCCAAAAACCACCTCCTGATGAGCAAGCGCCAACCCAGCAAAGAGTTACGCGATCGCATCGAAGGCTGGCGCAAAGATGCCGCTGGCCTGAACTACGAGGAAGCAATGCAGGCCCTTGATCTGCTCCTCGCTGAGCTGCAGAACGACAGCGTGCCTCTGGCGGAATTGCAGCAACGGGTTCTCCACGGTGAGGTTTACCTCAGCCGTTGCCAGAGCCTGCTCGACAGCGTTGAACAATCGATTGTCGAACTCGATCCCAAAAGCCTTGAGGCCACAAACAATGCGTAAGGCACTGCCCTGGATCTATCTGCTTCTGGCACTTCTTGGAGCAATCTTGCCGTGGAAAGCCAATCTTGAGTTCATTGCTGAAGGTGGTGGCCAAGCCTTCGATCTGGCGCGGTTCATTGCCGATGCCAACAGCACAGCGGCCGCACGCTCATTGAGCGCCGACCTGCTGGTGGGGGCCAGTGCCGTCACGCTCTGGATCTGTGTGGAAGGTCCGCGTCAGAAAATCAAAGGATGGTGGTTGGCCATTCCCTTGAGCTTCGGCGTGGCATTTGCTTGTGCTGCACCGTTTTTTCTCTTTCTTCGGGAACGTCAGCTGCAAGCTCAGGAATCGGAATCGACATCCTGAGCGATGACATCAATCGTGAGATCGCTGGCCGGCGTGGACTGGGACGCTGAAACGCCAGCATCGTCTCCAGCGTTGCCATAGGGCGTGCCACAGACAGCACAAAGGTCAGCTCCCTTAAAGCCTGTGGCACCGCAGGCGGTGCAGCTGATCATCCTGGACTGCAGCACCTTCCAACCAATCCAACCCAGACCGGAGAGGATCAACGGAAGCGCCAGGAGCGTGAGGAGCAGACCACCGGCAAGATCCAGCAACAGACGGCCTGCGGCTGTTGGCACCAGCAGAAGCAGAACAACTGCAATCCACAACACTGCTGGTGGTCGATTCATTTGCTTCAACGGAAAAGGTCCGTTGGTTCAGCTTCGCAGAGTTGAAACGAAGTTCAAGGTGTCAGGTTGTTCGGTTCCCCGAGCCGAAGCTTGCCAAGACGAACCGCCGCTAATTCCACACTTAAACATTGGCCAAAATAGAGAATGACACCCACCAACCAAACCCAGAGCGTTAAAACCAAAACGCCACCGATAACGCCATAAGCCTGATAACGATTGCCAAGAGAAACAATACTTAAGCTGAGTATTTTATTGAGAAAGGCCAAACCAAAACCAATCAACAAGGCACCAGGAATCAAGGGCGCTCTTGGAACACGGCGGCTAGGCAGCACCACCTGAAGCAGCAACGCCATCAGCGACAGAATCAGGGCTGGAACAAGAATCCGCCCGAGCGGAAGAATGGGGCTGGATCGCACAAGAGCCATCAACCCTGGAATAAAACCATCAAGAACGCCAAGGATGTCTTCCGGAAGCTGTCGGATGCTGAGCACCAATTGCTGAAAGACGATCAGTACTGATATCGCAAAGACCGTCAAAAAAGCCTCTATGCGCGTCCTGCAGAACTGCACCACTTGCTTCCACCAAGGCAGGCCGATTTCAGGCTCTGGAAGAATGTCCGACCAAAGCCGATCAGCTCCACGCTGCAGGGTCAGATACGCATTACTCGCTGTAAGGAGCAGAACAACCACACCGAGAATTCCAGCACCAAAGCCTTGGTTCACCAACCCACGCAAGGTGGAATCCACCAGGTTGGTTGCTGAAGGCGGCAAGACCTGGGTGACCGACGCCAAAACATTATCCAAACTGTTAGTTTCGCCAAACACCCTGGCCGCAACTGACAACGCGATCAGCAAGAGTGGGAAAAAAGACTGCAGCACAAAGTAGGCAAAAGCAGCACTCAAATCCACACATTCAGCATTATTCCAGCGCTGACAGGCTTGCCATATCTGCCCCCCTACCTTTCGAACAAACGAACGTCTTGGCACAGATTGGCGCAAAAGACTTCTAAAACCTTACAACAAAAAAGCCACCTCACATGGAGGCGGCTTCTTCGTGGGTGGTGATGGTGATTGCTTCAACAACCAGCCAATCATCAACCTATAAGAGAATGTTTTACCTGGCATCGAGCTATTTTCTCAGGGGGCTACCCCCCAAATATCGTCGCCGCTGATGCGTTTCACAACCGAGTTCGAGATGGATCGGTGTGGGACCACATCGCTATGGACACCAGGATAGTTATAAACATTCTCAAGGGATGAACCCTGAGAACTGCATAGGATCTGCAGCTTGCGCTACACGTCTGAATCAACAAAGAAATGAGTCTTCAGGCAAGAACCAAAATGTTGGTCAAGCCCTCGGTCTATTAGTACTCCTCCGCTGCATCCATTACTGGACTTCCACGTAGAGCCTATCAACGGGTGTTCTTCCCGTGACCTTACTGGGTTACCCCATGGGAACACTCATCTTGAGGTGGGCTTCCCACTTAGATGCTTTCAGCGGTTATCCACTCCGCACATGGCTACCCAGCGTTTACCGTTGGCACGATAACTGGTACACCAGAGGTGCGTTCCTCCCGGTCCTCTCGTACTAGGGAGAAATCCTCTCAATGTTCCTGCGCGTACACCGGATATGGACCGAACTGTCTCACGACGTTCTGAACCCAGCTCGCGTACCGCTTTAATGGGCGAACAGCCCAACCCTTGGGACCGACTTCAGCCCCAGGTTGCGATGAGCCGACATCGAGGTGCCAAACCTCCCCGTCGATGTGAACTCTTGGGGGAGATCAGCCTGTTATCCCTAGAGTAACTTTTATCCGTTGAGCGACGGCCCTTCCACTCAGAACCGTCGGATCACTAAAGCCGACTTTCGTCCCTGTTCGACTTGTAGGTCTCACAGTCAAGCTTCCTTCTGCTTTTGCACTCGTCAGCTGATTTCCAACCAGCCTGAGGAAACCTTTGCGCGCCTCCGTTACCTTTTAGGAGGCGACCGCCCCAGTCAAACTGCCCACCTGATACTGTCCGCTCCCCGGATAACGGGTGAACGTTAGAACCCTAGCTCTGAAAGAGTGGTATCTCACCAGTGACTAACTCATACCCACGAGCATGAGATCAACGTCTCCCACCTATCCTGCGCATTCAGAGCCCGGGCACAATACCAAGCTACAGTAAAGCTTCATAGGGTCTTTCTGTCCAGGTGTACGTAGTCCGCATCTTCACAGACAATTCTATTTCGCCGAGCCTCTCTCCGAGACAGCGCCCTGATCGTTACGCCTTTCGTGCGGGTCGGAACTTACCCGACAAGGAATTTCGCTACCTTAGGACCGTTATAGTTACGGCCGCCGTTCACCGGGGCTTCAGTCGCCAGCTTCGCTTACGCTGACCGGCTTCCTTAACCTTCCGGCACTGGGCAGGCGTCAGCCCCCATACATCGTCTTGCGACTTAGCGGAGACCTGTGTTTTTGGTAAACAGTCGCCAGGGCCTCTTCACTGCGACCACCTTGCGGTGGCACCCCTTCTCCCGAAGTTACGGGGCCATTTTGCCGAGTTCCTTAGAGAGAGTTACCTCGCGCACCTCGGTATTCTCTACCACCCCACCTGTGTCGGTTTCGGGTACTGGCAGTCATGCCTTAACGGGTATAGAGCTTTTCTTGGAAGCTTGACGTCACCAACTTCGCTGCCGTAGCAGCTCGTACTCACGCCTCAGCTCGGAACGTTTTCACCGCTCCTCAACGCCTCGAACGCTTGAACCAGTAACCAACGTCTGGCTTGGCTAGCCTTCTCCGTCCCTCTTCCCAAAACATGACCGGTACAGGAATGTTGACCTGTTGTCCATCGACTACGCCTTTCGGCCTCGCCTTAGGTCCAGACTAACCCTCCGCGGACGAGCCTGCCGGAGGAACCCTTAGGGTTTCGGTGCATGGGATTCTCACCCATGTTTTCGCTACTCAAGCCGACATTCTCACTTCTATGCAGTCCACGCCCGCTCACGCTAACGCTTCGCCCCACATAGAACGCTCCCCTACCATAAAAATCCGCAGCTTCGGTACAACACTTAGCCCCGTTCATTTTCGGCGCAGGATCGCTCGACCAGTGAGCTATTACGCACTCCTTTGAGGATGGCTGCTTCTAGGCAAACCTCCTGGTTGTCTATGCAATCCCACCTCCTTTATCACTTAGTGTTGATTTGGGGACCTTAGCTGGCGGTCTGGGCTGTTTCCCTCTCGACCATGGAGCTTATCCCCCACAGTCTGACTGCCTCGCTACACACAGGGTATTCAGAGTTCATCTCGATTTGGTACCGCTCTCGCAGCCCGCACCGAAATGGTGGCTTTACCCCCCTGCTGGAGCACGAGACGCTACGCCTCAACGTATTTCGGGGAGAACCAGCTAGCTCCGGGTTCGATTGGCATTTCACCCCTAACCACAGCTCATCCGCTGACTTTTCAACGTCAGTCGGTTCGGACCTCCACTTGGTATCACCCAAGCTTCATCCTGGCCATGGTTAGATCACCCGGGTTCGGGTCTATAAACACTGACAAACGCCCTATTCAGACTCGCTTTCGCTATGGCTCCACCATTTCCGGTTTAACCCGCCAGTGCCTATAAGTCGCCGGCTCATTCTTCAACAGGCACACGGTCACCCTATAAGTAGGGCTCCCATTGCTTGTAGGCTCACGGTTTCATGTTCTATTTCACTCCCCTCCCGGGGTTCTTTTCACCTTTCCCTCGCGGTACTGTTTCGCTATCGGTCACACAGTAGTACTTAGCCTTACGAGGTGGTCCTCGCGGATTCACACGGAATTTCACGTGCTCCGTGCTACTCGGGATACAGCTAGCTCAGTTCAGTTTTCGGTTACGGGGCTTTCACCCTCTGTGGCGTGCCATTCAAGCACTTCTCCTAACATTCCTGATACACGTTGCTGTCCCACAACCCCGATACTCGAAAGCATCGGTTTAGGCTCTTCCCCGTTCGCTCGCCGCTACTTAGGGAGTCGTTTTTACTTTCCTTTCCTCCAGCTACTAAGATGTTTCAGTTCGCTGGGTTGGCTCGTGCCAGCCTATGGATTCAGCTGGCCGTATTAAGGGTTGCCCCATTCGGAAATTCCCGGATCAAAGCGTGCTTCCAGCTCCCCGAGACTTATCGCAGGTAACCACGTCCTTCATCGCCTCTGTGTGCCAAGGTATCCGCCGTGAGCCCTTTGTAGCTTGACCAATTAACCTCTTAAACGCTTACCGCCGTTGAAAGCAGATTCTCAAGTTTTAATCATCAACTTTCGTTGACTCCTAAAACAAGATCAAACTCTGATTCGCTCGACACGAATCAAAGAACATTCAAGAGTCTCGGCTCTTGCTCAAAAGAATTTTCATTGTTCTGGTTCTAATCTTCCTTTCAGAAGATCAGACTCAAAACAATGCATCTGTAAGATGCTTTGTTTTTCCAGACTTCACCTATGCAGTTGTCAAGGTTCTGCTAGAACTTCAAATCAAATCATCAATTGCTTGATTACTTGATCCGAGCCCAGCATCTTATCAACCAAATTCAAAGCTTTCCACTTAAAAACTTGGAATGACAGGAAGCTGGGGTCATCCAGCGGACACATCTAAATCACACTCCAATCGAGCTCAACTCCATAACTTGGAGATGGGGATAAAGTTCGGTCAGTGGAGGTTAGGAGACTCGAACTCCTGACATCCTGCTTGCAAAGCAGGCGCTCTACCAACTGAGCTAAACCCCCAACACCGAATGGGCCATCCTGGACTTGAACCAGGGACCTCACCCTTATCAGGGGTGCGCTCTAACCACCTGAGCTAATGGCCCAGGAGTCTCATCCCTTTTGGGGTGTGACCTAGACAAAGTTTAGGAACTGAAAATCTCCATCAAGCACAACACATTGCTGCATTATCTTGATTTCAAATCTGAGGTACCGATCGACCTAAGGTGACAGGATTTCGGCCTAAGAATAAAAGTACTCAGGCATCAAAATCATTGTGTTGTCTCCCTGTTAGGAGGCGATCCATCCGCACCTTCCGGTACGGATACCTTGTTACGACTTCACCCCAGTCATCAGCCCCACCTTCGACGTCCTCCTCCACAAGGGTTGGAGTAACGGCTTCGGGCGTGGCCAACTTCCATGGTGTGACGGGCGGTGTGTACAAGGCCCGGGAACGTATTCACCGCAGTATGCTGACCTGCGATTACTAGCGATTCCTCCTTCACGTAGGCGAGTTGCAGCCTACGATCTGAACTGAGCCACGGTTTATGGGATTTGCTTGTCCTCGCGAACTTGCTGCCCTTTGTCCGTAGCATTGTAGTACGTGTGTAGCCCAGGATGTAAGGGGCATGATGACTTGACGTCATCCACACCTTCCTCCGGTTTATCACCGGCGGTCTCTCTAGAGTGCCCAACTAAATGCTGGCAACTAAAGACGTGGGTTGCGCTCGTTGCGGGACTTAACCCAACATCTCACGACACGAGCTGACGACAGCCATGCACCACCTGTCACTGCGCTCCCGAAGGCACTCTCTCGTTTCCAAGAGATTCGCAGGATGTCAAACCCTGGTAAGGTTCTTCGCGTTGCATCGAATTAAACCACATACTCCACCGCTTGTGCGGGCCCCCGTCAATTCCTTTGAGTTTCACACTTGCGTGCGTACTCCCCAGGCGGAACACTTAACGCGTTGGCTACGACACCGAGGGGGTCGATTCCCCCGACACCTAGTGTTCATCGTTTACGGCCAGGACTACAGGGGTATCTAATCCCTTTCGCTCCCCTGGCTTTCGTCCATGAGCGTCAGTGATGGCCCAGCAGAGCGCCTTCGCCACTGGTGTTCTTCCCGATATCTACGCATTTCACCGCTACACCGGGAATTCCCTCTGCCCCTACCACACTCAAGCCCAACAGTTTCCACTGCCATGATGGAGTTAAGCTCCACTTTTTAACAGCAGACTTGAAGGGCCGCCTGCGGACGCTTTACGCCCAATAATTCCGGATAACGCTTGCCACTCCCGTATTACCGCGGCTGCTGGCACGGAATTAGCCGTGGCTTATTCATCAAGTACCGTCAGATCTTCTTCCTTGATAAAAGAGGTTTACAGCCCAGAGGCCTTCATCCCTCACGCGGCGTTGCTCCGTCAGGCTTTCGCCCATTGCGGAAAATTCCCCACTGCTGCCTCCCGTAGGAGTCTGGGCCGTGTCTCAGTCCCAGTGTGGCTGATCATCCTCTCAGACCAGCTACTGATCGATGCCTTGGTGAGCCATTACCTACACCAACTAGCTAATCAGACGCGAGCTCATCCTCAGGCGAAATTCATTTCACCTCGCGGCATATGGGGTATTAGCGGCCGTTTCCAACCGTTATCCCCCTCCTGAGGGCAGATTCTCACGCGTTACTCACCCGTCCGCCACTAACCCGAAGGTTCGTTCGACTTGCATGTGTTAAGCACGCCGCCAGCGTTCATCCTGAGCCAGGATCAAACTCTCCGTTGTAGATCATTTCCTTTTAAGAGCTTTCGCTCCCTCAAAATGATTTGCGTCACCCATTGCTCAGATCATTCTGGCAACAGTTGAGGCCTCCTCTTCGCTGACACAAAAAGGGTTCTTAAGAGTGCATCTCTAGATTTCTCTTTCAATGACTTTCCGGGATCTCAGATCCGGTTGTTGCTCCACAATTCGCACACCGACAACAAGAAGGTTCGTGAAAACCCTCTCGTTGCAGCGAATTGCTTCGACGCAACGAAATTTTTTGACGGGACCTCACACCTTCATCGCTCTTTCATTCGGCTCCTCACCTCACCTTGCGGCTCAGCTCAAAACCAAACGCGATGAAAGCGTCAGTTCCTAAACTTTTCGGTTGTCCAGGTGCGACCAAACCTCGCTGCACTCCCTCTCAGGAGTTCACTTGGCTGGTCATCGCGGCCTTCGCGGCCGCTTGAAGAACTTACAACACCGTGGGATCGCTCCCTCTTGGTTTTGTAAGTCGCCTCAGACACATCAATGCTTTCGCCTTCAGCGCTTCGGCTTGCGCGCTCGCCTCTCGGCTCCCGCGCAAGACAAAACCATAACACCACAACTCACACTCACGCAACCAACACGCTTCAGCGCTGGACCAGAGCCTCTCCCCAGGGAAGAAAACGCGCCAAATGGGCCCATGAACCGGCCGCCAGCATGGGAAAACCGCGTTCAGCAACGTCCACTCCTGGAGAGAGCTGGGCTGGATCCGCATCCAACCAGCGAATCGGACAACCCAACTCGTCCAGCACCAACCAGGCTGCCGCCAAATCCCAGATTTTGGGAGTGGCCTCCAATGCAGCGATGGTCTGCCCCATCGCCACACTCACCAGATTGAGGCTGGCGACACCAAGCAAACGAATCTTTCCGGGAAAACGCTGATCGGGTTTGCGCTGCAGCACCCGAATCGATCGGCTGCAGAGGGAAACACAGGCACTGGTTGCCAAGGCTCTGGTCTCTGCCGTCAGCGGCTGGTTGTTGCGCGTGGCACCGCGGCCACGCAGGGCGACAAAACGTTGCCCCAGCGCTGGCACATCGAGAAAGACCTCACTGGGACGGCCATCCACGAAGCGCGCCACGGAAATCGCCCAATAAGGGATGCCGGCCGCAAAATTGGTGGTCCCATCCAGGGGATCCACCACCCAATAGGCCCGCGTGGCTGGGACTGTTTTGGATCCTTCCTCGCTGAGGACACCCTCCCCTGGGGCAATGCTGGCCAACCCCTCCACCAGAGCGGCATCACTCCAGCGATCGCAGTCGGTGATCAAAGAACCATCCGGCTTCACATCGGAACCGATCTGACCAAAATCCTGCAACTGACGAGCACGAATGCGATCCAGCAGCAAATGAACGGAGCTCAGTTGATCGTCACTGAGCACCAAGGTCACCACAGAGGCTGAACAGGACTGCTCTCAGTCTGATTCACCGTCGAACCTGAGGAAGCTATAGATGGACAGGCGGACTTGAGCGGCGTTGGCTCAATGGGAATCGGTGCTTGATCGGGTTCCGGCTCCGTTGCAGGCAGAGAAACCGCATTGCAGGCAACCAACGCATCCAAACCTGTGCGGCGCTGGAGCTCCGCCAGGCTGGTGTTGTATTCACGGATGGCCTGGGCATATTTCAGCTCTGCCTGGGTGAGATCACGCTGGTTGTTGACCACCTCTCTCTGGGTGCTGACGCCGGCCTGGACCCGCAGATTGGACAGGCGGAGGGATTCTCGGGATGAGAGAACCTCGCTGGATGTGGTGTCGATCTTCTGAATCGCCGATCGCAGGCCGATAAAGCTTCGCTCAACCTCGAGGCGAATCTGATCACGGGTGTTGGCGAAATTGAAGCGGCTCTCTTCAGCTGCTTGCTTGGAGCGACGGTAATTAGCGCGGGCACGACCACCATCAAACAAGCGCCAGCTCGCCGTCAGCGCTGTGCTGTTTTGAACTCCGTAGGTGAAATCGCCCATATCAATGTCACTGAGCGACGTCTGACCGCTTTGCCCCTCCGATCGCGAGACCGAGGTGGAGTTGACAAACCTGAGAACTGGCTGAACAGCTGCCAGGGCCGAATTGGCCCGGCTGTTGTTGATGGAGATCTCGAGAATCAGTTGGTCCAGCTCTTCGCGGTAGTTGTAAGCAGAGATGATGCTTTCCTGCAATGAGGGTTCCCATAGACCCAGGGGTCGGGCAGGAGTCGCGGCAGTTGGGGTGACGTCCTGGGGTAGGTCCAGCAGCGAGGCGAGATCGCGACGCGCCAAATCCTGCCTGCCGAGGTTGGTCGTCAGGATGTTGCGGTCACGAGCCAATTGGGTCTCCGCTTCCAACACCTCCAGCTTCGTGTTCACACCAGCGTTGAAGCGAGCTCGCGCATCCCGCAGGCTGACCAAGGAAGCTTTGACAGAATCCTGGCCAATACGAACCCCCTCATCGGCCTCCTGGAGGATGAAGTAAGTCGAGGCCGCTTCCAAACGAAGGTCTCGCAAAGCAATCAAGTAGGAATCGCCGGCTCGCTCAAAGGTGTCCCGAGCAGCAGCAATATCGGGAACCCGGGCAGGATTGATCAGATCCCAGCTCACCTGCAGGCTCACGTTGACCCGCCACTCGCGGCCATACCTCTCATTGAATCCATCCCTTGTCACAGGGCGGGTGTACTCCTCTCCGGTATTGGGGTTGACCTTCGTCTCCTCACCGGTGATGGGATTGACCCGAGGTGAGGGTTTCTGAACGACCCGATCCGGAACGAAGTCGGGATTTCGATAGGAGTACGACTTGAAATATTCGGGGAGCCCACTGGCCGAGAGGTCAACAGTGGGGTACCAAGCTGCGATTGCTGCGCGCAGCGCAGACTTGGCCTGATCCACCTGGCTGGCCGCAGCCTTCAACCTCGGGCTGTTGAATTCAGCCAGCTGCAGAGCTTCCTCCAACGTGAGAGGTCGCAACTCATGAATGCGCACCTGAGACGGCGCGTTGGGGAGCGCCAGGCTGGGGGGGGCCACCAACGGCTCAAGGGATGGGGGCAGAACATCTGCCGCTGGAGCAACGACGGATGGATCAGCTTTGGGGCGTGCTCCCTTCAGATCAATTGCATCGGGCAGCGTGGTTTGATCCACCAACGCAGAAACTTCCGATGCTGTTTCCTGGCTGAGCGCAGAGGGAACAACGGTGGAAACAACGCCCGCAACGAGACAAATACCCGCGGTGATCCGGCGCACAGCAAACAAAAACCTTTGACGGAGCTTAGGGACTTTTTCCTACGGCTCTCAAAACTGAGGCCACGACGTCAGCCGCCCCATGCACGATCCGGATGGGAACCGGCAACTGCGCGGCCAGGGCCTCCAAAGTCATGTCATCCAGGAACACGGGCTGACCCTGCCGCAACATCACCGATGGCAGCAGAAGTTCATCGCCGAGATCTTGCCCCTGCAAGCCACTGAGCAGATCCTGCCCTGTCAGCAGTCCGGTCACCACTTGGTCCTGCCCCCAATACGGGCTCGGCAATCCGATCAGATGAAACTCGACTCCATCAACGCCATTCAACCGTTCCGCCACGGGCTGCAAGGCCTGGGAAACGATCTGACCGACCACCCAACTGCAACGACGGGGCTGGGGCACCGCGCTGGGCAAATCTTCGGTGGCGGCATCGAGCGCTTCAAGGAAGGCGCGAATGCTGCCCACGCCATTCTCTTGCTGCGGAAGATCCTCATAGTCATCCCGCGGGGGCAACGGCAACCCGGCCATCAAGTACCACTCATCCGAGAGCCAGGCAAAGCGGGTGCCCAATGCGGCCTGGAAGCGCTGTTGCATCGGTTCCACCTGGGCAATCACACGACGGGCACAGGCCGGATCCACAGGAACAAGGCCGTCTTCAGCGGGCCTGAACCGCGTCAGCCCCACCGGCACCACCGCTGCAGACAACACCGCTGGCCAGGGGCCAGACGCGAAGGACGCCAAGTCGTTGAGCGTTCTCTCAAGGGCCGGGCCGTCGTTGAGCCCCGGGCAGACCACCACCTGAGCGTGAACCTGTAGATCGCGCTGATCAAACCAGGCGAGCTGATCCATCACCTGGGCAGCACGGGGGTTCACCAGCAGACGGGAGCGCAGATCGGGCTCCGTGGCATGAACCGAAACAAACAGGGGCGATAAACGCTGCTCTTCAATCCGCTGCCAGTCGCCTTCGCCGAGGTTGGTGAGGGTCAGATAGGAGCCATAGAGAAAGCTCAGCCGGTAGTCGTCATCTTTCAAATAAAGGCTGTCGCGGCGGCCTGGGGGCTGCTGATCGATGAAACAGAACGGACAGTTGTTATTGCACTGGCGCAAGCCATCAAACAGGGCCTCGGTGAAGGCCAGGCCAAGGCCGTCATCAGCCTCCTTTTCCAATTCCACCCGATGCAGCGCACCCGCTGCATCACGCACCTCAAGGCAAAGCTCCTCGTCCACGCAGAGGTAGCGGTAATCGATCAGATCTCGCGGACGAATGCCATTGATGCTGAGCAACTGATCACCCGGCTCGAAACCCAGCTCCTCCCCAATCGATCCCGCCTCAACTGACGCCACCACCGCCGGCTGCGGTTGGCGGCCACTGCTGGTTGGATCCAGAGCTGCGACTGCAACCCCGGCGGATGGCTCATTCCACACAAGCCGGCCTCATCTGCTTTCAGTGTGCGCCGTAAACGCCCCACCAGACCAGCAGCAGCATCCCAAACAGCAGCCGGTAGGCCACAAAGATCCAAGTGCTGTTGCGCTGCAGGAACTTCAGCAACCAATCGATCGCCAGCCACGACACCACCGCAGCTGAAACGATTCCGACAAGCAACGGCAGGGGGCCGGTGCCAGCGGTCGCGGCCAGGGCATCCTTGAGTTCCACCAGCCCCGCAATGGTGATGGCTGGAATGCCGAGAAGAAAAGAAAATCGCGCGGCATCGGCACGCTGCCAGCCGTCGAACAGAGCAGCGGTGAGGGTGCTGCCGGAACGGGAGACCCCTGGAATCAAGGCCAAGGCCTGCGCCAAACCCACCACCAGGCCATCACGTCCTGAAACGTCCGACAGCTTCTTGCGACGCACTCCATTCCGTTCCGCCAGAGCAAGCAACAACGCCATCACGATCGAAACGATGGCAATGGAAGGAACACTTCGCAGAGGCGACTGTTCGTAACCCTGAGCCCAAAACAGTTTGATCCCCAACCCAATCAGCAGAATCGGCAGGGTGCCAACTGCCATTGCGATGCCAAGGCGCGCCTCGGGTTCACGCCACTGGCCATGGCGAATGGCTCGACTGATCCCCCGCAGCACCTTGTTGAGATCGGCGCGGAAATAGGCAATCACGGCAACGATGCTGCCCAGCTGAATCGCGGCAGTGACAGAGACGCCAGGGTCACCCCAACCCAGGAGCACGGGCACCACCTTCAAATGGGCGGTGCTGCTGATCGGCAAAAATTCAGTAAGACCCTGAACCACTCCCAGTACGAGATCACGCCAGCAGGCCTCAAGCAGGGTGAGGGATGCAGAAGGGTCCGCCATCGACACAACAGATGTCGCTTTGACGGTATCTCCAGTGCGACAGGCAAAGATGTCGGCCGCGTCACTTGAAGATGTCTTCTAAGGTTCCGTGACTTTCTTCACAAAAGGGATTTGATCGGCGGCACCTGGCAAACCTCAGCCCCCGCTCGGTCGTGGTCCTTTCCGGTGGCACGGATCGCCGCAGCGATGGTGGTGCTGCCGGTGTTTCTCCAGGCTCCTTGGGTTCGCCTGGATCCGTTTTCGGCCACCTTGTTCACGGGTGTTCTGGTGGCAGCCGGGCTGGTGTTGCATCAAAGCCGCTCGCAGACAGCATCCGATCTGGGATCGCTGCTGGTTGGTTTCAGCGGCAGCTGGCTTGCAGGGTGCATTTTCTGGGGATGGTTGCGAGCCCATCCCGTGTTGCACCTTCCGGTGGAAGCTTTCGCTGTGCCTGTGGCCTTGGGCGGCTTGCAAGGCCGCTGGAGACTGGCAGCGACCTTCTACCTCTCATCCCTCGTGGGTACAGCCTGTACTGACCTGGCCATGGCAGCCACCGGCGTGATGCGGTTCTGGCCCGAAGTGGTGACGGCGTCCCTGAATCAGGCTCCACTGCTGCTCCATCAGGCGGGGCTGCATCTGCTACAGCCCCTGCCCCTCCTAACCCTGGTGGTTGCAGCTGCATTGGTGCTCATGGCCGGACGTCGCCTCAACCTGAGCAGCGCCGGATCCAACGGTGACGCCGGAGCCATGGCCTCTGCTGTCTTGATCACAACCCTCTGGGTGGATGGCTTGTTCCTGCTCACGGCGCTACTCCAGCCCGGGCTGAGTGGCCTTATCGAATGAATCGAGTGAAACGAACTGCAAAAGCTCCCACGATCCAGGGGCTTGATCGGCGCAACGACTTGTAGTCTTCCCGAGCCGGCTCCGCCGGTCGACCCGTTCTGACCCCTGATCGAGAGTTGAGATGAAGCGGCTTCTGAGCTGGCTGACTGGCGCACTGCTGATGGCAAGTCTGATGGCAGGCCTTGTGCTTCCCAGCAGCGTCTATGCCGACGACGACCTTCGCAGCAAGTATTCCGGCAACGAGATCCGCAACGTTGTCGACGACAAGATCGCTGAAAGTGAAGGCAAGGTGGACCTGAACAATTCCTCCGTGCGTCGCTTCCAGCAATTCCCTGGCATGTACCCAACCATGGCCGGAAAGATCGTTCTGGGTGGTCCCTACAACAGCGTTGACGACGTGCTGTCTCTTGACCTGACAGACCGCCAGCAGGAGCTGTTCGCCAAGTACCGGGACAATTTCATCGTCACGCCTCCTTCAATTGCTCTGAACGAGGGAGACGACCGCATCAATGACGGTCAATACCGCTGATTTCTAACCCCGTCACAATGTCTGTGACTGCTTGAACCGCCGGACCACCGGCGGTTTTTTTGTCCCCGTGATGGCCCAGCCCCGTAGCTCTAACCCCATCCCCTCAGGTCCCTGGGACGTGGTGGTAATTGGTGCCGGGGCAGCGGGGTTGATGACTTGCCTTGATCTGCCGCCAGGGCTCAAGGTGTTGCTTCTCAACCGCAACACAGGGCGGCGTTCCTCAAGCCGCTGGGCCCAGGGCGGCATCGCAGCGGTGACCCGCAAGGAGGACAGTGCCGATAGCCATGCCGAGGACACGGTTCTGGCTGGAGCCGGCCTCTGCGATGGCGATGCGGTACGCCTGCTGGTGCAGGAGGCGCCCCATTGCGTCGAGCGTCTGGGACAACTGGGCATGGCCTTTGACCGGGATCAGAACGGTCTTGCCACCACCCTCGAAGCAGCCCATAGCCACAGGCGGGTGCTGCATGTACAAGACCGCACCGGGCGCGCCCTGGTGGATGTGCTGCGGGATTGTGTTGAGCAACGGCCTGGGTTGCTGCACCGCCGAGGCGTACGGGTGACGCAGCTGCTGGTGCGCGATGGGCGCTGCTGCGGCGTGCAGGTTCTGGATGGAGCGCATCTTCATGGCATCGAAGCCCGCGCCGTGGTGCTGGCCAGCGGCGGCGGCGGCCATCTGTTCGCCAACACCACCAACCCCGCCCAGGCCTGCGGTGAAGGCATTGCCCTGGCTTGGCAAGCCGGTGCTGCAGTGGAAGATCTGGAATTCGTGCAATTCCATCCCACGGCCATCCGTCTGGATGATGCCCCCTGTTTTCTGATCTCCGAGGCCGTTCGCGGTGAAGGTGGCGTGCTGGTGGATTCCCTCGGGGGAAGCCCTGTGGCCCATCTGCGCCAACGCGACCTCTCCCCGCGGGATCAGGTGAGCCGCGCCTTGATGCAAGCCATGCAGCGGCAGCAGGTGAAACAGATGTGGCTGGACTTCGCCGCCATCCCGCGCGACCAGGCGGAGCGACGCTTCCCAACGATCCTGGACCGCTGCGATGAACTCGGGCTAAACCCGTTGGAACGACCGATCCCGGTAGCTCCGGCCGCCCACTACTGGATGGGAGGGGTCGCCACGGATCTGCAGGCCGCCACAACACTGCCAGGGCTCTTTGCCGTGGGGGAGGTGGCCTGCACCGGCCTGCATGGAGCCAACCGTTTGGCCAGCAACTCTCTGATGGAGTGCCTGGTGTTCGCCCATCGCCTCAAGGAGATCGAACTCGGCCCTACCCCACAGGCCCTGACCACAGGCAAAGCCCAACCACTCGAACTGGACCTGGACGGCAGCAGCAGTTCGCAGTTGATCGACGCGATCGAGCAGCTGCGACAGCTCTGCTGGCGGCGGGCGGGTGTGGAGCGATCCGCCACCGGACTGAGCCATGCCCTCACCAAGGTTAAAGAGGACATGCAGCATCTTGAGCAGCAGGCTCTGCTTCAGGCCTTGCTGCGGCAGGACCCATGTGCCGCACGTCTGCTGGCGGAAAGCAGCCGACGCGATCTGAACCTGTTGCTGGATCTGCACCACCGGCTATTGACCAGCCGTCTGATGCTGGAAGCCTGCCTGTTTCGCGGCGAAAGCCGAGGCGGTCATTACCGCAGCGATGCTCCGGCTCCGCTGCCGCAATGGCGGCAGCATTCCAGGCAGCAACGAGAGCAGGGCATCTTCACCCGAGCCGTGCGCCCCTGATTTAGAAGTCGGTGTCGCCCTCGTAGCCGCTGAGTTCCGCCAGGGTGTCGAGCCCTTTCACGCCGGAATCGATGCTGCCATTGATCTCCCAGCTGGGGAAGCCCTCCAATCCTTTGCTGCGGCAGAGATCGGCCTGGTTGTTTTCACCATCCGGAGCGCACTCAACCACCTGGAGCTGATCGGAAGCCTGCTTGCCAAACAGCTCCTTCTGTTCGTGGCAGTGGGGGCACCAGTAAGCGGAATACATCACCGCACCACTGCTGGTGAGGTGCTCGGCCAAAGCGATTGACGCAGGCGTGCTCTCGGTCGTGACGACCGGAGCAACAGTGCCGCTGACCACGGCCTCGGGCCGATTCGGATCCACCACCGACGCCCAGATCAAGCCCCCCAGAAGCACGGCAAGGGCCAGGAGCACACCACGGAACAGCAACTGACCCAGGTCTTCCCAGCCACCGCCGACGATGGAGAGGATCAAGAGTGCGAGTGATAACCCGGCTGAGAGGACGCAGAAGAAGCAGAAGGCCTGGATTTTGAGCAGCATCACCCCCAGCAGCACACCGCTGAAGACAGCCATGGCCAGGGACACCGTGAAGAGGCCCCACCAGGTGCGGCGCGACAGGTCGCTCTTGTTCTCCTGCAAACCGGGCAACAGCGGCAGCAATGCCATCAGCAGAACGGCGCCGTAGGCCAGCACCCCCACAAACGACAACGGGATCCCAGCGAAGACCGTCCCCCAGGCGCTGTTCAGCACCTTGTCGCAGCCGTCGGCCCCCATCGGACACGTGAGGTTGCCGAGCAAACCCCAGCGCTTGAGGGTGATCGAACCGGTGTCGATCAGCCCCGCGGTGGCCAGCACCGCCATGGCGATGCGGGCCCATTTGGCACCGGAATCCTGGCGGCGACGGCTGACGAGACGGGTGGTGCCCATCCTTGATCTTCAAGTGTTCGAATTCTGTCAGTTCCGGCGTGATCAGGCCGCTTCGTAGGCTGATCCTTGGCCTGCCGGTGACGTGATGACAAGCACTCCGACGAAACCGACGGTCGCGTTTGCCCACCTGGGGTGCGAGAAGAATCGGGTGGACACCGAGCACATGGTGGGGTTGCTGGCAGAAGCGGGCTACGGCGTCAGCACCGATGAAAGTGATGCCGCCGTCGTGGTGGTGAACACCTGCAGCTTCATCCAGGACGCCCGAGAAGAATCGGTGAGAACCCTTGTGGGACTTGCGGAACAGGGCAAGGAACTGATCATCGCGGGATGCCTGGCCCAGCATTTCCAGGAGGAATTGCTGGAGTCAATTCCAGAAGCCAAAGCCATCGTGGGTACCGGCGATTACCAGCACATCGTTGACGTGCTGCAGCGGGTGGAAGCAGGAGAGCGGGTCAACCAAGTGAGCACCGTGCCCACCTTCGTGGGCGATGAACACCTGCCGCGCCAGCGCACCACCGACCAGGCCGTGGCCTTCCTCAAGGTGGCTGAGGGCTGCGACTACCGCTGCGCTTTCTGCATCATTCCGAAACTGCGGGGGGATCAGCGCAGCCGGCCGATTGAATCGATCGTGGCCGAAGCCCAGCAACTGGCGGAACAGGGGGTGCAGGAGCTGATCCTGATCAGCCAGATCACCACCAACTACGGCCTCGACCTCTACGGCAAACCCAAACTGGCGGAACTGCTGCGGGCTCTTGGAGAGGTGGAGATCCCCTGGATTCGGGTGCACTACGCCTATCCCACTGGCCTGACGCCGGATGTCCTAGCGGCTTACCGGGACGTGCCGAATGTCGTGCCTTATCTCGATCTTCCGCTGCAGCACAGCCATCCGGAGGTTCTGCGGGCGATGAACCGCCCCTGGCAAGCCGATGTGAACGACCGCCTGCTGGATCAAATCCGCGAGCAACTCCCAGACGCTGTGCTGCGCACCACGCTGATTGTGGGATTCCCCGGCGAAACCGAGGAGCATTTCCAGCATCTGATGGCCTTCCTTGAGCACCAGCGCTTCGATCATGTGGGGGTGTTCACGTTCTCGCCGGAAGACGGAACTGCAGCAGCCGACCTCCCCGATCACGTCGACCCCGAGGTGGCCCAGGCCCGCAAGGATGCCCTGATGGCACTGCAGCAGCCGATTTCAGCAGAACGCAACAGCCGCTGGGTGGGCCGCACCGTGGATGTGCTGATCGAACAGCACAACCCCCAGACCGGCGAAATGATCGGCCGCTGCGCCCGCTTTGCTCCAGAGGTGGATGGCGAAGTCCGGGTCCAACCCGGAGAGGACGGACAGCAGGCCGCACCAGGCAGCCTGGTGCCGGTGGAGATCACCGGAGCTGACATCTATGACCTCAGCGGGCGGGTTGTGGGTGCCCGCGCCATGGTGGCCGCAGCGAGACGACAGGGTTGACCCTTTTCAAACTGGATGCCGAACAGCAACGCAAGCTTTTTCTGATCGCCTCAGGCGTGAGCACGGCTGGGTCTTTTGCCGGCATCACCGCTAAGGGCTGGATCCTGATGAAGGGGGGAGTTGATCCCTTTGTGCTGGCGCTGAACTTCGCCGCACTGTCACTGCCCAGCCTGCTGGTGAGCGGTCCGGCGGGGGTGCGCACCGACTGCGTGGGCTGTGAACGGGTGCTGGTGCAAGCGCAGTGGGCGCTGCTGGCCGCCTCGGGGCTGGGGGCCCTCGCCATTCCCCTCTTGGAGGGCACACCACAGGTGCTGCTGTTGCTCTGCAGCACCCTGCTGGTGGGCATCGCCGGCGCCTATGAGCTGACGGCCCGAAACAAGTACTGCTCGATCCTGGTGGAACGACCGGAACAGCTGGCGGGCTACCTCACGAGCTTTTCGGTGGTGTTCAACGTTGGCAAGCTGGTGGGCCCCCCGATCGGCGGCTGGTTGCTGGCGGCCACTGGCCCGGCCTGGGCCCTCGGGATTGATGCGGCCAGCTATCTGCTGCCAATTGCCAGTTTGATGTTTCTTCTGCGCCCAAATCGGGATCAGGAAGTGCGCAGCAGCGGCGGCGAGGATGCCAGCCTGCTCAACGCCTGGCGGCACTGCGGCAGCACCCTGCAAGGGGTGCTCAGTTTCACCGCGGTTCTCTGTCTGATCGGGTTTTATCACCCGGGGCTGACCCCCTTGATCGCCTTTGAACAGCTAGGGGCCAAGCCCACAGATCTGGGCCTTTTCACCAGCGTGCTGGCGGGCGGCAGCATCCTTGGCGGCGTGGTGTTGCAGCGCAACAGTCAGCGTTTCTGCCGTCGCCCGTTCCTCACCCTGGGGGGCTTTGGCCTGATCACAGCTGTGGCTCAGTTGGGGATGGCCCGCACATCGGGGCCGGGCTTCAGCCTGGCCATGGCCTTCCTGATCGGCGCCGGCACAGCCGGCCTGTTAAGCAGTTGCAATCTGATCAGTCAGATCGGCTCTCCTCAGGTCATGCGCGGGCGAATGGCCGGTCTGAGCCAAATCGCCTTCCTCGGAGGTGGCGGGCTCAGTGGGCTGATCGTGGCTGTGCTGGTCATGAGCACCAGCCTGTCCACGGCCTTCGCACTCACCGGTGGCCTCAGTGCCGTGGTGGCAGTGCTCTGGATGCGAAAACGAGGAGCAAAACGTCTGGAACCGCTCAGATGAGCTTGATTCCCTTGAGGATTTTGGTGAGCACAAAAGCCGTCACCAGACCGGAACCAACCAGGCCGAGATAGATGCCGACGCCCATGTGCAAGTAAGGAGGTGACCACTATTAGATCAGACATCGGCCTTGGTTCAGGCCATTCCGCTTAGGGTTTGTGAACAGCTGATACCTAAGTAGAGGTATCTCCAACCGGGCCAACCGGACGTCCATCCACCAACGCCCGACGCCATGCGCACCCTGTTCGTTTACCCCGAGTTCCCGAAGACCTTCTGGAGTTACGAGAAGATCCTCGAGCTGGTGAACCGAAAAGTGCTGCTGCCCCCTCTGGGGATGGTGACTGTTGCTGCTCTTCTGCCCCAGGACTGGGAAATGAAGTTGGTGGACCGCAACGTGCGGGAGGTGACTGAGGAGGAGTGGGATTGGGCTGAACTGGTGATCATCTCGGGGATGATCGTCCAGAAAGACGACATGGCCGTGCAGATCGGCAAGGCCAAAGAGCGAGGCCTGCCGGTGGCCATTGGAGGCCCGTTCGCCAGTTCCACTCCGGATGCACCCGAACTTGATCAAGCGGATTTCAAGATCCTGGATGAAGGAGAAATCACCCTGCCGATGTTCCTGGAGGCCCTTGAACGCGGCGAAACCAGTGGACGTTTCACCTCCGAGGGAGACAAGCCGGATGTCACTGCCACACCGATCCCCCGCTTCGATCTGCTTCAACTAGACGCCTATGACTCGATGAGCGTTCAGTTTTCGCGGGGCTGCCCGTTCAACTGCGAGTTCTGCGACATCATTGTTCTGTACGGCCGCAAACCCAGAACAAAAACTCCCGAGCAATTGGTAGCGGAGTTGCAGTACCTCTACGACCTCGGGTGGCGACGATCGATCTTTCTGGTGGACGACAACTTCATCGGCAACAAGCGCAACGCCAAACTGCTGTTGCCAGAGATCCGCACGTGGCAGGAGGAGCGGGGTTACCCCTTCAGCTTCGCTACCGAGGCCTCCGTCGACCTGGCCGACGACGACGAGATGATGCGGATGATGCACGACGCCCGCTTTGAAAGCGTCTTCCTTGGCATCGAGACCCCCGATGAGGCCAGCCTAGAAACGGCCCGCAAGGTGCAAAACACACGGAACCCTCTTGATGCCGCCGTTGATCGGATCACAGCGAACGGCATCCGAGTGATGGCCGGCTTCATCATTGGCTTTGACGGCGAAAAGGATGGTGCAGGACGCAGAATCGTGGACTTTGTGACTCGCACTGGCATCCCCGCCGCAATGATGGGAATGCTGCAGGCTCTGCCGAAGACGGCACTGTGGGCACGATTGGAGCGAGAGGGTCGCCTGATTCAGGGGGAAGAAGCCGCCAAGGGCGTCAACCAGACCAACCTGCTGAACTTCGAACCCACCCGACCGATCCGGGACATCGCCAACGAGTACGTGGAAGCCTTCTGCGCTCTGTACGAACCCAATGCCTACATGGATCGGGTTTACAGCTATTACCTGAAGATGGGCGCTCCACGCTGGAAGGCTGCCGCCAAACTTCCGACTTGGATTGATATCAAGGCGTTGAGCACCGTGGTCTGGCGTCAGGGAATCAAGCGCAACACCCGCAGCCGCTTCTGGAAGTACATGTTTGGCATGGCCCGTCAAAACCCTGCTCTGCTGGAGCAGTTCTTAGTGGTCTTGGCCCACAACGAACACTTCCTCGAATACCGCTCGATTGTGCAGCGGGAAATCCGCGAACAGCTGGAATCCCTACCGCCGGAAGAGCCCACAACCCCGAAAGAATTGCAGCCCGTCTAACACTCAGTCCTGCACGTAAGACGTGTCGTTTCTCAGACACTGCTCGGCCTTCTGCAACTCCCTACCCAAATACAGGGCATGGTCGAGTCGGCTCAGTGCGTGAGGGCCGTCTCCTTCAGTGAGCTGAATGCCCAGCTGTTTGGCTGTACGACCGCGATAAATCGCTGAGGGGCGCCGGGGGGCATTGACACCGTCACAACGCAACACGTCGCCGGTCTCTGAATCACGGGCCAGCCCTTTGTCATCAATGGTGTTGCCGTAGTGCTCCAGCACCAGTTCGGCCGCATCGCGATCCAGCTTGATCAGGAAATAGCCACTCGGATCCAAGGCGATGAAGCGCTGGGAGAGGCGCTGATCCAGAGCATCCATCGCCGCGGCTGTGGATGCCGGTGCTTCTGGGGTTGTGGTCATGCCTTCAACCTACAAAGCCAAGGCCGGAGGTTCTGCTTTGAAGGGCAGCTCCGCATTGATGGAGTCGATCTCTTCCAGCATCAAGCCGTTCACCTTGGGCAGCCAGGTGCGAATCAACTGATCCATCTGGGGCTGATACCACCGGTGCAGGCTGGCGTGGGGCCGTGCGACGAAGCCTCGACGACGTTTGTGACTACCCCCAGCCCCTGGGTCAAAGCTGTTGATTCCCTGCTGCAGGGCCCATTCGATCGGGGCGTAGTAGCAGACCTCGAAGTGAAGACAATCAATCTCCTCGTGGCTTCCCCAGTAGCGGCCCCATAGCTGACGGCCGTCCTGCACGCACATCGACATCCCCACAGGATCGCGCGGGTCACCGCGGTGGGCGGAAAAAAGAACCAGCTGATCGCGATGCCGCTGGGCCAGTGCTTCAAAGAAACCCTCCTCCAGGTATTTGCTGCCCCAGGGCCCCCAGCGGGCACAGTGCTGCTCATAAAAGCGATGCATCGTCTGAAGCAGGGCGAGGTCGAGCTGGTCGCCGCTGAGGGGCGTCACCGTGATGCCTGCCTTCGCTACGGCCTTGCGTTCCCGCTTGATGTTGCGGCGCTGGTTGGCGTTAAAGCCCTTGAGGTAGTCCTCAAAGCTCTGGTCGTCGCCGCGGCTCCAGAGGCTCTGCTGGTTCAGCCAGGCGGCACAGCCCGCCGCCTCCGCCAGGGGCCGCCAATGCGGATCCACATAGAGAAAATTGCAGCTGAGAATGCCGTTCTGTTCGCAGAAGCGATCGATCGCCCGCAGCAGCTCCCGGGTGAGCAGCGCCTCGTCTTCCCCAGATCGCACATGGAAGCGGTAGCCCAGCACAGGGCTGACCGGGCTCATGCCAAGGAGTTTGGGGTAGTAGCGCAAACCCAGATCAGCCGCCAGACGAGCAAAGGTCTGGTCAAAGACAAACTCGCCGTAGCTGTGACCCTTCAGAAACAGCGGGGCGACAGCAATCGCACAGTCATCCCGCCAAAGCACCAGATGCAGCGGCTGCCAGCCCTGATCAGGGACCGTGCTGCCGGAGCTTTCCAAGGCCTCCAGCCAACTCCAGCGGTAAAAGGGGATCGTTCCCTCCCCCATCAGGCTGTTCCACTGCTGCTCAGGGATCTCGGTGATGGAACGATGCCAGCGGGCAATCAAAGACGACATTCAGGCGGTGCCGCTGGCCAACACCGCCCGACCCTAACCAGAGAGACGATCAAGCCATCGGATCAGCACTCATGGTGATCACCGCCTCATCGAAGTCAATGTTCAGATCACCAGCATCAACTCCCTTCACCACGGCTTTCACGTCGTCTCCCTTGACGATCCAGGCGTTCTTGCCGCGCTGCTCAATCCGCGTGGATGCGCATCCGCAGAAGGTGATCGTGTCACCAGCTTCGAAATCCATGATCTTCATGTATCCCTTGCCGCCGTTGAGCGTCTTGAAGGTGTCGTTGTCTTCGCCACCCCAGACTTTGAAACGGCCCTCAGGGGTGGAAATGATGTCGTCGCCGCCGCGCCCATAAATCAGTCTCTTTCGGCTGGTCCCCGTTAGTTCGTCGGCGCCGTTTGTTCCACGCAGT
Source organism: Synechococcus sp. PROS-U-1 (assembly GCF_014279755.1). NCBI lineage: Bacteria > Bacillati > Cyanobacteriota > Cyanophyceae > Synechococcales > Synechococcaceae > Synechococcus > Synechococcus sp. PROS-U-1. The sequence continues at coordinate 2,222,524 of NZ_CP047951.1, forward strand.
TTGTTCCGCCTGTTTTTCGCCATTGACACTGGGATTTCCCTAACGCTAGGGAGTGGATTCAGTCGTGCACTCCCCCAATTGGGGGATTTAGCGCTCAACCGATGCCGACGCGCTTCCTTCGGTAACGCAGCAACCACTCTCCATCTCCCAGAGGTTCCGCCCCTTCCGAACACCAGGCATCTCGTTCTGCCAAACACTCCGTCGAGGCATCAAAGGTTGATGGCAACCAGGTGTTGGCACCTCCCAGCAACTTCGGCACGAGGGTGAGCTGCAGGGCATCAACGCAGTCTGCCGACAACAGATCCGCCACCAGGTGAGCCCCACCAAGCAGCACCAACCGTTCCATGCCCGCCGAGCCAAGGGCCTCCAATCGCTGGAGCCAGGAGTCCCCCAGGGGGATCCAACGTTCAAATCCAGCCTCCACCGGAGCCGGAGCCAACAACCACCGCCGCAGCGGTTGTTGAAAAAACAGCCAATCCTGAGAGAAGTCAGGCGATCGGCTCACCACCACAGCGGCCGGCTGCTCAGGGCGGCCGTCCCTCCGGCGTTGCTCCAACAGCTCAGGGTTGCGGATCAGGCAGGTGCACTGATGGGCCCGCAAGGTCCCAGCACCGATCAAACAGGCATCCGCCCAGACGAGGGCCTGCTCCAAGGCGCGCCGGTCTCCCTTTCCTCCCAATTGGGCCGCACCACCTTCAGGCGGCGCCAAACGGCCATCAAGGCTGATGGCCAGCACCAACCTCACTGAGGGGCGTTGAACCGTGGGACGTTGGGGCATCAAGCCATCACTCAGACAGCCGCGACTGCATCAAGAGCCGCAGGAGACATCTCCAACTGCGGTGCTTCGGCATAGACCTCAGCCGCGTTGTTCGGGCTTTCCTGCAAGCGCACCTTGTGCAGGCTGGCACCGATGGCCTTGATCGGGCTGGAGAGCCGGTCGGCGATGTGCAGGGCGATGTTCTCGGCTGTGGGCACGCACTCTTCGAAGAAAGGAACGTCCTTGTTGAGGAAGGTGTGGTCGAAGGGCTCCACCACCAGATCATCCACAAGCCGCTGCAGGGCCGACAGGTCGCAGACCATGCCGGTGCGGGGATCGATCTCACCGCGCACGGTCACATCCACCAGATAGTTGTGGCCATGGCCATGGGGGCGGGCGCACTTGCCGTAGATCGCTTCGTTCTCCTCCTGGCTGAGCTCCGGTCGAGCCAGTCGGTGGGCAGCAGCGAAGTGGGTGCGGATGGTGAGGAAGGCGTCCATGGGATGTCCGAGATAGTCGGCCCAAAGGCCCGGTTGTTCGTAGAGGCGCAGGGCCGTGATCGGCAGATGCGGGCTGAGGCGCTGCCAGATCACTCGCACCAGGGCCTCAGTGGTGGGAAGGCAGCCGGAAGGACCAGACACATCGAATTCCGGCCAGGCCTCATTGAGGAAGCGGAAGTCGAGCTGGCCAGTGACCTCGTTACGGATGGCGTGCTTTACCTCCGAGAGGTTGAGCACCATGCCGTCAGCATCCAGACCACCGGCCATGGACACGATCAGCTCGTAGTTATGGCCATGGCCAGGAGCCAACGCGCAGGGCCCGAAACGGGCAGCGTTGTCATCGGCGGATAGTTCGGGCAGCCAATAGCGATGGCTGGCACTGAAACAGGCCCTCCGGGTGATGACACAACCACGACCTTGGCCGTGCCGTGCTGGTGACTTCATTTCAGTCATGTGACGTTCCGGCCGCGAGGCATCCTAATGAGCTAATGCCGATTCCGAGTCATGGCGGATTCCACCCCCAACCTCAAGCAACGTCTTGGCGGGCGCAGCCTTTACCTGGTGGGAATGATGGGCAGCGGCAAGACCAGCACGGGCCGCCCCTTGGCCGAACGCCTGGGCTACGGCTTTGTGGATGCCGATGCTGTGATCGAACAGGCGGCGGGCTGCAGCATTCCGGAGATCTTTGATCGTGATGGCGAAGCGGGCTTCCGCGGCCTGGAAAGCCAGGTGCTCAGCGCGATCAGCCAACGCCACTCCCTGGTGGTAGCCACCGGGGGCGGTGTGGTGACCCAACCGGAGAACTGGGGAGTGCTGCACAGCGGCATCGTGATCTGGCTCGATGTGGTTCCCGATCAGTTGCTGCAACGACTGAAAGCGGACAGAACCGTGCGGCCGCTTTTGAAGACCGCCGACCCTGAAGCGGTTCTCGACCAACTGCTGAATGAGCGCCGGCCCCTTTACGGCGAAGCCGATCTCACGGTGGTGATCAACGATGAAACCCCTGACGTGGTGGCCGATGGGATTCTGCAGCTGCTTCCGAGCCTGCTGAAAGATCCGACCCAACGCCGCACCGACTGAAATCAAGCCGTTGGCGGCTCCAAGCGCACCGCAAACCACTGCAGGGTCACTCCGGGACTGATCTCCAGATCACAGGCGGTATCGATCAACCGCTGCGCCGCTGCGTCCACATCGGGTTGATCCGCCAGATCGGCCGGCAACTGATCAAGGCTGCGCAACCAACCGCTCAGCCATGTCAACGTGTCGGCAGCGCTGAGCAGCTGTTCCGGCTTGCCGGGCTCCAGCACCACATAGTCATCAAGGGCACGGATCAGGGGATCAGACATGGAACGGCGGATGTGGATGCTGCTGATCGGCCTCACCATCCTGCTCAGTGGTGGTCCCGTCTGGGCTCAGGGAAGCCTCGAACAACGTTTGAACAATTGGCCCGACTGGAGCCTTCCGGCACCGTTGCCGCGGCCCTCAAATCGGGATGACCTGATTTATCCCGACTGGTTTGCCGGGCTTTGGCAAGTGGAAAGCATGGATCTCGATGCCCCAGACGATCCAGCTCTGCTGCATCAGGCACGCTTCCAAACCGACCGGCGCGGTCGCCTGATCGGCGATCGCAGCTTCAATGCCACTGCCATCGGTCGCGCCCTGCTCGGCGACCAATTGCTTGGGGTAGAGGAGGACCCCGACTCCGCCAACCGCCAGATCGCCCGACTCAAAGGAGATCTCTATCTCGAAACCACGGTGACGGGCCGCCGCCAGGAGAGCCCCAACACCGACACCTTCCTTGCCGATGAATTGGTGCTGCAGATCCTGCATGCCCCCGGCCCGCCGCGGCTGAGCCGGATCGAAACCCTGAGCCGCTACAGCCGCTGCGGGGAAGCCATCTGCGCTGAGCAGTGGCAGGGCCGCTACGCCTCACCGGGCGAGAGCCTGCGGGATCAGGCCATCGCCCAGCACCACTACCAACTGCGCTTCACACCTCTTCCAGGGTCCGCTCCATCAATTTGAGTTCAAGCTGGTCACGCCATTGGAACAGCGGCTGCAGCTTGGGGTGATCGCTCAACCCGGGCACACCCTTGCCAGCCAGAGCCGCCCCCGCGGACGAGGGGAAGCGAAGCAGCGACAGCTGAGCGGCCACAGCGATATCGGCCAGGGTGAGGCTGTCGCCGACCAACCAGGGGCTGGCCTGCACCGAGGCGGCGAGCTGCTCCAGGCTGGCCAGAAGCTCGGTGCGTTCCTTCTGGTTCACCAGCTCGGTGATGTTGCTGACCCAACCGCCAGGGATCACGCCCATCACCGAACGCACGGGATCAGGAAGATCGTCGGGGAGCAGGGCAACACGCAGCTCGGGGTCTAGCGCCGCGGCCTGCACCAGGGACGAGCGACCGGCCATCGCAAGGGTGCTGTCGGCCCAGTCCTCCAAGAGATGCACCTGGGCAGCCTGGCGTGGATCAGCCGGAATCAAAGCGGGGTCGGGTTCACGCCGATTCAGGTGCAGCGCAATGGCGCTGGAGTCAGCAATCACCTGCTCCCCATCCACCAGCACTGGCACCTGGCGTTGCCCGGACAGCCGGAACACGGCCACCTGGCCAACGCCAGGGGTCACCTCCACGGTGCGGAAACTCAGCCCTTTGGCCTGTAGCACCATCCGCACCTTGAGGCAGAAGGCGGAATGGCGGAATTGATGCAGCTCCAGCATGTCCAAAACAGCCATTGGCCCGGCAGAGTAGCCAGCACATTCCCAAGCTCGCCAGATCCATGCGGGAGTTTTTCCTCAACGTCTCCCGTTACCCCCGCTACCTGGTGGCCTTCACCCTCGGGGTGATGAATTCCGTCGCCGAACCCCTAGCCGCGCGCCGGAGCAATCCGGTCACGGCCGTTGCCTTGATCGGCGCCCTGATCAGCGGCGGAATCAGCCTCACCCTGGTGTTGCGTGCCATGGTGAATTCAGCACCGATGGCGTGATGGCACAGGGGCGTCGAGTGGAGCGGGTTGCCGCGCTCATCCGAAAGGAAGTCAGTGAACTCTTGATCAACGGCATTCGTGATGAACGGGTGCATCAGGGCATGGTGAGCATCACCGAAGTGGAAGTGTCTGGCGATCTGCAGCACTGCAAAATCTTTGTGAGCGTCTTCGGAGAGGCCCAGGAGCGCGACCAGGTGCTCGAAGGTCTTCAGGCCGCCAGCGGTTTCCTGCGGGGGGAACTGGGGCGGCGGTTGCAGATGCGTCGCTCCCCCGAGGTGGTGTTCCAGCTGGATCGCGGCCTGGAACGCGGCACCTCCGTGCTGGGGCTGCTGAATCGCCTTGAGGATGAACGGCAGCAACGGGGAGAGGTTCCACCAGGTAGTGATGAAGAGCCTGGCGGTGATGAACAGATCGGCAGCGATGAACAGCCAAACGGCTGACCACCCGGTGCCCGACAGCCTGCGGCGCCGGGTGGCTGAACTGCTGGTGCTGCGGGCCAGTGGTCATCTCAGTGACCAGCAGCGCCGCTACCCGCAATGGGAACTGCCCAACAGCGAGCTGCAGCGTTTGCTGCAGGACGGGATCGGCGGCGTGATCCTGCTGGGGGGCAGCGCCGTTGAGCTGCAGCAGCGCACCCAGCAACTGCAGGGCTGGAGTGATCAGCGGTTGCTGTTCTGCGCCGACGTGGAGGAGGGCGTGGGCCAGCGCTTCGAAGGCGCCAGCTGGCTGGTGCCGCCCCTCGCCCTCGGGCGCCTCTACCAACGGGACCCCGAGCTGGCCTTGGATCTGAGTGAACGTTATGGCCGCTGCACCGGCGAACAGGCCCGCCGCTGCGGCCTGAACTGGGTGCTGGGACCGGTGTGCGACGTCAACAACAACCCCGAGAACCCAGTGATCAATGTGCGGGCCTGGGGGGAGGATCCCAACAGTGGAGGCGCCCTGGCCGTTGCCTTCCTGAAAGGGCTGAGGCAAGCGGGTGTTCTCGGTTGCGCCAAGCACTTCCCCGGCCACGGCGACACCGCCAGCGACTCCCATCTGGACTTGCCGGTGCTGCCCCACAGCCGCGAACGTCTGGAGCAAGTGGAACTTCCGCCGTTCAGCGCCGCCATTACCGCCGGCGTGGAGAGCGTGATGACGGCCCACCTGGTGCTGCCGGAGCTGGATCCGCAGCAGCCAGCCACCCTCTCCAAAGCCGTGCTCACCGACCTGCTGCGAGACCAGATGGGCTTCAACGGTCTGGTGGTGACCGATGCCCTGGTCATGGAGGCGATCAGCGCACGGCATGGTGCAGCAGAAGCCGCCGTGCTGGCGTTTGAAGCCGGAGCCGACCTGATCCTGATGCCCGCGGATGCCGATGCCGCCATCGATGGCCTCTGCGCGGGCTTCAACAGCGGACGACTGCCCCTCGAGCGGTTGGAGGAAAGCCTTCAACGTCGTGCCGATGCCCTGGCCTCGATCCCAACCGGTGCCCCTTCTGGTCCGATCGTCACAGCAGCCGACCGGGCCCTGGAAGCGGAGCTGGTGCGCCACAGCGTGAGCATCCGTGGTGAAACAGTGCAGGCGAATGCGGGAATCAACCTGGTGCGCGTGGATGCGCTGCTCCCTGGCGCAGCCGCCCTCAGCGGCTGGTCACCGGCCCTGCGTATCCCCGAAACCCAGGGATTTCGCTCGGTGGTGCTGCATGGCGAAGGGCTATCGCCCTGGAGCGGCCAGCCGAACGCCCCTCTAGCGCTGGACCGTCTCGGGGACGGAGCGGTGCTGCTGCAACTGTTCCTGCGGGGCAACCCCTTCCGCGCCGGGCGGGACGCCCGGGAGCCCTGGGCCGCAGCCATCCAACAACTCGTCGCCCTCAACCGCCTGGCGGGGGTGGTGATCTATGGCAGCCCCTACCTCTGGGAGAGCCTGCAGGCCGTTCTGCCCAGCGGCTGCCCGGCCGCCTATTCCGCTGGCCAGATGCAGGAGGCCCAGCACCAGGTGCTCACCGCTCTGTTCCCCACCGCTTCGCCAGCGGGCAGCGGCGGTGCATTCACCGACTGACCACCGCCAACCAACTGCAATGGCCAACCGCATCTAACCTCGCGCCAACTTCCAGCCGGCCGGCCATGCTCAGCCTCTCGATGATCGTGCGCGATGAAGAGGCGCGTCTCGGGGAGTGTCTGCGCTCCGTCCAGGGCTTTGCCGACGAGCTGGTGGTGGTGGACACCGGATCCACTGATGCAACGGTGTCCATCGCCGAGGCCGCCGGAGCTCGGGTGGAACGCATCACCTGGCCTGGCGACTTCGCACCGGCCCGCAACCAGGCCCTGGACTTTCTCAACGGTGACTGGGTGCTGGTGCTGGACGCCGATGAGCAGCTGCGCCCCGAGGCCATCCCGGCTCTGAAGGCACTGATGGCCCAGCCGGATGTGCTGGTGATCAACCTGCTGCGCTACGAGGTGGGAGCCGCCATGGCCCCCTATTCCAGCGTCAGTCGCCTGTTCCGCCGCCACCCCTCGATCCAGTGGAGCCGGCCCTACCACTCGATGATCGACGACAGCGTTCGCACCCTGCTGGAGACGGAACCCCAATGGCGCATCGCCGATTGCAGTGAGCCGGCGATCCTCCACGACGGCTACCGACCGGAACTGCTGGCGGGCAGCGACAAGGCGGATCGGCTGCGGCAGGCCATGGAAGACGACCTGCGCGAGCGCCCCGGTGATCCCTACGCCAGCGCCAAGCTCGGGGGGCTGCTGATCAGCGAAGGCAAGACCGACCAAGCCATCCCCCTGCTGCAGAGCGGTCTGAACCAATGCGATACGGCCAATGCCGAACGCTATGAGCTGCTGCTGCACCTGGGATTGGCCCTGACCCCCAGCGATCCCACCCAAGCGGTGCGCTGCTACCGGCAAGCCCTGGAGATTCCCCTCGACACCCGGGTGAGTCTGGGCGCCCGGCTCAACCTGGCGGCCCGACTGATGGAACAGGGCGACCTGGAGGAAGCCATCAGCCTCACCCAGACCGCCGCACAGCGGGCCCCGGAAGTGGCCCTGGCCTGGTACAACCTGGGACTGATGCAACGGCGGCGCGGCGATCTCGCCGCGGCCCTCGAGGCCTACGGCCGCGCCCTCGCCCTGGATCCCAACAACGCCGCCTGCCATCAAAACAACGCAGTGGCGCAATTGCTCGGCGGCAACATCGATGCCGCACGCAGCAGCTTCATCCGCGCCATCAGCCTGCTTCAGGCGCAGGGGCAGTCTGACGCGGCCGAACAGCTCCGGGAGAAAGTGCAGGGAGTTGTGAAGCTGAACGGGGAGGCTGTCGCTTGAGCCATCCCTTGCAGGGCCGCACGGTGATCGTCACCCGCGCGGCCGACCAACAGGGGGCCGCACGCCAGCTGCTGGAGCAACGGGGTGCCACGGTGCTCGACCTTCCGGCCTTGGTGATTGGCCCGCCCGACCACTGGGGGCCCCTGGATGACGCCCTCGAGGAGCTGGAGAGTTTTCACTGGCTGGTGTTCTCCAGCGCCAACGGCGTGCAGGCCGTGGAGCAGCGGCTACAGCGCCTGGGCCGTTGCCTGGCCCGGCGCCCCTCCAGCCTCAAGATTGCGGCGGTGGGTCGCAAGACGGCGCAGGTGCTGGAAGAGCTGGGGGCGTCCGCGGATTTCGTGCCCCCGAGCTTCGTGGCCGACAGCTTGATCGATCACTTCCCGGTGTCGGGCTGGGGCCTCAAGATGCTGTTGCCACGGGTGCAGAGCGGTGGTCGCACCCTGCTGGCGGATGCCTTTGGGGAGGCCGGGGTGCGGGTGGTGGAGGTGGCGGCCTACGACTCCGGATGTCCCTCCGCAATGCCGGAGCACACCGCCGCCGCCCTGGAGGAGGGCAGCGTCGATGCCATCGCTTTCAGCAGCGGCAAAACTGCGCAACACACTGCACAGCTGCTGGAACAACGCTTCGGCCAAAACTGGGCCAAACGGCTGGAGGGCGTGAAAGTGATTTCGATCGGCCCGCAGACCAGCCGCACCTGCCGGCAATGCTTCGGCCGGGTGGATGGCGAGGCCGACCCCCATGATCTCGAAGGACTAGCCGACGCCTGCGCTCAGGCGATGCAGACGGAATCCTGAGGCTCACCGTTGAGCGCCAAGCGAATGCAGCCGCGATCCACATCGATGCTGAGTACAGACCATCCCGTTGGAAGAATCACCGGAGCGTCAGCACTGCAGCGGCCATCGGAACCCACACAGATCACACCGGTGCCGCTAGGGGTGGCAACCAGGGCCCGCTGCTGACTCCCCACCACCAGAACGCCCGTAAGGGTGAGTTCGGAGGCGGAGTCCTGACCATCCACACCGGAGAGGCGAGCGAAGGGATCCGCCCGTCCTCCCGGAGCAGCCTTCTGAACCTCTTCCGCAGAGGGCAGTGGGGTCAGGCCGATCGCTGGCACTGCGGGAGCTGATGTTTCCGACGACGTCGCAGTCTTTGCTGCAGCGGATGGGGGTGCAGTGCCCGATGGCATATCGCCACCACAGCCACCCACCAACAGCAGCACAACAACCGGAAGCAGCCAGCGCTCAGCCGCCTGCTTCCACCAGGTCACGGAAACGGTCAAGATTGGCCTGGAGCTCCTTGGTCACGATGCCCCCCAGGATGCTGGGCTCCATCAACGGTGCCAACACCCGCGGCAATTCGTAGGTCACGCTCAACTTGACCACCGTGCGGTCGTCGGCTTCTGAATAGAAGCGCACCGCACCCTTGGTGGGCAGACCACCCACAGATTCCCAATGCAGTTGCTGGGCTTCGACCCGCTGCGTGATGCGGGCTTTCCAGCTGAAGCGAAAGCCCTGGGCCGCCAGGGTCCAATCGGTGAGATCGGGATCCTCCAGGGGCTTGACCGACTCAATCCAACGCATCCAGCGAGGCATCGCCTCGAGATCACTCCAGACCTCCCAGACCTTAGCGGCCGGTGCCTGCACCTCGGTGGTGACCGTGTGTTCGAGCCAGCGTCCCATCAGGCCACCGCCGCGTTAGTGGCCAGCTTCACAGGCCGATCGAGAATGGCCGCCGCCGCCAGATGGCCGCTCATCGTGGCCCCCTCCATCGAATCGATGTAGTCCTGGCGGGTGTAGCTGCCGGCAAGGAAGAAATTAGAGATCGGTGTGCGTTGCTCGGGGCGGTAGGGCTCCATGCCCGGGGCTTCCCGGTACAACGACTGGGCCAGCTTCACCACGTTGCTCCAGGTGAGCTTGAGGTTGCGGGCTGAGGGGAATAACTCCCGCACCTGACGGTCGGTGTGGGCCACGATCTCGTCGACCGACTTGGGAATCCAGGGATCCCCCGGAGTCAGCACACATTGCAGCAGTGAACCCTCTCCCTCCTTGCGGTAGTCCTCCGGACTCGCCAGAGCCAGATCGGCGAAGCAGCTGAAATCAGCATCGGCGGTGTATAGAAGATTGTTCAGACCTGTGGGAGTCGCCACGTCCCGACGCTGGGCCTCCTGGGAATCCCCCAGTTCAGTCACCCAGCCGTCGTAACGGAGCTGAACCGTGGCCACTGGCACGGCCTCCAGATGATGAATCGCCTCGAACTGCGGGTAACGGTTCCACGCTTCGGGCAACAGCTTCTGAATCCCCGGCACGTCACAGGCCGCCAGATAGGCATCGGCCTCAACGCGAATGTCTCCCTCAGGCGTTCCGAGCTGAAGGCCGGTGATCTCGGGCACCTCGCCCTCGCTGAATTCCACCTGCTTCACACGGTGGCGCAGATGCAGCTTGCCCCCACGCTGCTGGATGTAGTCAAAAATCGGCCCGGTGAGCCAGCGGTGGGGGGATCCCTTCAGCAGGTTGAGCTTGGAGGCCTCTGTCTTAGCCGCAAACATCATGAAGATGGTGAGCATGCAGCGGGCGGAGATGGCATCGCAGTCGATGAAACCAAGGGCGTAGGCGACAGGGTTCCACATCCGCCGGATGCTTTCCGGGCTGCCGCCATGGCCCACAAACCAATCCTGGAAGCTGACGGAGTCGAGGGCACGAATGGTGCGCATCGCTCCCTCGTAATCCACCAAACCACGCACGATCGGGCTGGTGCCCAGGGCCAGAGCATTGCGCAGCTTGTCGATCCAGCTCAGCTGCGGCGTGGTGAAGAAGGCCTTGAGGCCATTGAACGGCGCACCGATGGGGAAGCGGAAATCCAGCTCCCGCAGATCACCACCCTTGTTCACGAACAGGTGCGTGTGCTGCTTGGGCAGCAGATTCTCGAAGGCCCCAACCTTGCGCATCAAGGCGAAGAGGTTGGCGTAATTGAAGAAGAAAACGTGCAACCCCATCTCGATGTGGTTACCGCCCTCATCCACCCAGCTGCCCACCTTGCCGCCCATGAACGGACGTGCTTCGTAGAGATTCACCTCATGGCCTGCATCCACGAGGTCAACAGCAGCGGAGAGGCCGGCGAGGCCGGAACCAACAATCGCGACCCGCACAAGATCTGGACAACTATGGCGACTCTATGTATGAGCGTTCATAGAGTGAGAGCACGAGCCTGCGTCCACCATGACTTCCACCCCCGATACTGCGCCGGCCCATACCGCCAAAGACGGCAAGGGCATCCTGATCACCGAACCGGCGATGCAGCAGTTGGCGAAGCTGTGTGGAGAACAAGGCGACAACCAGGTGCTGCGCGTCGGCGTCCGATCCGGGGGCTGCAGCGGCATGAGCTACACGATGGATTTCGTACCCGCCTCAGACACCCTCGACGACGACGAGACCTACGAGTACGTGGCCGCGGATGGCCAGAACTTCCGGGTGATCTGCGATCCGAAAAGCCTGCTCTACATCTACGGAATGCAGCTGGACTTCAGCACAGCCCTGATTGGTGGCGGCTTCAACTTCACCAACCCCAACGCCAGCCAGACCTGTGGCTGCGGCAGTTCCTTTGCGGTGTGAGAGAAGCCACGTGGGACTCTGAGAAGAGATCACTGCCCTCTCCCTGTTGATGGAGACTTCCCAGGACAACCTGTTCGAGCAGGCGATGGCCCGTTACCAAAGCGGCGCTGCTGCCGATGAGGTGCTGCCTGATTTCGCCCGCATCGTCGAAGCCGCCCCGCGCCAGTCGGCAGGGTGGACCTGTCTGGCCTGGCTGCAGCTGCTCTGCGATCAGCCGGAGGAAGCGCTGCGATCAGCACGCTTTGCCGTGAAGCTCAACGGCCAGGACCCCCAGGCCAGGATCAATTTGAGCCTGGCGCTGCTGGAGACGCAATCCAAGGGCGTACGTGACCACATCCAGGTGGTGCAGCAGGTGATGACCCTGGCCCCGGAAGTGTCCAGCGAACTCAAGGCCTCAATCGCCGATGGCCTCGAGCGCAAACCAGGATGGAAGGCTCTCGAGAAAGTGAAAGCCTGGCTTGAGCTCTGACTCTGAGTTCAACCGCCTGCTCGTCCAGAACCCGGATGCGCCCTCTGCCTGCATGACAGCCACCTGGACCATTACACGTCTGCCATCCCAAGTCCGCGTCCGCCCTCAGGCGGACCGGTCGGGGACGTTGCGGCGGCAGCTGGCACGACGCGCCAAGGGCATTCCTGATCCGAGCACCTGGATGTGGTGAGAGAGAACCCTTCAATGGCACGCATCCTTCTGCTGAGCAATGGCCATGGCGAAGACCTCTCCGGCGCCCTGCTAGCCCAGGGCCTTCAGCAACAAGGGCACAGCGTGCAGGCGCTGCCCCTGGCAGGACTCGGCAGCGCCTACCGCAAAGCCGACGTGCCGCTGCTGGGACGCAGCCATGAATTCAGCACTGGCGGCATCGGCTACACCAGCCTTCGGGGTCGCCTGACAGAACTGCTGCAGGGGCAGGTGCTGTATCTGCTCAGACGCCTGATCCGACTGCTGCGCCACCGGCATCGCTTTGATCTGATCCTGGTGGTGGGGGATGTCATTCCCGTGATCGCGGCATGGCTCAGTCACCGCCCCGTTGCGACCTACCTGGTGGCCTACTCCAGCCACTACGAAGGAACGCTGCGCCTGCCCTGGCCCTGCGGTGCACTGCTGAAAAGCAACCGGTTCAAAGCCGTGTACAGCCGCGATCAACGCACCGCTGAAGACCTCAGTCAGCAACTGCGGCGACCGGTGACCTTCCTGGGCAATCCCTTCATGGATTCGGTGCTGACAGCAGCAACCCCACCACCAACCAGCACACAGCGCATCGGTCTGCTGCCAGGCAGCCGCCGACCGGAACTGGAGCAGAACCTGCTGTTGCTGCTTCAGCTGATGGAGCTGCTGCCCTCCAAACCACCCTGCGATGTGGATCTGGCCTTGGTGCCCAGCCTGGATGACGACAGTCTGCAGCGGCTGAGCAACAGGATCGGCTGGCGGTTGGAGAACGGCGTGCTGCAGCGCGATGGAGCCGTATCGATCAACGTGCGCCGCGGAGCCTTCGGTGCCGTGCTGCAGAACAGCGACCTGGTGATCGGCATGGCGGGCACCGCCATCGAGCAGGCCGTTGGCTTGGCCAAACCGGTGCTGCAGGTTCCAGGGCAAGGGCCGCAATTCACAGCGGCGTTCGCAGAAGCCCAGCGGCGCCTGCTGGGCCCCACGGTGTTCTGCGCCCCAGGTGAAAGCGGCAGCCATGAGGCCCTCGAAGCCTCAGCGGAGCTGGCCATGGCGCTGCTGGATCGCTGCCATGGAGATCCCGCCTTCCAACAGCAATGCCAGGTGGAAGCCCAACGACGCATCGGAGAACCGGGCGGAGGACCGAGAATGGCTGCAGCCATCAGTGCACTGCTGCCATGAGTGCCCCCACAGAACCGGCCTGGAAACGCTGGCTGGACCGCCTGCTGATGGTGAATGTGCTGCTGGTGTTTGTCGGAGCCGGTGTCTTCGCGGTGGCAGTGGTGACCCAAAGCCAGGGCGATGACCGGCTGATGGACCAGGTTCAGGTGCTCTGGCAACCCCTCTTCGCACCGGCGATCAGCCTGCTGATCATGGCGGCCCTGGTGAGCGGCATTTTCAGCTGGTGGCAGCGGCGAGTGCTGAAGCCAGATCGGGATAGCGGAAGCTGAAGTTCAGGCTGTCAAGCCGCTCCGAAGCGACCTGCTGGCCCTCCAGCACCACCTTGGCGCCATCCCCCAAGAGCACCTGGAGCACCGGTCCAGGCACGGGTAAAAGGCTGGGGCGTCCCAGGCTGCGTCCCAGCTGCTTGGAGAAGGCCGCCATCGAAACCGGCTCCGGAGCAACGGCATTGATCACGCCACTCCAGCTCTCATCCGCGAGGGATTGAAGGATCAGAGCACAGAGGTCACTGCGATGGATCCAGCTCATCCACTGCCGGCCACTGCCGATCGGACCGCCGAAGCCCGTGCGGAACACCGGCAGCATTTTCCCGAGCGCGCCGCCATCGGCGGCCAGCACAATGCCGATCCGCAGGGTCACTTGCCGCACGGAGGACGGAACCGCCGCTGCAGCCTCTTCCCAGCGTTGGCAGAGGCTGGCGAGAAAATCATTGCCTGGTTTGCTCGATTCGAGAAAACGCTGCTCCAGGCTGGAGCCGTAGAAACCAACCGCCGAAGCGTTGACCAGCACCTTTGGCGGAGTTGCACAGGCCTCGATCGCTTTCACCAGCTGGGAGGTCGTCTCCAGACGGCTGGTTTCCAGGAGCTGCCGGTGGGCAGGGGTCCAACGCTTCTCAGCAATCGGTTCCCCCGCCAGGTTGACCACCGCATCGGCCTGGTTGAGGGCATCCAACAAACCGGCATCGGCCCAGGTGCTGCTGCTGGAAGGGTCGAGCTGCATCCAGATCAGGCGTCCATCCGCCCGTTCAGTGTTGTAGCCACGGGCCAGCCGACGGCTGACCACGGTGAGCTGATGGCCGGCCTGGAGCAAGAGCGGCAGAAGCTCACGGCCAACGAAACCAGTGCAGCCGAACAGCAGCAGACGCATGAAAGCGAGGGTGGGGCGGCTGGGAGGCTAAGGGGTTCGTCGGCGATTGGTTTTAGCCTGGTGCCATCACCATTTCTTGTCATGGCCGAATCCGACGCCGCTGCCCCCGCCAAGGCCAAGCCTGCTGCGCTGCGGAAAGGTGCGTTGGTCAGGGTGAACAAGGCCGCCTACAGCGCCAGCCTTGAAGCCGCTGCCAGCGACCCGACGGCACCGGATTACATCTTCGAAGGCCCCGGAGAGCTGCTGTTGGTCAAAGGGGACTACGGCCAGGTGCGTTGGAACCGTCCGGTGCCCGATGTGTGGTTGCGGATGGATCAGCTGGAAGCCTGCTCCTGATCCCGCTCTTGATTGGAGGCGGGGTCCAGGGCTTCCTCCACGGCCGTGACGGCCGCAGGGACGGAATTCATGGCTGAGGGGATGCGCCAAACGGCCCCCGACAGCACGCCGCTGAGATCCCCCAGGGCCGCCAGAACGGGATTCGAGACGCTTGCCCCATCAGCAGCAGCGGCGGCCTGCCAGGGATTCCAGCCCGCCAGGTTGACCACACTGCGGTAAGCCGCTGGCCAGGGGTTCTCGGGCAACAGGCGTTGCAAGGCCTCGAACTGTTCCGACGCCTGCCCCGGACGGTTTTCCAGCACCGCCAGCAGAGCCAGGCTCCAACGCGGCTGAACCGCCTCCGGATCGTTGGCCAAGGCCTCTAGGGCCCTTGAGCGCACGGGCTCCCGATAGCTGAAATGACCATCGAGCATGTGCTCCCGCCCCACCGCTGCGAACACCGGATCCAGCCCCACCGGCCCGGCCGCCAGCCCGGCGGCGAGACGTGGGAAGCGCTCGGCAAAGGATGGGCCTGCAATGGGGTGCGTCGTGCTGCGACGCCAGAGGGAATAACTGCCCCCCCTGGGACGCTGAAACTGATCCACCAGATCAAACACACCGCTGCTGCGCACGGCTTGATCCAAGCGCCGTGCAGCCTTGCGCACCGATCCCTGGTTCCCTTCCGCCAGCACAACCCATTCCGACCGCGCCAACACAGGCTCACGGTCCCGGCGGCTTCCACCCAACTGGCGTCCGACGGTCTGCCCCCCATGGCGACGGCCGTAGAAGCTGACGTTGTGCTGGTTGAGATCAGACGTGCTGGGCACCACGATCAAGGTGGCAGGAGGGTTGCTGGGATCCGCACCGCCTGCTGCTTGCACCAGAGCCTCCACCGGTCCGCGGGGCCGGTCCTCAAACCGATGCAGCTGATGGGCCCAACCGGCTGGGACACAGGCCAGCACGCCTGCTCCAAACAAAGGCCATACCAGCTTTGAACGCCTGGCCAGCAACCAATGGCCCCACTGCCACCACCCACGGGCCAGCAGCAATAGCAGGAAGGGAATCAGGGGGGCGATGTAGCGGTCGCCTTTGTTGGGGCTCAAGGTGGTGAGCACCCAGGCCGCGACGAGATTGATGAGCAGCCAGCGCCAGGACCAGGCGTGATCGGTGGAAACCTGCTGGCGCTGCCAGCACCAGAGCAGCACCCCCGAAAGACCAACCAAAAGCAGCACACTGCCCAGCTGCTCTGGCAACAGCCGCGGGTACCACAGCCAACTGGCCAGGCTGAGCACTCCGGGATCCCCTTCCCGGGCCGCCGACTCGAACACAGCACGGTTGGTACCGCCGAGGCTGGTGATCCAGTTGTGACGCAACCAGGGGCCAACAAGCGCGGCCGTGAGGAAGGGCAACAGCAGGGCCTGACGCAACCAGGCGCCACCCCGCCGCATCGCCATCCCGGCGGCCCAGACACCGGCGGGCACAAGCACCAGCAAAGCGCTCTGCTTCACCAGCACCGCCGCCAGAGCCGCCACGGTGCATCCCCAGGCCTGACCCCAACGGCCACCGCTCTGGGGATCACACCAGACTCCCAGGCGCCAGATCGCCAGACTGCAACTGGCCACAAGGGCCATCTCAAGCACGTAATCCGTCCGCAGATCCAGGAAGGCCGGCGTCAACGCCGCCAAAAGGCAGGCGATCAGGGCCAGGCCCTCCCCCTGCAGCCGCCTCCCCCAGCCCGCCATCACCACCAGAAGCAACCCGTGCCAGAGGCTGAGGCTCCAGGCCGCCTGCTCCGGGGCATCGCCACTCAACGCCATCACACTGCCGTTCACCAACGAGGCCAGGGGCGGAATCTTCGGGGAAAGATCCAGCAACGCCTGCCAACCCTGCCAACCGCCACCTGGCAGCAACCCCAAGGCGCGGCCGTGGTCCATGGCGCTATTGAGGTAATCGGCCTGATCCCAGGCGGGGACGCCGGTCTGCAGGGTCCACCAGAGCCGATCCACAAGGGTGGACAGCACCCAGATCAGGCCAACCCAGGCCCAAAAACGCCAGCGCTGTTTCACACGATCTCCAACCGACGCCGTTCATCCTGGAGCCGCTTGCGTCGCTGCTTGGCCTCCCGCAGCATCTCGCGACCATCGTGGAGGTAACCATCCACGTAGCCCATGGTGTAGCGCTCCAGCTCCGCCAGAGCGTCCTCCACTTCCGAGAGACAGTGATAAAGGCTGAGGCCGAAACCGCGCGCCGAGGCCGGCGTGGGCAACGACTGGAACAGTTGTTTGACCTTGTCCATCCGGCGTCCGCTCGCCTCGAGATAGCTACAGAACGCCTCCATCAGCTCGTCGTCATAGGGATCAGCCGACAGTGCTTTGAGTTGCTTGGGGAAAGGATTGATCACCTCCCCGAGCATGCGATCGATCGGGGCGTAGACCCGCCGCAGCCACTCCACCAGCGCATCGTCGGCCGCTACAGAGCGCTCGTGGGCACGGCTGGCGCGGCGCAGATCCGCCGGAGATGCGGCACGCCCCGGCTGGGGCCGCGTGCGATCAAAGGCCTTACGGCGCTCGACATCGCCAAGCACTTCCCAGGCGGCATTGAGGGCCAGCATCTGCTGATCGTCTCCACCGGCATCGGGATGGTGCTGCTTCACCAACTGGCGATAGGCCGCTTTGATCTCAGCGTTGCTGGCGGTGCTGCTGACGCCAAGCACGGCATAGGGGTCGCTCACAGCTGGCCATCCCTCCGGGCGGGAAGCCGCGAAGCGGCACTGAACATCGGAGTGGAGAGGTAGCGCTCGCCATAACTAGCCAGCATCACCACCAGCCGTTTGCCTGCCATGGCGGGGTCCTGGCCGACCCGCAGGGCCGCTGCCATGGCGGCTCCACTGCTGATGCCGTAGAGCAGACCTTCCTCCCGGGCCAACCGCCGGCCCACCTGCATCGCCTCCTCATCGCTCACCGTGAGGATCGAATCAATCCGATCCAGTTCCAAAACCGCAGGAACAAAACCGGCCCCGATCCCCTGAATGCGATGGGCTCCTGGAGGCTTCCCAGACAGCACGGCACTGGCCTCGGGCTCAACGGCAATCACCTGGAGCTGCGGCTGGCGCTCTTTCAGCAGCCGGGCACAGCCGGTGATCGTGCCACCGGTCCCCACCCCTGCCACAAAGGCATCGATCTGGCCCTCCGTATCGCGCCAAATCTCCTCGGCCGTGGTGCGTTCATGCACGGCTGGATTGGCGGGGTTGTCGAACTGCTGGAGCAGATAAGCGTTAGGGATCTCCGCCACCAACTCCTTGGCCAGGGCAATCGCGCCATTCATGCCCTGGGCACCGTCGGTGAGCTGCAGCTCAGCGCCATAGGCCCGCAGCATCGCCCGACGCTCGGTGCTCATCGTGTCCGGCATGGTGAGAATCAGCCGGTACCCCCGGGCCGCCGCCACCATGGCAAGGGCGATCCCGGTGTTGCCGCTGGTGGGTTCCACCAGCACCGTTTGTCCGGGAACGATCGTGCCCGCCTGCTCAGCCTCCAGCACCATCGCGCTGGCGATGCGGTCTTTGACCGAGGCCGAGGGATTGAAGCTCTCCAATTTGGCCAGGATCTCGGCCTTGCAGCCGCAGGCCTGAGGCAGGCGGTTCAACCGCACCAGAGGCGTGCCGCCAATCAAGGCCGTGATGTCAGGAGCAATGCTCATGGGTGCAGCTTGCCCGCGGAACAACCATAAAAAAAGCCCTCCTCAGGGGAGGGCTTGATGTGTGTGAGGGAAGCTGTTCTGATGGCCCAACCAAGGTCAGGCCAAGAGATCAGAACTTGAAGGTGGTCTGAACCAGGCCACCGAAGACGCCGAGTGACTTGTAGTCGCCGTTGACGTTCTGGGTGTCGTTACCGTAGGGACGGCTCAGCCAGTAGATGGCTGGGGTGATCTGGATGTTGTCGGTGACCTGGAAGCTGTACCAGAGCTCCATGGCATAACCGGCATCGGCCACGTCACCACGTTCGACTTCATAGACGAACTGGGGTTGACCCACGGCATAACCGAGGGCGTTGCCTTCGAGGAAAACGTCGTTCCAGGTCAGACCCACCATCCAGCTGGCCATGGCCCGCTTGTTGGTGTTGTCATCCCAGTCGTCGTTGCCATTGAGGTACGACTTACCAACACCAGCGCTGATGGAAGGCATCCAACCGGAATCTTCCGGACGCCAGAAGCCATGGAAGGACCAGCTGTGGCTATCGGCGTTGCTGCGGTCGTCAGCGTCACCAACGGTGCAAGGGGTGCCGAACTTGTCGCCAACGGCGTACTCGGTACCGGTACGGAACTTGGCGCCGCACTGGCCGTAGCGGTAACCGGCGGCAAAGCCCCACTGCTTGTTGCCGTAGGCAATCTGAGTGGTGATGTTGCCTTCGGAGTTGTCGGTCATGAAGCCACCCGTGTTGGGGTTGCTGTCATTGGCCTCACCGGAATCAGCAACGTAGTTAGCAGCGACGGTGAAGTAGGGGTTGCCCTTCTCCACTTGCTTCTTGTTGCTGTAGATGGCACCGAAGCCACCACCGGTCTCCTTGTTCCAGACGCCGGGGGTGCCCAGGGAACCACCGAAGAAGTCGAGAATCTTGGTGCCACCCTTGGCATAGGCCGTGGCCTTGTAGCCCATCATCTCGGTGTTCCGGGTCAGAGGACCGACCTGAACGGTGAAGCTGTCGCCGACGGGGAAGCGGTAGTAAATACGATCAACCTCGACGATGTTGCCGCCGGGGGCAGCGGTGTCGAGTTTGTTCAGGCTGACGCCGTTGCCATCCCACACACTGGTGTCGCCCATGTTGCCCGCGCGCAGGCGGGTGTAGAGCAGATCCTTACCGGTGAAGGAGGTCTTCAGGCCGAGACGGAGGTCGTAGCTGAAGGAGAAGCCGCCGTACTGAGCGTTGTAGGCATCACGTGCACCCTTCTCGCCACCGGTGTTGTAGTTATCACCTTTAGCGCGCGTCGCACCAGCGACCCAGACGGTTTTGGCTTTCAGCTTGGTGGTGGTGGAGAACTGGGTTGCTTCCAGTTCGCCAACACGGGCCTCGAGGCCGTCAACGCGACCCTTGAGGATGGCCAGCTCGGTTTCGAATTCCTTGAGCAGGCGACGCAGCTCGTCGGTCACTTCAGTGATCCGGTCGAGGCAGGCGTTCAGCAGGGCAGCCGCTTCGTAGCGGGTCATGGCCCGGTTGCCACGGAAGGTGCCGTTGGGGTAGCCGGCCACGCAGCCGTACTGCTCCACCAGGTTCGCCAGAGCCTGATAGGCCCAGTCGGTGGGGTAGACGTCAGAGAACTGGGTGACGCTGGTCACCTGATCAGCGGACGAGGCGTAATCAGAGACGCCGTTGATGTTGAGCTCGGCGGCATTAGCGCCACTGGCCAGAAGGCCAAGGGCAGCAGGAGCCACCAGCAGTTGCTGGAAAAGCTTCATTTGGGTTCTCACACCAAGAGAAAAGTGCCGGCAAGACATGCCAGCGGCCTCACGCTATGGGCCCGACTTCACCCTGGCGGTAAGCGCAACTCAAGAGTTGTTTAGGTATCGGTTAAGACCATCCAGCAACCGCGTCGCGCACAAAAAAAGCCCTCCACCGAGGTGGAGAGCTGAAACTTCTGAAAAGGATGAGACCCCAGAAGGGGCCTCAAAACCAGCGATCAGAACTTGAACTGGGTCTTGATCAGACCGCTCATGGCGTTCATGCCATTGGAGTCCTGAGAAGGGAAGGGCTTGCTCAGGTAAGTGATGGCAGGAGTCACGCTGATGTTGTCGGTGACCTGGAACTTGTAGAAGAATTCCCAGGCATAGCCGGCGCCATCTTCGACAGCGTCGCCGTCAACGGAAGCCACGAAGGTGGGCTGACCAACGGCCATACCGAAGGAGTTGCCTTCCAGGAAGACGTCGTCCCACTCGAGGCCCACGTACCAAGACGCGGAATAGCCATCAGTGCCACTGCCATCGAACCAGGTGGTGCCGACGCCGGTGCTGATGGAAGGAATCCAGCCGGAATCCTCAGGGGTCCACCAGGCGCTCAGGCCAGCGGAGTTGGTCTGACTACCAAGCCCAGAAGCGATCACGCCCTGAGGGTTGGCGTTGCCGATGTAGAGCTTCTCGTTGTTACCGGAAGCCTTGGTGTAGCCAGCAGCAATACCCCAGTTCTCAGGTGCATAAGCGATCTGAGTGGTGGCACTGAAGTCGGCACCATCGGTACCGATACCACCCGTGTTGGGATCGCTCGAGTTGCCGTTGGTGGAGAGGTAGCTGGTGGAGATGCTGAAGTCATCAGACTTCCAATACACACCAGCACCAGCGCCGAGGGCCAGGTTATAGACACCAGGTGCACCGGCGTAGGTGAAGAAGTCGTACGTCATTGCAGACGGATAGGCACTAGGCCACACCGGCAGCATGTCGTCCATACGAACCATCGGGCCACCAACCACGGTGAAGTTCTCACCGATGGGGAAGCTGTACCACATACGGTTGACAACCACGGCATTGCCGGAGTCGAAGCCGTACTCCTGAGAGAACAAGCCGGTGTAGACGTTGTTCATGTTGCCCGCACGCAGGCGGGTGTAGAGCAGATCCTTACCGGTGAAGCTGGTTTCCAGGTTCAGAGCCAGGTTGTAGCTGAAGGAAGTACCACCGGCTTCGGATTCAAAAGCACTGCTGCCGCGGCCGTGGGCCTTAGCTGCACCGAAGACCCAGTCGGCCTTACCTTTCAGCTTGGTGGTGGTGGAGAACTGGGTTGCTTCCAGTTCGCCAACACGGGCCTCGAGGCCGTCAACGCGACCCTTGAGGATGGCAAGCTCGGTTTCGAATTCCTTGAGCAGGCGACGCAGCTCGTCGGTCACTTCAGTGATCCGGTCGAGGCAGGCGTTCAGCAGGGCAGCCGCTTCGTAGCGGGTCATGGCCCGGTTGCCACGGAAGGTGCCGTTGGGGTAGCCGGCCACGCAGCCGTACTGCTCCACCAGGTTCGCCAGAGCCTGATAGGCCCAGTCGGTGGGGTAGACGTCGGAGAACTGGGTGACGCTGGTCACCTGATCAGCAGACGAGGCGTAATCAGAGACGCCGTTGATGTTGAGCTCGGCGGCATTAGCGCCACTGGCCAGAAGGCCAAGGGCGGCAGGAGCCACCAGCAGTTGCTGGAAAAGCTTCATTTAGGTTCCTCACACAGGAAATAGGCGCAACTACGCCATTTCCAGATTTTGAGAGGTGGACATCCAATATCCAAGTGGATATGTGCCGGTCCATACATCGACATGTATCAGCGAATACCGTTTAGCTCATCGGAAGACTTCCAAAAACGATGCCCCCGCCCGGAAAACCGGACGGGGGCTCTCGCCGGGTCCGCTCATGCCGCGGAACCGGATGATCAGTCAGAAGGCGCCGTTCAGCCGGCGTTCTCCGCGATCAGCAGACCCTGAATCAAACAACTGGAAATCATGGACACCTCCTCCTGAAGGATTGTGAATGCCGGCAACGCATTCGGAGTCATGCTTGCTTCCCGGAGGAAGCAATCACTTCTCCACGTCACTGCATCCTGAACACTCGGACCATACTCAGTTTTTGATGCGATGAGGAGCACCCATGCGCTCCGGCTCAGCTCCTGGCCCAGCTCCCTGGATCGCATTGGTGGGTCTCGGCTTTGTCGCTGCCGGCCTGGCCCTGATCGGGCTCGGTGATCTCCCCCTGCGGGACTTCGATGAGGCCACCGTGGCCCGGGTGGCTCTCGAACTTCGCCACGGACTCGGGGAAGCCCCGTTGCTGCCCACCCTCTGGGACGGGCCATACCTCAACAAAGCACCAGGACTTCACAGCCTGATCGCGCTGGTGATCAGTGCGACAACGCAGCCCGACCAGCTCCCATCGGAATGGACCATCCGACTGGCACCGGCCTTGCTGTCCTGTCTGGTGGTCCCGCTTGGAGGCTGGCTGCAATGGACCCTGCGGCCGGGAGATCGCTCCAGCGCCATCGCCACCAGCCTGATCCTGCTGACGCTGCTGCCGGTGGCCCGGCACGGACGTCTAGCCATGCTGGATGGCGCCCAGCTGACGGCCATGGCTCTGCTCTGGCTGGCCTTGCTGCAGCTCAACCGCCGCCATTACAGCGGCCTCTGGGGAGCGGTCGCCGGCCTAATGGCCAGCGCAATGCTCCTGCTCAAGGCGCCCTTGCTGGTGCCCTCGGCCGTGGCCGCCGGCCTGGCGCTGGTCTGGAGCAAGGAATGGAAAAACTGGAACCATGCCAAGGCTTGCACCGGAATGCTGCTGGGCCTGGCACCGGGGATGGGATGGCATCTCTGGCATGCCCACATCCGGGGGAGCGAGGCGCTCTGGCTCTGGGGTGGCGATGGCGCCGGGAGGGTTTTGCTGGATGCCGGTGAAGGCAGTGATCTGGGTTGGCGGGTTCCCATCATCGAAGTGCTCGAGGGGGGCTGGCCCTGGCTGCCTCTGGTGCCCTTCGCACTGGCCTTCGCCTGGCGGTATCGCAAAAGCCGATGGGGGCAGTGGTCGGTGGCCAGCCTGCTCACCCTGGCGGGGGCCATTCTTCCGCTGCGCACCCAGCTCCCCTGGTACAGCCATCCGCTCTGGCTGCCGATCGCCCTTCTCTGCGCTCCTCTGCTGGTCTGGCTGGTGGAGCAACCCTCCTCCTCTACCCCATCTTTGGAGTCACCTGACAGTCCAAGGCCACCCGGCCGCTGGCTGCTGTTGCGCCTTCCCATGTTCTGGAGCGGACTCGGACTCCTGCTGCTGCTGCTGTGGCTGGGCAGCTTCAGCCGCATCGGCAGCAGCCTTGCGCCCTATCGCAGCCTGGCGGCTGTGCTGGGTCTCGGCTGGTGTTTCGGCGGCTGGTGGCTGCGATCTGACGCACCAAGGCAACGGCGCCTTGGCTTGATCAGCCTCACCTGCGGCAATGTCGCCACGCTGGCCCTGTTGTTTCACTCACCGCTGTGGTTGTGGGAATTGAATGAAACCTGGCCGGTACAACCCGTTGCTGCCTTGGCCAGGAAAAGCCCCGGGGCAGGGCTAACGCTGAAGGGCTACGACGAACGTCCCAGCCTGAACTGGTATGCCGAACAACGAATCCCACGTTTCAAAGGAGACGCAGGTCGGCGTCTTAGCGACAAGCCCCAGGAAGGCTGCCTAATCGAGGGCCAATCAGGGCGGTGGATCCTGGCCGACTGTCGGTAGCCTGAGCCCGACTGCAGCGCATTGTGTCATCCACCGCGGAACGTGAAGGACAGGCGACCCACAGCGGCCTATCCATCGTGCTGCCAACGTTTAACGAAGGCGGATCGATCCGCCAGGTGATCGAATCCCTGCTTCGTCTGAAGACCGAACATCCGCTCGAGATCCTGGTTGTCGATGACGATTCCCGCGATGGCACCCCTGATTTGGTCCGCGCCTTAGCCCGCCAGGACCCCAGGATCAGGATCATTCAACGGGTGGGACGCTCCGGACTGGCCAGCGCAATCAAGGAAGGCCTGATCGCAGCTCTCTATCCCCTCGCCGTAGTGATGGACAGCGATGGCCAGCATGAGCCCACCTCCGTTAGGGAGGCCGTCCTGGTCCTGCAACGTGAGTCCCTGGACGTGGTTGCGGGGAGCCGCTTCCTGGACAACTCCGAAATCCGTGGCCTCAGTGGTCGACGCACCGATGGTTCCACGCTCGCCAACCGGCTGGCCCGTTGGAGTCTTCCAAGGTCGTATCAGCACCTGAGCGATTGCATGAGCGGCTTCATCGTGCTGCGCCTCGATCGCTGTCTGCCCATGGTCCGCCAGGTGGACGTCAACGGCTTCAAATTTTTCTACGAGCTCCTGGCCATCAGCCGCGGCCGCCTGCAGGTGGGGGAAATCCCGCTGAGCTTTCAGCCGCGCCTGCATGGCAGCTCCAAGCTCGATCTCGCCATCCTCTGGGACTTCGTGGTGTCCCTGATTCACACCGCAACCCTGCGGCTGCTGCCACGGCGGGCAATCAGCTTCGGACTTGTTGGCGCCTCAGGTGTAGTGGTTCAGCTGATGTCGACCGCACTCCTCATGGGCCTGCTCAACCTCTCCTTTCAGCAGGCGCTTCCGGTGGCCGTGATCACCGCTGCAAGTTCGAATTATCTGGTGAACAATGCCCTCACCTTCCGCGATCGGCGCCAGAGCGGACGACAGCTGATCAAAGGGTTGCTGAAGTTCCTCCTGGTTGCCTCCCTCCCCGCACTTGCCAACGTCGGTCTGGCCACCAGTTTCTACACCCTGATCCAGGCCCATGCGCTCTGGGCCCAACTGGCGGGCATTGTTGTCGTCTACGTCTGGAACTATGCGGCCTCATCCCGCTTTGTCTGGAATAGCCCCTAAGCCGGCCTGGCTGCCCATCGGCCTGGGAAGCCTGCTGCGGCTGGTGCAGATCTGGATGCCAGTGCTTGGTGTCCATAGTTGGCGGCAGGCTGACACCGCGGCCATGGCCAGGCATTTCAGCCAAGCGGGCACACCGATCTGGCTGCCGCAAATCGACTGGGGAGGCGCGAGTGCGGGCTTTGTGGAGTCGGAATTTCCCCTCTACCCCTTTCTGATCAGCCGTCTTTACGGCCTCATGGGCGTGCAGGAATGGCTGGGGCGTGGTCTATCGGTGCTCTGCAGCGGGCTGACCATCTGGCTCGTGATGCGCCTCGGCAGGCGTTGGTTCAACCCCCAAGCCGGTTGGTGGGCGGGCCTGGCCTTTGCCATCGCACCGTTGGGGGTGTATTTCGGTCGCGCCTTCCAGGCCGAAGCCCTGTTGCTGCTTTGTGCCGCAGGGGCCCTGGAAAGCCTGAGCCTCTGGCGTGAGCGACGGTTGGCCTGGGCCCTGGCCCTGAGCTGGCTGGGCTTCACCACAGCTGGCCTGATCAAGGTGATTCCGCTGCTTTGGCTGGGGCTGCCCATGCTGATGGTGCACCTCACCTCCAACCCTCAAGGCGAGGCCCCACCCATGCGGTCCCTGCCCGGTCGCGTGCTTCGCCTGATGGGGAGCCCGGGGTTCTGGCTTTACATCGGTACCAGTCTTGCGGCGATCATCGGCTGGTTCTGGCATGCCCATCATCTAGGACTGGCCAGTGGACTGAGCTTCGGGTTCTGGGGGTCGGGGGCCGATCGCAGCAGCCTCAGTCTTCTATTGGACCTCAACAGCTGGACCAATCTGATGCTGCGGGTTGGCCTGCGTCTCCTGGCGCTGGTGGGGGTGCCTTTCCTGCTGATTGGCCTCAGGGCCAGCTGGCGCAGCGGTGGTGGGCAGATCGCGATCAGCGGTCTGCTGGGGGTTCTGCTCTGCACGGTCGCCACGATGCGCTCGAGCACGATCCATGAGTACTACCAACTGCCCCTGCTGCTGTTCAGCTCTCCACTGATCGGCTTGGGCTGGCAGACCTGGCAACAAAAACGCAGCCGCTGGCAGCCTCGGCTTTTGATCGGCCTTGCCCTGGTGGTGAGCCTCACGGTGCTCTCGGTGGATTACTGGGCCGTGGAGCATCGCCACCGTCAGGCGTGGATGCCCCTGGCCCTCACCATCCGCAGGGACTTACCAATCGACGCGAGGATCGTGAGTGTCACCAGCACCGATCCAACCCTGCTCAACCTGGCCCGCCGTCAGGGCTGGCTGATCTCCAGCAAGCAACTCACACCGGAACGGCTCCAGCGCTGGAAGAGCGCCGGAGCCAGCCATCTGGCCGGCAGCTTTGTGTGGGACAAGACCTACCGACCGATGCCTGAGAAGCGGCAACGGATTCTGCGGGAGATGGTGGGCGCCAGCCCCAACGCCTGGGTGGACACAAACAGCCAGACCTACCTGATTCCAATCGATGACCTCCAGTCCCAGCGCTGAATCCCGGCCATCGCCCCCCAAGGGCTTCCCCCCGCTGCTGTTGGTGCTTGCTGCAGGGATTGGCCTGCTGCTCTGGGGCGTCGCGGCGGCACGCCATGGCCTGCTGCAAAGCAATGCCTACGACCTGGGGCTGTTCGATCAGTGGGCCTGGCTGATCGGCTCCGGAACCGCACCGATCTCCTCGATGGAGCAGGTGCATGTGCTGGCCGACCACGGGGCCTGGATGCTCTATTTAGCGGGTGCGGCCTATTGGATCCTGCCCAGCCTGCAGTGGCTGCTGGCAAGTCAGGCGCTGGCCCTGAGCTGCACCGCGCTGCCGATCTGGTGGCTGGCGGAGCAAGCGGGACTGACCCGTCGACGCTGCTGGCTGGTCTGCGGCCTCTGGTGGCTGCAGCCGGTGGTATTCAACGCCGCCCTCTTCGATTTCCACCCCGAAACCTGGGTGATGCCTGCCTTCGCTCTGGCCCTCTGGGCCGAGCGACGCAATCGCCCCTGGCTGTGGTTTTCGCTGCTGCTTCTGATGCTGGGCTGCCGCGATGGCCTCGTGCTGATCACGGCAGGAATGGCCATCGATCTTGCTTGGCGCCGGCGTTGGCGATGGAGCCTTGCGGCGGGGGGAATCAGCATCGGATGGCTGCTGATGCTTAGTCGTTGGCTTTATCCACTGCTTCGGGATGGCAACGGGCCGAAGGCCGCATCGCGGATGTTCAGCCATTTGAACGGCGATCCGCTCACGGTTCTCAGTGGCCTGGATTGGGGCGGAGGATCGGAATATCTGCTGCTGCTTTGCCTGCCCTGCATCCCCCTGTGGCGACGGGCCTCCCTCAGCACGTTGCTGATCGGGCTGCCGTTGGTACTGGTGAATCTGCTCTCAGCCTCCGCCAGCTATCGCACCCTGGTGCATCACTACAGCCTGCCCCTGGCGGTGGTGGCCGTGGTGGCCTGCGTCGATGGTCTGCGGCGGCAACCCCAACCCCAGCGAAGCTTTCCCTGGATGCTGTGCTGGGCCGTGGCCTGCTGGCTCGCGCTGGCCAAGCCCTGGTTCTTTTCCGGCCCCTACCTGGCCCGGCTGCCCCAGATGCAAGCCGTTCAAGCGGCCCGGGCCCTGATTCAACCGCAAGACGCCGTGCTGACCACCAGCTATCTGGTGCCACAGCTCAGCCAGCGCACCACGGTCGGCTTCCCCAAGAACAAACAGAGCTCGCTCCTCGACGCAGGGCCCTGGAACGTGCTGCTGCTCAATCCCCGTGACCCGGGCTGGGGATCAACCCGACAGGTGCAGCAGAGCCTGCTTACTGAAGCCAGGGACAGGAGCTGGACCTGTCAGAGATGGGCATCTGGCCTGGAGCTGTGTCGAGCCCCTGCCGCCGCAACACCACAGCGCCGTCCCGACAGTGCACCAGCTGATAGCGCCCCGATCCTGTGAGTTCGGCCAATTCCTGACGAATCGCACGCTGTTGCTTGCGCTCACGCCGAAACAACGGCGCCAGAGGTGTGTAATAACCGGGGAAGGTCACCACCCAGTCGACCTCCCGCACGGTTCCCGCACGGTCGTTGTACTCGACATGCTTTGGGAAACGGATCAGCGCCTCACGCTCCGCCAGCTTGGGGAGCAAAGGGGTGTCAGCGGCAACGCTGGCCTGCGGTGGAACCAGAGCCATGGCGTTCAACGCTGCCTGGCGGCGTTGCAGCATCTGCTGGGGCGGGACATGAATCCAAGGCGAAAAGCTGTCTGGGATGAGAGCGGAGAGAGTGCGATGAGGGTTCCCCACCAGCGTGAGCACAAGGCCAAGGGAGATGGCAGCGGTCCAAGCGCTGCGCACCCACAGCCTCGACCAGGCCGCCGGATGCCGTTCCCACCAGAGCACAGCACCGAGATAGAGCCCTGGCACCAGAGCGAGCACATAGCGCAGCGTCACCGACAAGGCCGATCGCCCTTGCGAGAGCAGCGCAATGAGCAATGGAGCAGCCATCAGCAAAGCGGCATCCACCGAGAGCAGGGGAACAAACACCAGCGGCAGGCTCAATGCCAGCAGAAAGCCGAGTGTTGCCCCTGGCGGTGATACCAACGCTTGCAACAGAGCCCAAGGCCGGCGCAGCATGGCCAGCAGCACGGCCAGCGTTCCTCCGGAGGAATCCTCCGCCAAATGGCCAAACTTCTCCTGCAGGAATCGATCCGACAGGGAAGAGTCGACCAGCGGCTGCAGCCATCCCGTAACCAGCAGCACCCAGACAAAGGAGACCAGCATCAGAACGGCACCGGTGAGGCGTTGATCGGGACGGCGGACCAGGGCCCAGAGACCGAGTGAAAACAGCAACAGACCGCTGTCTTCACGAACCAGCAACAGCAACGCCCCGAACAGCAGCACCCGCCACAGGCAGGCGTCTAACAGACCACCCACGACAAGGAATGCCAGCAATGGCAACCACACCAGATCATGAAAGTTCTCCAGGACGGGGCCGATCACTGCACCGCTAAGGAAGTAGGCCAGGGTGATGCGCTCGGCCACGGGTCGGGGCAGCCTGGAATCCGCCAAACGCCACAGCACCAAACCAGCTGCAGCAAGCAAGCTGACCTGAACCAGGGGAAGTGCCCACATCCCCAGGAGAGCCACCAACGGAGAAAGCGACAGGGTCAAAAAATTGGCGTGTTGCCCCAGATGCAAATATCCAATTGAAGGGAGACCACCGTCGACAGCGACGGCACCTGACAGGACCGACGACAAACTGCTCTCAAAAGGTCGCCCCTGAGCCGTCGCCCAGAGCTCCTGGAGAAACAGGGCCTGGTCGTAGCTCGCGCTGAAACTGAACAGCCGCCAGGCCTGAAGCGCGAAACAGATCAGGGCAAACAGGCCTGCCATCACCAGCACGTTGCGTGGCCACCGTGGTGTGGAGGGCGCATCAGTGCCGAGGGGTCGACGCATACAGCCGTCCTGGATGGGTTTTGGGCAGATTACGGAGCGTCCTGCACGGGACCAAGAAGCACGCGCGTGCGCAGCAAGAGGAAATAGATGGATGTGTACAGAACCAGCTCACCCCACTCCTGATCGCGATTGAGGATCACATCGGAAAAGCTTCGGGTGGCAATGCAGAACGCCAGTGCGGAAACCGCAAGGAACAACGGCCAGCTGTAGAAAGCGGGAGTGAGAGCCTGGTTCACGGCCGCCATCGGCTCTGAACACCGTTTGGTCAGAGCTCGCATCCAGCGAGGGGCCAGAACCACAACAGCCAGGACACCAAGAGTCGCGAAGAACGTACCCATATCCAATCGATCCTGAAACCAGCCGATGTTGTGGAGGGTCGTCTCGTTCTGGGCGTTGATCTCGTTCAACAAGGGCGGGGTCCGCCAACTGAAGATCACCTGCCCCCAGGCGAGTTCCTCCATCAAAACCAGAGCCAGGCATCCTGCGCCGATCTGGAACAGACGCCCGGGTCGGCGCTCCTCAAGACGTGCGTTCAAATCGGTGCCAATCAACCAGGCCGCTCGGGTGGCGAGCACAAGGACAAGCACTTGGCTCCACTCGACCAGCCCCCCCTCGCCAAACACCAGGTTTTTGTAGGCGTCACGATCCGTAGAGCCGGTCTTCAGGCCCACAACAAGCAGAACCACCAGGGCCAGCAGACCCCACACCGCGCGCGCGCGACCCTGATGGGCCAAGGGATCGGCAACCGACAGCAACCGCAACAGCCACTGGGATCGAGTTGCCCAAATCGCCAATGCCGTGCTCACACCAGCCAGAACACCCCATCCGGGATCCAAAGCAGATCCGCCAGACACGGCAATCACCAGTTGCACCACCAACGTGAGAAGAGACGCAGCCGCAACCACCACACACAAGCCGGTGATGGCGGTCTTCAGGGCGCAACCACGTGTGTAGATCACTGCCACCAACTCGTCCCTAGCGCAAAGCGCAGGTTAAGCAAAGGTTTAGAAACGGATACGGGGGCCTGCGTTCAACCTCCGCACCATCCAACCGTGACTCAGCAATCCAGAGCAGCGGACCAAAGCCAGGCCTGGATCGTCCCCCTCACTCCAGGGTCTGTCCGCAACGTTCTGACAGTGATCACCGCAGGGTTTTTGGTAGCCCATTGCATCGTGCAAGTGGGCATTTACGGCTTCGGTAAGGAGAAATATTGGCTCGACAGCCTCAACATGGACAGAGAGCTCAATTTGCCCACCCTGTTCAGCAGCGCGCTGTTGCTGATGGCGGCTTTATTGATGCAGCGACTGGGGCAGAGCAACGATCGCATCGCTGCACGGGACTGGCGTTTGCTGTCGAAGATTTTCATCTTTCTGGCGCTTGACGAAGCCCTGCAGATCCACGAGATCCTGATCATTCCGGGGCTAAGGCACCAAGTGCACCCAGCCCTGGCATCCACCTGGGTGATCCCCTACACCGCCCTCGCCCTGGTCATGCTGTGGCGATTTCGCGGCTTCCTTGGGTCGATCCCAAGAGCCACGGCAGCACGGTTGCTGCGCTCAGGTGCCGTCTACATCGGCGGCGCCATCGGCATGGAAATGGTTGGCAGCTTCGCCGTTCGATCCAGCCTGATCCGCCTGCATAGCCCCTGGTATGGCGCCATCACAGGCCTGGAGGAAGCCTTGGAGCTGCTTGGCATCATTTTGCTGATCGATGCACTGCTGCGAGCGCTGCTCGATCAACACAACGGCATTGATCTCACCTTGCGTCTGGGCGCTAATTCAGACGAAAACTGAACAAAAAAAACCGCCCAGTTGGGCGGTTTAAGGAAACATCGGACCTGATCAAAGAGCGTTGCCGCGAGGCAGAACCTCTTCAGGGAAGACGAAGTTTTCGTGCGGCTGGTCAGCCGGTGCCATCCAGGCACGCAGACCTTCATTTAGAAGGATGTTCTTGGTGTAGAAGGTCTCAAATTCGGGATCTTCTGCAGCGCGGATTTCCTGTGACACGAAGTCGTAGGCGCGCAGGTTGAGGGCCAAACCGATGATGCCGATGGAGCTGGTCCACAGGCCCATCACAGGCACGAACAGCATGAAGAAGTGCAGCCAGCGCTTGTTGGAGAAGGCGATACCGAAGATCTGACTCCAGAAGCGGTTGGCGGTGACCATGGAATAGGTCTCTTCTTCCTGGGTGGGCTCGAACGCCTTGAAGGTGTTGGCCTGCTCACCATCCTCAAACAGGGTGTTTTCCA